>JASFRG010000092.1:0-19086 GCA_050115035.1 Anaerolineales bacterium | reverse complement strand
CCTCGAGTTCCACACCCTGCGGTGGCGGCAGCATCTTGGCGACCTGCCCATAAGTGACAACTTTGCCCTTTGGAACTTGTCGCACCAGATCCCAGACCTGGGCGTAGTAGGCATCCTGATTGGAGGAAGATGTGAAGCGCATAAAAACCTCTCTGATGTTAGACGGTGGACCGTTGACGATAGACCGTGGCAATTGCACGTCGGTCTACCGTCCGCAGTCTACGTTCTATTCTAAGAATGTTCCCCCGCTGATTTGTTTCTCTTGCAAGCCCCGCGAGGCATCGAATTTGAAGGTCGCTTCGATTTGCTGGAAGCAGCGCTGGCTCCCGATCAACACCTTGCGGACAAAGTAGCCGCCTTCATCTGCCAGACTCAGGTCATTGCTCATATTGATCTTGCCTTCGATGATCTCACCACAGCGGTCGCATTTCACAGTGAAGGTGTAGAAATCAGAGCTTGAGGAAGAAGTGCCTCCGCCAAATAATTTTTTGAGAAATCCCATAGGTCAGTCCTTTCTAATCTACAGTGCACAATTATCCGTTCCGCACAAAGTGGATCAGGCGATAGTTGGCAGTGATTTCGTGAAGTTTGGCATCATCCATTTTACGGGGATTCACACCAAATAGGAGTGCAGCGAATCCGGAGGCGATCAAAACTTCTCGGATCAGGGGCAGGCGCTGGGCGCGGTCCGAGGCGTCTTCGGCGCGGGTGGGAAATCTTTCTCCGGGCAGCCAGAGTTCCACGTCCGGCAAGTCCATGATGTTACGATACCAGTCCGAGATAGAACCGAAGCCGGCCACACAGTAGATCTCTCCATCTACGTTAGCATAATTGACCGGCGCATGACGTGTCAACCCGCTTTTGCGGCCAACATGTTTGATGACCATGATGCGTCCGAAGACAGCCGGCCAGATGTTGATCAGGCGTCCCATGCGCGCTTTCCACATGAAGATCATAAAGCGGTTCATGCTTTTGAAAGCCCGGCGCAGGCATTCTTCCGTTTGTGGACCCATTTGAGCCATCTGCCCCTCCACGTTACTTGTAGATCAAGCGAAAGCGTTCGCATACCAACGGCATGTCTTTGCTGAATCCTTTCCCAATCTCCGGCAAGGTGCGCGAGAAAAAATTCTTGTGCGCCTCCCGCCAGTATTGCAGGGATAAGTCACCCTCGCCCTCGTCGCGGGCAAAATCAGCCTCCACCTCGTTGTACTTGCGAAGGGTGACCTCGGTCGTCTCGACGATACCCATCGGCTCCCCGTGCCCATCCAAAACGATGGTCACCCTTCCCACTTCTGGAGGCGATTCGCCCTCTGCATCCCATTCCCATAAAGCACTACACGTGGCCGTTTTGGTTCCGTTGATAATCAATGCACCTAACTCATCGGCCATTTCTGGGCCATCTCCCCAGCCTTCGGCAACATAGACTTTGATATGGTAGGGCGAATCTTCAGGCAATGTAGATAGAAATTCCTGCCAGTAAGCATCAGCAGCCTTTTTGTTCATGATCTACTCTTTCCATGACTTCGTTAGCAATTCGGCGATGGCAATACCCAGAACAACGATTGCGATGCTCCACAGGAATATAAAACCACTTTGTGAAAGTCCCAAATTTCCAAATAGCAACCAATAGATTAGCACACCGCTGCCACACAAATTGATGGTAATCGCGCCGCCGATCCCCAATCCGGTGACCCCACTCTTGCTCGCGAAACGTTCTAATAACAGTGCGATCCCAATTCCAAATAAGACTGCCCCCAGGATATTGACATAGAAAAACGTCTCTACTTTTGGCAGATCAAAGGCATCCGTGAGCTGGGCGGGGAAGAATATCAACAAAACGCCCAAAGCTACATTGACAATGCCGTCCACTATCAAAAGCAGATTTTTCTTCGCCATCTAAAACTTCCAGCTTTTCAACCTATCCATCGCTTCGCGTGCGGTCAGGTCTAATTGCAAGGGCGTGATCGAAACGTAGCCTGCTTGCAGTGCACCGAAGTCCGTGCCGGGTTCGTCAACACCGGTGGGCTCTTCGCCGCCAATCCAGAAATAAGGTTTGCCGCGTGGGTCGACCCGTTTGTCCAACTCATCGCGATAGACGCGCAGTCCCTGGCGTGTGATGTGATAACCTTTGAACTCTGTCAGATATGGAACGTTGACGTTCAACAGCACGTTCTCTGGCAGGCCTTCATTCATCACCTTTTTCGCCACCTGTACAGCAACCTGCGCTGCCGGGCCGTAATCGGGCAACCCGTCGGAATGATTGTCTTGCGAAGCCAGCGAAAAGGCCAGACCGGGCACGCCGGCAATGACAGCCTCCATTGCTGCGGTGACGGTCCCGGAGTAGGTCACATCGTGCCCGATGTTCGAGTAAGGATTGATTCCCGAGACGACCAAGTCCACGTTTTCTACGATGCCCAGCAAGGCTAATGCCACACAATCGGAAGGCGCACCGTCGCTCGTCAGGGCGGGGGTTCCATCAGCGATTTTGGTCTCAGTCACGCGCAACGGATGGTCGAGCGTTTTAACGTGCCCGGCTCCTGACCAGTTGCGGTTGGGGGCTAGAATGGTAACTTTCCCGAGCTCCTTCATCGCCTGTGCTAACGCCAGCAGACCAGGAGCCTGCACCCCGTCATCATTGGTCACTAAAATATGCATAAAGTTTATCCTTGAAAATGTAGTGCTGTGATTATAACGCTTGCGTCATTTCCCCCCGTCGATTAAATATTAGGCCGTTGTACCCCACGCAGTACACTATTTGGTCTCGGCGGCGAGACGCCGCCTTGAGCAAATAGAGGCCGGGTTCCCAGCCCCAATAGGCTAATGTTCTTTCAAAGCTGCTTTTAAATTCTCCAGCGCGGATACGGGGGTTGGGTCCATGCCATAGGCCATCGCCAGATAGTAAGCTACATAATCGCCAAAGTGCAGTGCCGTCCAGATGTGCGCGATGGGCGAGTCGCCCTTGGCCATGTAGCCGTCCGAGTTCAAGCCCTCGAGCAAGTAGGTCTTGCGGGTGATTTTCATCCGCAGTTTGTTGCGCGGGTGATCGGACGGCGCGTGCAGGAACAACGAGATCACATGTGGGGGAATCACTTCGGGCGGGTTCAACACTCCGGCCAGCGTATTGTGGTCGGCTTCGGGGATGAACTCGAAATTGGCAACCGCCTTGGCTACCTCGTTGAGTTGGCCTTTCCAGCGACGGGCGACCGGAGCCAACGCGCCCGCCCCGAAGACCGTCACCCAGCGTCCCATCAATTGACCGGCCAAACGTTTGGCTGAATTCTGGAATACGGGCGACTCGGCCCTTATGGCCTCCTGCTGGGACTTCATGGCGCTGACTGCTCCGGCAATGTCCTCGCTCGCATCGGGAACCAGCCCGAGCCTGCTCAATGCACCTAAAATGAGTCCGAACGAATAGCCGACCGCCGCGCGCGGTTGGCCATTGTGTTGGAATAACCAGACGGGCACATCCGCAGCTTTGGCTTTTTCGGCCAGTTTTCCCCCCGTACAAACCGCTAATATTCGACACTCGTTTTTTACGGCCGTATTGAAGGCATCCAGGGTCTCTTCGGTGTCCCCCGAATGTGACGAGCAGATGACCAGGGTTCCCGGTCCTTTGGCAAACGCTGGCAGGCAGTAGTCGCGCTGGACGATGATCGGCAGCGGACAGGTATCCATAACGGCAGCAGTTACGAGGTCCGCCCCGATCGCTGAGCCGCCCATCCCGCAGATGACGACGGTTTGAATCTCACCCCATGCTGGCAGCGATAGACTACTTCCCAACTCCCATGCAGACTGGAGTTGGTCTGGCAGCCCGTCGATGTGGGCCAGCATGTCTTGCGGATCGAGTTCCTTGAAATGCGAAAGATCGTCCAGGTTCATAGCGGACTTAGCTCAACGTTTCCTCGACTTCATCCTCATCTTCATCTTCTACATTGGCATAGTAGAGATCGAGGCCCAGGTAGAGCAGTTGCGAGATGCCACGCAAAGCCAGGAAATAGAAAACGCCCTTGAGCGGCTCTAAGAATACCTGGGAAGCGAAAACAGCGATGCGTTCGAAGATCGAAGAGGGCAGGCTCAAAACGACCTGACTCCAGTTACTGATGATGGAATAAGCGGTGTTGGCAAAGCCAATCAGGGAAAAGACCAGAATGGTGATACCGATGATGTTGGACCACAGGGAAATACGGGAAATCGCGTTCTCGTTGTGGAATGTCATTCCTTCAGTTTCTTGCATCATATTATGTCCTTTTTGGAAATAGAATTTTGCCGGAGCAATCCCCGCTATTGTACTTGATTGTGAGGCGTTTTAGCGTTCGAGCAGCCAGATGATGCGGTCATACGAAAAAATGTAATGCCCCAATACGAGCAGACCGAATATCCAACCATAAGTCGAGTTAAGTGTAAGCAGGGCCAAGGTGGCCGAGATGAAGAAGACCAATTCCAAAGCCAGACGGATAATTCCCGGCACCGGGACCGGCGCTTTCCCCGAGCGGCTGGGATCACCTTTGACATTGAAGAGGCCCCAGGCAGTTGCTGCCAGAAGCGGGATGAGAATCATCAGGACGATTCCCAGAACACTCTGGAATTGGGCTCTGCCCCAGGCGCCGAGTGCGACCAGGGCGAAGATTTCGAGTAGAAAGCGGAGGGTGAGGTTGATAGGATTTTTGCTCATAAAGTTTGTACGCAATATGTTCTACCAGCAGTTCAACTGCTGGTAGAACATAATAGTTTACCAATGCCTAGTAATTCAAGCTATCTTACCAAATCCTGATACTCCGGATGCCGCTTAAGGTATTTGCTCACGAACCAGCATTTGGACCTGACCCGTAATCCATTATCCCTGGCGTACTCTAAGCCGGTTTGGGCTAATTTCGCTCCCACGCTACCACCCTCGATCTCGGGCGGGACGCCAGTGTGCGTGAAAATGATGATGTCATCAAACATAGTGTAGGTAAGCACAGCCAGGTGTCCGTCAAGGATGAGTTCGAAGCGGTTTTCCTCCGGATTATGGGTTACCTTGATATTTTCTGATTTCATATTTCCTGCTTTTTTTGGCTTCAGCTGCACCGAAGGGAACGTGGACGTAAATCTGCGTTGGCCCGTGATTTTTGACAAACATTATCCAGTATGCTATAAATTTAACATATTCCCCCTGCTGCGGGAATGGTTGGGCGAGAAACTCGATAGACAATGCAGTAATCATTACCTGAAAAACAGTTATCAACCTGACTCATCATAAAAAACTTCTTCTTACCATTGTACAACACACAAATGGCCTTTTTTGATGCTCGTAGTTATCGGGGATGTATGAAGTTACTTTAGAGATAGGAGCAAAAATGAGAAGACATGCAAATCATAGAGGCATTTTGGATACAGGAAGATAAAAGATGATCAGATTTGAAAACAGAATCCATATTGACCGTCCGCGGGAAGAGGTATTCGATTTCGTTTCAGATTTCGAAAATGTACCCAAGTGGAATTACTTTGTGGAAAGCGTGCGGAAAGTAGACCAAATCCCAATCGGGATGGGAGCACAATTCCATCAAATCCGCAAAACGGACCAGCAACATTTCGAGATTATAGAATTTGAACGCCCATCCAAAGTTACAGTTAAAACCCTGGAGGGGTCTTTACCTAAATTCACAATGGATTTCGAATTCGAAACCAAAGGAGATGCCACGATCTTGACCGATACCTGGCAGCTTGAAACCGGTCACAACCCTTTCTTGGAATTGATAGGAAAATCGAAGATCAAATCTGCTGTCGCAGACAATCTTTCCAAACTGAAACAGTTAATGGAAACTCACAAGGCACGATTGCAAGATGGAAAGATCGTAACGATTTAGCCATTGCCTTGTAATCGGTACCAATACTGGTACTTTTCCTGAAACCCCAATTTGTTATACAAGTGTAAGGCGGGTCGTTATTGCACATCACCTGCAAGAAGGCAGTCTGTGCACATCTGACTTGTCCCCAGGCCAGCAAGGCGTTCATCGAGAGTTCTTCAATGACACGGATCAAACTGTCCTCTTAGCTCGATTTACCTTTTCTGAAGATCTTGTCCCAATACAGAGTAACCAGACCCCCCATCAAAATCCAGAAACAAATTGTGATCACCCAGCCCCAGCCCCGGCCTATGTCAAAGGCAATGACGATCAGGCTGAATAAGGCAACATATTCCAGGATGATGTAAGGAACATGCGTAATTGCCCTGGCCCTGAAATCGACCTTGAAAACATAATCGAGCAGGAATTCCACCAGCATGTAAAGAAAGACAAATCCAAAACTGACGAGAATGCGTGGATCATGTCCATCCAACCAATAAGAGACAAACACCAGCGCCAACGGGATGCTCAAACATAACCACAGGATGCCAAAGGTTCTGACCAGCTTGTCTCGTCCCAGTTTTTGGGCGATGAAGAGCACTGCAATCAACAGGTTGAAGGCGACCGCGCTCAAAACGAATATGAATTCAAAAACAGTCACCGCAGGACCTCCTTTATCCGAAGATGGCTACGATCCCGGCTGCGATCAATCCCATCGCGAGGCTGAAAACTGTCCCGATCAAAAAGCCGCGGAAATGGAAATAGTAATCTTTATAAGCTGGATGTCCCTCGCTGCCAGGGATGACGAAGCGTTTGGGGGTGATGGTGCAAAAGACCAGCCAATCCAGGATCAGCCAGTCCCACAGGTTGAACGCGAAGGCGATCCCAAAGGCATATAGCCACAAGGAAAGGAATCCCGCTTCGCCACCTGCCCGCGCCTGAGATCCGAAGGTGGCAAAGATCGGGAAGACGAACAGGATCAACATGAAGGGCAGTCCCAACCAGATAGACTGGCGCTTCTCTGCCTTAGTTTTTGGCGGGACGATTTCCTTGATGGCCGGAGGGTAGTCTTGCAACATCAAGCGTGGATTGTAGATTACCAAAAATAACAGGGAGATCGTTGCCAGCGCCACGTACAGTCCGGAATAGGAGATAAAAAGGGGAAAGTCGAAGGTCATGACAGCACCTCAAGCTTTTGAGATATTCGTAGTAACGACTTCAGTTGCTCAGGCTCTTACGACTGAAGTCGTTACTACAATTATTCAGGTATTGTTACGGCTCCCACTGATAATGGATCAAGGAAAATAAAAATGGTTTGCCGCCAACATATTCGATGCCCACGATCCAGGCTTGCCAGTCCAGGCCGCCATACTCTTCGGTGCCGGGTTTGTAGACCGTATAAAAATTGATGTTGGTATATTCCGGCGGCCAGGGCTCCACTGAAAAGGTAGCCAGATCGAGTGTGTCATTACAATGCAAATTGTAAACGGCGCTGAAGACCTCCTGTAATTTGGGCAGGACCGCATCGCTGAACGACCCCAGAGTTTCCTGCCCGCTGCCGGGGGCTGGGCCCCAATTGACCTCATATTCCGACTCGAGCACCCACGAGGCTTCCTCCTGAGTGTAATTCGCCACAGTGCCATAGCGCCAGAGACGCACATCCAGGCCGTGCAGGGAATGGATTAGCGAGGCCAGGATGTCATCGTTCGGGGCAAGGACGGCCGATTCCAGATTATCGATCAGGGTGTTGACACGCGCATCCGCGCAAAAACTGGCCGGGGCTACGTACTCGGTCAGAAAATCCGCGTTGACCCAGCCAGTTCCGCCGCTGGGATTCTGGATCTCGACCCAGGTATCCTCTCCCACACTGGAGGATTTCCCCGTGCGTGTCAGACCGGATTGATCATACTGCAACGTCCCCACGACTTCATTCCCCACCCCCGGCCCAGATCGGATGTTGAGCGTGTCATCCGGGAACACGTTGATCACAGCGTACAGGTTGGATGCGCCACTCGGTGTGGGTTGCCCGAGATGGGTGAAGCTGGGCAATGGAACGGGAACAGCCGTTTCTCCGGCCATCGGAGTCTCAAGCGTCGGCAGCGGTGAACCGATGAACAGTGTCGGCGTCTGGGTTGCGGATGGAGGTTGCGGTGTTTCTTCTGCTACCGATTGGGTGCAGGCACCGAGTGCCAGGATGAGCAACAGGGCGATGAATATCTTTTTATTCATATTACTTCCTTTTATTGCTACCATTCTCGCATTTTTTGAGTGTGATTGCAAGGGTTCCCTGGAGTTTTCACCACAGAGAACACTTCGAGCACAGAGAATTCTAAATATATAGACACAGCGATGATTGCCGGGCTGGGGATGTGGACAAATTGGAAAATAGCGGAATTCGACCGGTAGCTCTGCTTAGAAACCCCGTCTCTATGGCGTATTTGTCGGTTCAGGGGTGGGCGAATTTGTGTGAGTGGCCGTGGGGGTATAGGTTGCTGTAGGCGTGCTCGTTGGGGTAAAGGTGGGTGTATCCGTGGGAGTGGAAGTAGGAGTGTTGGTTGGTGTGTCTGTTGGAGTAGGGGACGGCGTCCTGGTAAAAGTGGGCGTGATACTGGGAGTAAGGGTAATGGTAGGAGTTGGCGTTAATGTGACTTCGGGTACGAAAACGGGGATGCTTAAATCGAATAGGTCCTTACGGATCCAGCCGCCTTCAAAGGGGATGAACTCTTCCTCGGTTTGTTCGTAAGCGATCATGTACCAGGTGTCTTCTTCGTTGCGACCGCCGATCAACGGGCATTTCCCTACGTCCATCGCCGGTGCTTCCAGGATGACGCCGGTGTTCGTGCTTGGTCCGGTGCGCACGTTGACGGAATGTACTTCGAATTCCGCAGGCTGTACGCAAACGGTCGGCAACACGAAGTTGACCGGGATCGGGGTTTTCGTCGGTGTGATGGAAGCGGTGGGGGTGACAGATGGGGTGTGGGTCAATGTCGGGGAAGGAGTAGCAGTTTCGGTGTCGGTGGGACGCGTGGTGGGTGTGAACGTTGCTGTATGGGTCGCGGTCGGGTCATCAGGCGGTGGGGGCACAGGTGTGAAGAGTCTGGAAATCCCGAAAATCAAAATTGCAAGAATAGCGATGCTGATGCTGATAGAAAGAAATATGTTTCTGGTGAAGATGGAAAACAGCTTTTTTATACCGGTTGGAGGAACCACAGGCCGCGGCGAACTTCCAAGCGCTTTCAGCAGATTGTTGAAACCGGTCTCATAATCATCTGTGGTGAAGTTGATGTAATTGATGGTGTTCAGCGCGAACGGGACACTGCAGGGCCTGATCATGGCCGGGACGATCTTCATGCGGTTGACCAGCGCGTAAGTGTATTCCTTCGACACCCATTCAGACAGGATCGAATCCGGCGAGAGCAATACGACGAAGAACTGGCTGGCGGCAATGGCCGTAGGGATGACACGCACCCAATCGTCCCCACCTTTCAGGTCCGAGATGTCCCACCAGGCCTCGAAGCCGACGTTTTCAAGATCGTTTGCCAGACGGCGCGCGAATTTGATGTCTTTGCGCGAATAACTTATAAAAACTTGCTGTTTGGGTTCCGAACCTGTCTTTTCAGAGTCTGCGCTCATAGTTCAATATTATAGCCGTATTACCAGCGTAATCCCTGCCTGTTCTGAGTTATGGAGGCGTTCACTGCTAAATAGTGTTATGTGTTTTAGCTGTCAGTCTTTTTCAACCCCAACACTTCATACACTTCCACAGGTCGGCTTTTGCCCTTGACCGACATGGAAGCATGTTCTTTCGCTTCAATCTTGTCTTGCACACGCTCGAAGGCTTCCTTGCTGATCAGGATCTGATTTCTGGCTGAATTCTCCTGGATGCGCTTGGCCGTATTAACACTGTCACTGATGGCAGTGTACTCCAGCCGGCGGTCGGTGCCGATCAATCCCAGCACAGCGTCACCATAATGGATACCTACTCCAAAGGCCAGATGCGAATCTTCAGGGAGTTCCTGGTACAGACCCTCTACCGATTCACGCATCAGCAGAGCTGCTTTGACCGCTCTAAACGTATGATCCTCTTGCGGGATGGGCGCATTGAACCAGGCCATGACCGCATCCCCCAGGAATTTGTCGATCGTTCCTTCCTGGGAAAGGATTGCCTCCGCCATGGCAGCCAGATACCGGTTCAGGACCGCCACCAGCCGCTCAGGAGAGATTTGTTCACTGTAGGTTGTAAACCCGCGGATGTCGGCAAAGAGCACGGTCAAGTCTACACGCTTGCCGCCCAGTTGCAGGCTGTTGGGGTCGAGCTGATTGATGACCGCCGGGGAAACCATGACCTCGAACAGCCGGCGCTGCGCCTCCAACCGTTTGCGCTCAGTCATATCGTCTAGCACGATGGCAACCCCTTGGGTAGTCTGATTTGCATCCTTGAGCGGGGACAGGTTCAAGCGCCAGTCGACTAGGCCGCGCGTGGGCAGCTTATGGCTGAACTCCAGCCCTACCACGGGCTCGTCATTTTCCTGCAAGGAGGTCAGATGTGGGGCAATATCCTCGGCCACAGCCGGCAAGACTTCATTGAGGGGATGTCCGATCAAATCGATCGCGGCAGAGCCCAGAATGGTCTCCGCCGCGCGATTGCATAAGGTGATCATGTTCTCCACGTCCGCCGTGATCACGCCGCTGGCGATGGAGGCGAAGATGTTATCCATCAAGCCTTTGAGTTCGATCACTTCGGTCAGGGTGTTTTTCAACGATGAAAACAAGCGTGCGTTCTCGATGGCGACGGCGGCCTGGTTGGCGAAGGCTGTCAGAAGGTCGCGTTCGTTCTCAGAGAAGATGCCGCTGCGGATGCGGTTGTCGGCATAGATCAGGCCGATCAAATCGTCCCTGACTTTGAGTGGCACGCACAAGATGGAGCGCAAGGCATATGCGACGATGCTCTCCTGTGCTCCAAAACGGGGATCTTCCTGTGCGTTGGTTGTAAGAACAGGTTCACCCGTTTCGATCACCTTATCCATAATCGTACGACTGACGGCAAACTCACTGGGGTTAATGGATTCCTGTTCCCAGTTGCGGGCGATGCGTATGGTCATTTCCTTTTGCTCATCCCGCAGCATGAGAAAGCCGCGCTCGGCGTGTGTCAGCCGGATGATCGTGTCCATCACGATCTGGAGCACCGAATCCAGTTCGAGTGTGGAATTGACCACCTGGCCGATCCCGGCCAGTTCCAGCAGATTGCTATGCTCGCTCTCAAAGAGCTTCATCTTTTTACTGAGATCGCCCAGCGTTGCCTTGAGATTATCGAGCTCGGCCGATGCTTTTTGGGGCAGGACAACATTCCTGTCCGTCAGCGCATCCTGCACAGCTTCTGCCTGTTTGCTGAGGATCAACAATTGGTCATGCAACATGGTTGGCCGGCTCTCATCACTGATCATCAGAAAGCCTCGGGCTGTTACGGTTGAATTGGACGGCCATACAAGAAATTATGAATCAGGGATTGGAAAGTGTACAGCCAAATGGTGAGGCTGGCGCGGCGAGCCAACCCGGGGTTGCCTGGTTCCAGAGTAAACAGGGAAGCCTGGTGTTGCTCTAGCAACGATTCGATGGCATCACTGGCAACTGGAAGTTCTTTTTCCAATTTTTTGGCGCGTTCGGCTGGGGTGGCAGAATATGCCGGGGTCTTTCCAAGCAGGCGCAAGCTGCGATTGACCGTTTCAAAGGAACGTTCGATGAGCGTGAGTCTGGCCCAACGCGCCCAGTTGTCGAGCCAGGCGGGTGAGCGTCCGCCGTTGCGTCGGTAAGCTGTTTGGAGTCGAACCGGGATCTGGTCGAGAACGGCGTAGCGGCGATTGAGCAGCCATACAGAAACAATAAGGAGCGCTGCTATAAGCGGGTACAAAAATCTATAGGTGGTAGCGGCCACTTGCTCTTGAATGGGTGGCAGCGCTCCCGCATCACCAAAATCTTCCTCGAAATCGAGTTTCCGATCAGGCAGGTCTTCAAACGGATCGAGACCAGATTGGTTTAGAAAACCGTCGAGTTGGTCCTCAGGGTTATCTGGTTCGATGTCTTCCGGTCTGTTTGGACGCAGAAGCGGGTCCTGATTGCCTGTGGGTTCGAATTCAACCCAGCCGTAGTCGGGAAAATATACTTCTGGCCAGGCGTGTGTATCCAGGCTGCGCACGGTGTAAACGTTTGCTTCATTGTCGAAAGTGCCTTCAGCGAAGCCACCGGCCAGACGAGCAGGCACGCCCACCGCACGCAGCATGAGCACCTCGAGGGTCGCATAATAGTTGCAGAATCCCTTTTTGGAGTCAAAGAGAATCCACTCCAGTGGATCGACGTCCGCAGGTGGAGCCTCGGTCAGTGGGTTGGTGTACACGATCTCGTCCCGTAAATAAGCTGTGATTGCAATAGCCTTATCGTAAGGCGTTTCTAGATCCTGCGTGATTTGATTCGCCTGTTCAGAGATGCGGGAAGAAAAATCTTCGGGGAGTTGCAGATATCTGTCTAAAACCCATTGCGGGTAGCCTATTCCCGCGATTTGTAACTGTTGCCGCGAAGGATTGGACAATGTCGCCGTGACCTGGAACTGCTCGCCCGGCAACAACCTTGGCTCGGCTCTCCATGCCAGTAAATCCTGTTCACCGGTTTCTGTCTCGGCATATTCGATCACCCCAGAGCGACTGACCCAAAGTGGTTGGGTAGCTACATATAGAAGCGACTGTGAGATTTGCGTTCGAACGGTAAAGCTGGCTGCAATCTGTTCGCCTGTTGCCGGAAAAACCAATTCGGTTTCTGAAGGAGTGAACTCACCGATAACCGTTTCGGTAGTTTGCCAGGTGTTGTTTTGATAGATGTCGTAGACGTACCCGCGCCAATAAAATCGAGGCGGCTTCTCTTCCAGATCGGGGGCCTCGACAGTGAACACGACTGTGTCTGTAAGCGGATTGCCAAGCCCCAGGCTAAGCCGGTTGCTGAACAATTCACCCGATCTTCGAATAACAGGCGCCTTAAGTGATTCGACTGCGTTGGAGAACCATTCCTGCACATCCTGCCAGGGTTCTGTGATGCGGTTCCATTGTTGGATAGCCGATTCAAATCCCGAGTGCGTGGCGGGTACGGTCCATGCCACAATGATGAACAGGGTGGCGGTAATGACCATCCCACGTGAAAAGTCAAAGGTGCTCTCCTGCATTTGGAAGACGCGCCTTTTCCGCCAGGATTCTCGATTCTTTAGATAATACAGTTGCCCTAACAGCAGCATCGCAAGGAAGAGATAAATAGCCAAAATCCAGATGCGGGCGCTGAAAAACTGGTCGTAAAGGTGTATCACTAAAACAAAGATGCCCCCTGGCAAGACGGCGGCCAGATAGTTTTCATGTCGGGTCCACCAATATCCGGATACGATACTGATAATCCATATAACAACGGAAATAAAGGCTACAAATAAAAGATTATCTTCCACCGGTTCGCGTTGGAAAAACTGAACTAATGCGAAATATAGGCGTCCACCCACGCTGGCGAGGCGGCTGGAAAGTAATTCGTCATCGATGGCGAGCGTCATCTGCCAGGGCAGCAGCATCAAAGAATATCCCAGTGCTAATAGGATCACGGCTCGTCGTTTGAAAATGCTGTATCCGAGTGCCAATCCAAGAGCCAAACCCAGCGCAGCCAGCGTCTGTGTGAAGAAAAGAAATTGTGTCCACTCCGTGACGACCAACCGTGCAGTAGCTGCCTGCATCATGAGCAGAAGCAGAATAGCGGATGCCCAGTTCCAACGGCGCTCAGTCGGGTTTTTCATGCAATGAGTGTACAATAACAGTACATTGGCGTCAATGCGAAGGAGAATGTTCTAATGTTTCCCTATGAAATTGATTTATCATGGGTGATCGCCTTTCAGTCCATGGGCGACTGGCTGGTTTGGCCGATGCAGTTCTTCAGCTTTCTTGGAACAGAAGAATTCTATATCCTTGTCATGCCTCTCATTTATTGGTGTATTGATGCCCGCATGGGAATTCAGGTTGGTATGATCACACTGTTGAGCGGCGGTTTGAATTTTATTTTCAAGATTCCTCTTACAGGGCCACGTCCGTATTGGATGAGTTCTGCGGTCAAGCCGCTATGGGCCGAAGTGTACTTTGGTATTCCTTCCGGCCATGCGCAACAATCCGTGGTGGTATGGGGAAGTATGGCCGCTTATCTCCGTCGCGGTTGGGCCTGGGGAATCGCTTTATTTTTGATGCTCATGATCGGGCTTTCGCGCGTCTTCCTGGGAGCACATTTTTTTGTCGACATGTTTGCGGGATGGTTGATTGGCGCGCTGCTGTTATGGCTTTTCTTGCGATATTGGGATCCGATTGCTAACTGGGCCCGAAATCAATCTCTTGCAAGACAATATTTATATGCCTTTCTGGTTTCAATAGGGATCGTTTTTCTTGGTTTGATAGCTGTCTTTGCAACCCGGAACTTTGTGATTCCCGGCGACTGGATCATCAACGCGTCTCGAGTTGGGAATGAGGGGATCGCTCCCTTTACCATGAGCGGAATCATCACCTCGGTAGGGTCCTTGTTCGGATTTTTGATCGGAGTTGCGTCACTAGCCCGACGAGGCGGCTGGCAAGTTTCGGGACCGGTGTGGAAGCGTGTGGTACGTTTCGTGATCGGGCTGCTGGGCGTGGTCATCATCTGGTATGGGTTGGGACAAGTTTTCCCGCGAGGCGAGTCGTTTTTTCCTTATGCGTTGCGGTTCGTACGTTATACGTTAGTAGGTATCTGGATTGCGGCGGGTGCGCCAATTTTCTTTACGAAATTGAAATTATCTTAACACAAGCTGTGGGGGGTAGGATGATATAATCAGCAGGTCTGGGGCCCTAAGCTATCTCACTGGAGAATTTTTCGCTTAATGACTTTAGAACGTGGCACGTTGCTGCATAAACGCTACCGTATAGTAGAAATCCTGGGCCAAGGGGGCATGGGATCTGTTTATCGCGCCGTAGATGAAAATCTGGGCGTCGATATCGCTCTAAAAGAGAACTTATTCACGACAGACGAATACGCGCGCCAGTTCCGTCTGGAAGCTGTAATTCTGGCGAATCTTCGGCATCCCAACCTACCTCGTGTGTCAGACCATTTCGTGGTCGGTGAGCAGGGGCAATACCTGGTGATGGACTTCATCGATGGCGAAGATCTGCGCCAGCGTATGGAACGCGTGGGCACAATTACGGAAGAAGAAGCCGTCATGATCGGCGCGGCCATGTGCGACGCGCTGGCATACTTGCACACCCGCAAACCTCCGATTCTGCACCGTGACATCAAGCCCGGTAATGTAAAGATCACGCCGGAAGGTCACATTTTCCTGGTGGACTTTGGCCTTGCAAAGGTCGTCCAGGGCAGCCAGGCGACAACTACCGGTGCGCGGGCAATGACTCCGGGCTATTCGCCGCCTGAGCAGTACGGTACTGCCCGTACCGATCCCCGAACCGATATATATTCGCTGGGCGCGACTTTGTATGCTGCCCTGACGAGTATCATCCCGGAGGACGGTCTGGCGCGCGCGATGGACAACGCTCAACTGACGCCGCTGCGAAAACGCAACAACAAAGTATCTAGACGCCTGGCGGCAGCCATCGAACAATCCATGGCTATCGATCCGGCCGATCGTTTCCAAACCGCGGAAGAATTCAAAGAAGCGTTGCTTGGATCCAAGGCAAAGTCACAGCAACAGGCAGGGTCTTATACAATCCCACCTCCTCCAACTGTCGATGAGGATTTTCCGGAAGACGTACCGCCCAAAAAGCTACCCGATAAGAAGCCTGGTCTATTAGTAGCCGAGCCGGAAAATGAATTCAAGCCGCCTAAGAGATCCAGGAAACGTAAAGGTGGATGTTTCTTTACTTTCTTATTGATATTGTTAGTGTTGTTGGGCGGCGCAGGCGGCGTTTCGTACTATTACCCCTATCTTGTGCCAGCTCCTGTTGCAATTTATATTCCCTGGATTCTCTCTACCTCTACGCCGACGATTACACCGACCCTGATCCCAACTGAAACAGCAACAGAGACGCTCACTCCTGAACCCACGCTTACATCGACGGATGTGCCTTCTCCCACGATCGCGCCAACACGCACATTTACACCTACTCTTTTGCCTTCTGGCCCATCTTCAACGCCGACGATTACACCGACTCCATCCCTAACGCCGGTGGGCGGCGGTTATGGCCAGATTGCCTTTGCTTCAGATCGCACGAGTGTGCCGCAAATCTATCTGATCAATGCGGATGGAAGCAATTTGCGTCCGCTAACCAATCAACCCGAAGGAGCCTGCCAACCTTCCTGGGCGCCGGACGGGATGAGACTGGTGTTTACCTCGCCCTGCGGTAGTAACACTGATTCCTACAGTGAATCTAGCCTGTATATTATCAATGCAGACGGCAGTGAACTGACGCCTTTGAACACGGTTCCCGGCGGTGATTTTGACCCCGCATGGTCACCGGATGGCACAAGAATTGCATTTACCTCCCTGCGGGATGGGCACAAAGAGATATACGTGTTGGAGATTGGGACCTCCACTGTCACACGCCTGACATCTACCGAAACGAGCGAGGACAGCAGCCAGCCCGCCTGGTCACCGTCTAATGATCTGATTGCTTTTGTGAAAAAACGAGTCGGTGCGCTGCAACTCTGGGTGATGTCGGACACTGGTCAGGATGCGGAACAGATCGTGCGTAGCGGACAAACGCTTTGGGATTACGACCCGGTGTGGTCGCCAGACGGGCAATATATCCTGTTCAATCAGCGTCAGATCAATATTGCTGCTCTTCCCTGGCTGATGCAGATCCGCTACGAAGATCGCTTCACCCAGGACCCCTCTCGCTTGAGACTGGGTGTGGCAGGCATTGGAAATCTCAGTTACTCTCCTGATGGTTTCTGGATGATCTGCGAAGGTATGGATGACCAGGCCAATACGGATATTTACTTCATGACGGCTAGTGGCGCAACACGCACACGGCTGACAACAGATCCGGATGATGATTTTGACCCAGCCTGGAGGCCGATTGCAAAGCCGTAAAAATCAATCTCCCGTTGAGTAAACGGGAGATTTTCTTATACTCCTCTTATTGACGCTCATTTTTAGGCATGTTATCATTGTTGTCAATCTTTTAGCACTCTCGTTTCGAGAGTGCTAAATTGTGAGAGAGACATGTCTGATCTTACCGAACGCCAGAAGACGATCCTGATGCTCGTGATACGAGACTATATCGAGACGGCAGCCCCTGTCGGCTCGAATTCGCTCGTTAAACGCTACCATCTGGATCTGAGTTCTGCTACCGTTCGAAATGAGTTGGCGGCTCTCGATGAGATGGGCTACGTACGCCAGCCGCATACTTCGGCAGGCCGCGTCCCCACCGAAGAGGGATACCGATTCTTCGTTGGTCAGATGATGCACCAGGCGGAGTTGCCTGAGACCGTCCAACACACCATCACCCATCAGTTCTACCAGGCGCGTCCTGACGTTGAACAATGGATGACCCTGGCTGCGTCCATTCTGGCGCACCAATCGCAGGGCGCCTCGGTTGTTACTGCACCACATGCCGAACAGGTGGTTTTCAAACATATCGAATTGATTTCCACACAAGGCCGCCAGGTGTTGATGGTTATGGTCATGCTGGGAGGCGAGGTCTCGCAGCAGATCCTGACCTTAGCTGAACCCGTCTCTCAGGAACGACTCAGCCAGACCGCCGCGCGCCTGAACAAGCTTCTGGCTGGTCAAGCTGTAGAAGCAATTTCTGCACTTCCGTCCCGTCCCGATGCGCTCGATCAGGATATCCTGACCATCATCGAGCAGGACATACGCCGTGCCACGGAGAGCGTGTCCGGTAATATCTACACCGATGGCCTGACCAACGTGTTGGCTGAACCCGAGTTCGCCGAATCCGACGATGCCCGCCGCGCGCTGCGCATCTTCGAGGAGCGCTCGACCTTGCAGGATTTACTGGCCCGCTCGACAACCAGTAGCATGGTTGGCGGTTTGCAGGTTTTGATCGGTGGCGAAGGCGGCTGGGAGGAATTACGCCAGTGTTCGATGGTGCTGGCACGCTATGGCGTGCCAGGACTGGCTACAGGGATGTTAGGCGTTTTAGGTCCTATGCGCATGTCTTATGCCAAAGCCATTCCAACGGTCCGTTTTGTAGCCGGGCTGTTGAGCGATTTAGTAAACAATACCATTGCTGGAGAGTAAGGGAATGCCCAAGAAAGAAAAGCAACAAGAAAAACAACTTAAAGAAAATATCGAGACTCCGGTTGAAGAGGCTGAAATGTCTGAAAACGGCGGGCAGCTTCAAGCCGAGTTAGAAACGTTGAAAGAACAGCTTGAAGAAGCTCAGGCCAAAGCCGCTGAGAATCTGGATGGCTGGCAGCGCTCCCAGGCGGAGTTTATCAATTATAAGAACCGCGTCCAACGTGACCGCGAGATGGACTATGCTTCTATGAAGGGCGACATCATCAAAAGGATGCTGCCTGTACTGGATGACCTGGAGCGCTCTTTAGCGCACCGCCCGGAAGGTGATTCATGGGCCGATGGCATGGAGTTAATTGCGCGCAAGTTCCGGAGCGTATTGGAAGCTGAAGGAATTAAACGCATCGAAGCGGAAGGTCGGTTATTTGACCCAAACTTCCACGAGGCCATTTCGAGCGAACCCAGTGAAGAAGTGGAAAGCGGCCATGTAATCGGAGTCGTGCAAAACGGTTACATGTTAGGCGAGCGAGTCATTCGACCTGCAATGGTGAGGGTGGCGCAATAATTCAAGGAGAACTTATTTCATGGCAAAAATTATCGGGATCGACTTAGGCACTACCAATTCAGTTGCGGCTGTGATGAGCGGCGGCGAACCGGTTGTGATCCCCTCGGCAGAGGGCGAACGGCTGGTCCCTTCGGTTGTGGCAGTCAACAAAAATGGCGAGCGGCTGGTAGGGCGGGTGGCCCGCAACCAGGCCATCACCAATTCTCAGAATACGATTTTTTCGATCAAACGCTTGATGGGCGGCAAGTTCGAGGATGCTGAAGTCGAGCGTACTAAGAAACGAGTGCCCTACACGATTGCAGAGGCCGATAACGGTGATGTACGTGTTGAGATGGGCGGCAAAGAATATAGCCCACCCGAGATCTCGGCGATGATCCTTTCCAAGATAAAGGCAGATGCCGAGGCTTATCTGGGCGAGACCATCACGCAAGCAGTCATCACTGTTCCGGCTT
>JASFRG010000091.1:0-19162 GCA_050115035.1 Anaerolineales bacterium | reverse complement strand
AAATCAGCAGCGGACGCGGCGTTGGATGCATAGCCATCCGCACCGATCTGATCGCTGAAAGCCTGAGTGACCGGCGCGCCGCCGATCATGATCTTGACCTTGTCGCGCACACCGGCCTCTTCCAGCGCCTTGATGGTGTGCTCCATAGCGCGCATAGTGGTGGTCAAAAGGGCTGACATGCCCAGCACGTCCGGTTCGAACTCTTTGACGGCTTCCACGAAGTCGTCCGGTTCGATGTCTTTGCCCAGATCCTTGACCTCGAAACCCGCGCCTTCGCACATCATGGCGACCAGGTTTTTGCCGATGTCGTGCAGGTCGCCTTTTACGGTCCCTAGCAGGACCTTGCCGGTCATCTTGGAGCCGGCTTCTGCCAGTAGGGGTTTGATGATCGACATGGAAGCCTGCATGGCACGCGCCGAGCGCAGCACTTCCGGGACGAACATATTGCCGGCTTTGAACTCGACGCCGACGTGATCCATGCCTGGCATCAGGCCCTGGTCGAGGATCTGTTTGGCGTTCAGGCCGTCGTCGAGGGCGTCCTGGGTCAGGTCTTCAATGTCGTCCAGGTGGCCTTCGATGACTGCAGTGGAAAGTTCAGATAAGATTTCGCTCATTTTTATTCTCCATTCTCTATGATGAAAGGGTACTAACTTACTTTACTCGTTCTTCAGCCTTTTGGATGACAGCATCCAATGCCTCGGACACTTCATCTGGTATTGGTTTAGCCTGGTGCGTTTCTAAGATATTTTGGACTTTCGCTGTGGTTTTATCTCCCATGGTCAGTTGACCTTCGCTTTCCCATTGCTCTCTAGATGTGCGGTTGAATAGTTTCGGCACCCAATTTTTCTTGAAATGTTTATACGTGTGAGCATGTTCCAGATAATGTCCTCCTGGACCAACCTGATCGATGACATCCAGAGCAATCGTATCTGTGTTGAGTTCGATGCCTCCCAGGAAGCGCTTGACCAGACCGGCGACCTCGTCCATGGCGACGATCTGTTCGTAGGAGGCTGTCATCCCGGATTCGATGTAGCCGACATCGTGGATCAAATTTCCTCCACCCAGAGCAGTGATCATCATCCAGAGCGCACCCTCTGCCGCGGCCTGCTGATCGAAGGTTTTCGCATCACTGCAGCCTGAGAAAGCAAAGATGGGAATGCCGTAATAATGGCACATTTCTGCGAAGGCGGTATTCCCCAACATGAATTCCGGAGCCGCATAAGAGATCAAGCCCTGACTCATGTCCATGAAAAGGATGCCGCCCGCACCGATCATGGGTGCGCCCTCGCGAATTAACTGCGTGATCAACAACCCGCTGAGTTGCTCGGCATTGGCCTGTACCAGTGCTCCTGCCACTGTAACCGGTGCCGTAGCGCCGACCATCATCCCCGGCGTGTAGACCACAGGCAGGCCTTTTTTTGCCAGGAAGAGCAATTTCTCGCAACTCTCCTGGGCATGGGTGAGTGGAGAAATGGGCTCACTGTAGAGCGCCATGAATGGACTTCTACGCAGCGCTTCAGCGCCACCCGCCACTGCTTCCGCCATCTCGACAATGTCTTCGAGATTTTCTCGATCCCAGGCCGTGTAAATGATCGGCTTGGTTGTGTTGTGCAGCATCTCGCGGAAATGATACAGGTCCGAAATCGTGTCGGTGACATCCGAGGCAATGCCCATGCACATCAGGAAGTCGATATGTTCCAGGCCGTCGACTAATTTGGCTACGTTGGCGATGTCTTGCAGCACCGCCAGACGCCGTTCTCCGCTGTAGGCATCGATGACAAAGGGTGTGTCGGAGCCAGTGCCGTAATAGCCTTTGCGCCCTTCCAGTTCCATGGCCGGGTTGCCATCTCGGTCGCAGAGCACGACCCGGCTGGGCGCGGTGCGGATGGCCCACTCGATCAGATGCGGCGGGATGCGCACGCGTTCCCCGTCCATCCAGCAGCCTGCTTTCTTGAGCAGGTCGCGCACTTCTGGGACGAGCACATCCACTCCGGTTCGACGTAGCAGTTCCAGGGTTGCGCTGTGAATCGCTTCCTTCTGGGAGTCGCTCAGCAGGCGCAATCCGGGTGTGACTTGGGCTTCGAAATTGCTATTGATCATCATCATCTCCTTGATCTATTCCCAATGCTTTTGCATTGTTTCCAATTCTTTGAGGACATCCTGTGGTAATGGCTCCGGTTGGTGTTCCATCAATGTAGCGGTTTTTTCCTGCAATCTTTGTTCGAATTTCTTGCCCCCCTGTTCCAACCAGACATCGTTGATGGTGCGGTCGAAGATGTCCGAATACCAGATATCTTTGAAATGTTCCATGGTGTGATCTTCGTGCAGGTAATGGCCACCGGGTCCGATTTTATCGATCAGATCGATGGCCAGGCTTTCATCGTCTACGTTGATGCCACGCATATATTGCTTGACCATGTAAAGGATTTCGTTGATTAAAACCATAAAAGCCGGGGAGGCCAGCGAACCGTGATCGAGCCAGCTTCCGGCATCGTGCACCAGGTTGGCTCCGATCAGCCCGGCTGAGAGCAGGGAAAAAGCCGCTTCCACGCCGGCCTGCGTATCGGGTAATTTGGCATCGGTCGCGCCGGCCGTGCCGAAGAAGGGTAGTTGGTAGAACTGAGCCATCTGCGACATGGCCGCTTTCATCAGGCTGATTTCCGGTGCACCATAGGAGAAGATCGTGGTCCGCATATCCATGACGGTGGTGAAAGCACCGTAAATGAAGGGCGCTCCGGGCTTGACCAGTTGGGCTAATACCAGCCCACTCAGCGATTCGGCGCTGCCCTGGACGATCTCACCAGCAAAAGAGGCTGGTCCGGTGCTGCCAAATTGCGGGGCCGGGAAGTTGATCTGCGGGATGTTGTTTTCGGCGCAGAAAATGATTTTCTCGACGGCCGGATCATAATAGAGCAGGGGAGAAATCGGCTCGGAGTATTGCACAACTGTGGGCGCCTGCTCGAAGCGTTCCCTGCTCCCGGCGATCAGCAAGGCCATTTCATAAATATCTTTGAGGCTGTTGCCGTCTTTGCAGCAGAAAACGAGCGGCTTTTCTGTGTACTTGAAAACCTGCTTGGCGATCACGCGGTCGGCGATATCGGGCTCGATGTCGTCGGCCATGCCGATGGTCATAACCCAGGAGTAATTGGGCAGGGCATCTGCCAGGGTAGCGGTCACCCGGCAATCGTCGCTGACGAAGCGTCTGCGTTCGTTCGTCAGCGGATCCAAGTAATCGACGCAGTCCAGGCTGGGGCCGTACCAGGATTTATCCCCTTCGACAAAAACCTTGCGCTGACCATCCCGATTCCCCAGCACGATCCTTTTTGGCGCTTTGTGCAGCGCATCCTCGATCAACCAGGATGGAATGTGGACACGATCCCCATCCACACGCGCACCGGCATCGTGGAACAGTTCCAATGCCCGCGGATGAGAAATCTGCACGCCGGTGCGCTCGAGCACCTCCAGTGTGGCCTGGTGGATTTGTTGAATCTGATAATCGTTGATGACTTTGAGTTGGGGGCGAAATTTGATCTCTGGTGTGAACATACCCTCTCCCTTCATTGCGCATGTCTGTTTGGTATGGATACGTGTCTTGTTTATCAGTATAAGGAAAAGACGACGCAGGTCAAGTTTTTGTCACAGAGTTTTATTAAAAACCAACCAGGCACCCATTTTGGGACACGGACTGCACGGAATTAACGGAAGTGATCCGTAAAAAGACGAAAGAAATTCCGTTCTGTCCGTGAGTTCCGTGTCCAAAGAGTGACCGCTCCCGGAAACATATGTAACACGGCCGAGACACCAATATCCCGGCCGTGTTGTGAATTAAGTTGACAGAAAATTTTGGGTCATGATTCAGCTGATCGACGCCTGCGCCCTGTGCGCCGTTCGCGGCGCTTGTCAGCGCTGGCGCCCTCGGCGTTGGCCTGGATCCATCTGGCGCAGTTCTCGTCGTTTCCCATCAAGGCATCCGCTGCCATGATGGATTGTTTGATCTCTGTTTCCAGCGGGTTGGTGATTGCGCAGGTCATTCCGGCAGTGATCAGCATGGAGATAAAGGTTGCGTTGACGCCCTTACGGTTGGGCAACCCAAAGGAGACATTGCTGGCACCACAGACAGTGTTGCAGCCCAGTTCCTCACGCACCCGACGAATAATATGAAAAACCTGCCGACCCGCAAACTGCTTGGCGCCGACCGGCATCACCAGCGGATCGATGATGACGTCCTCTTTCGGGATGCCCAGATCCATGGCGTGTTCGACAATTTTCTTGGCAACGGCAAAGCGTTCATCGGGATCGTCCGAGATACCGGTGTCATCGTTGGAGATGGCGATCACGGCGGCGTTATGTTTCTTGACCAGCGGCAGTACCGTTTCAAGGCGTTCGTCCTCACCGGTCACTGAGTTGACCAGAGCCTTGCCCTCATAGGCGCCCAGTCCACGCTTCAAGGCTTCGACGATGGATGAATCGATGCATAACGGGACATCCGTGATCGACTGTACCAGTTTGATCGTCTCTTCGAGAATCGCCGGTTCGTCTGCCAGGGGGATGCCTGCGTTCACGTCCAGGACATGCGCCCCAGCCTCGACCTGGGCCAGCGCGTCGGCCCTGACGCGGTCGTAATTCCCGGCGGCCATCTCAGCGGCCAGCATCTTGCGGCCTGTAGGGTTGATCCGTTCCCCAATGATGGTGAAGGGTTGGTCAGGCCCGATAATGACGGTTTTGGTTTTTGAGCTTAATATGGTTTGCATAATTTCCTCTTATTGATTTCTATCCCGTTCCCACTTCCGTTTTCTCTTGAACGGATCGGGAGTGTCCACCTCGGCCTGGCGGGGGCGGGGGAGCAAGCCAGCCTCCTCGATGATTTCAGCCACCAGTTCTTCTTGCCGGTAGGCCATGACATGCACCCCGGCAACGCCCTTGATTTCCTTGACCTGCTGGATGATTTCAACACAGATGCGTTTGCCTTCATTTTGTTTTTCTTCTTTGGACGCTTTTCGCAGACGCTCGACAACTTCATCCGGGATGACCACGCCGGGTACTTTGGTACGCATGAATTCAGCAGCTTTTTCGGAACGCAGCGGCCCCACACCTACCAAAATAAAAACCTTTTCATCAAGACCCAGGTCACGCACCTGACTCATAAATTCCTTGAAACGTTCTACATCGAAGCAATACTGGGTCTGGATAAAATTGGCTCCGGCTTGCACTTTCTTTGCCAGGCGTTGTGGCCGCCAATCGTATGGAGGCACAAAAGGATTGGAAGCGGCCCCCAGGAACAGGCGCGGCGGTTCGCTGATCTTACGTCCACTGAGAAAAAGCCCCTCATCACGCATGGTTTTGATTGTGTACAACAGATGGATGGAGTCCATATCGAAGACGCGTTTGGCCTGCGGTTGGTCTCCGGCAGTGGTGTCATCCCCGGTCAGGCACAGCAGGTTGCGGACGCCCATGGCTGCACCTCCCAGCACATCCCCTTGAATGGCGATGCGGTTGCGGTCCCGGCAGGAGACCTGCATGACCGGCTCGTAGCCAGCGCGTGTCAACAGTGCGCAGATCGCTACACTGGACATATGACAGTTCGCCCCGGAAGCGTCGGTGGCGTTGATACCGTCACACACCTGCGAGAGCACCAGTGCGGCATCATAAACCTTTTGTGGGTCAGAGCTATCGGGTGGGTTCAACTCTGCGGTAACAGCAAAACGTCCCGCTTTGAGCACGTGCTCAAGGCGGCTGCCTGAAATTATTTCTTCCTGGGTGGATTTAGTGCTTGTCATATTTCTATTCGGTTTGGACATTGACTTCCGACACGTGCACCCAACCAGCGGTCACCGGCTGGTCTTCTTCGGAAAGCAGGGTGACCCAGGCCGAACGCCCTTCAAGCTGGCGGTTGACCGGCGGTTGCAAATGTTTCATCTCGTGCCCATAGACGGGCATATTTGTTGAACGCTTGTAAGCTTCCACCCATACGCAGGGCATCTCAGGCACCACTTCGCAATGACCGTTTTCGCGTACGCCGCCGCAAGGTCCATTGCGCAGGTTTTTGGGACAGGTCATTGGGCAGGTCATCCCCGTATAGTGCAGAACACATTGCCCGCACATGCGGCAGTCGAAAATCACCCCTTTCGCCCATTCTTCAGGTGGGCGGACCCAGGGTTCAACTTTTTTGAAGCCTATTTTTTCAAACAGTGGCTTGATGCGATCAAAAATCCATTCGGTGAATTTGTAGGCACGCTCAAGGAAAGCGGGGTGATCCCGCAGCCATCTTCCGATTTTCGTGGACTTGTTATAGGTGATATTTGGCATTATCCTGGGACAGGACTACCTAACGCTTCAGCCATCGCGCGGATGTGCACTGGTGTGCTGCCGCAACACCCACCGATCAGCGAAACGCCCATAGCGCGCACATGGCGCGCGTAGCGCGCCATCACTTCCGGGGTACCGTTGTAGACGATCTCGCCACCTTTGACTACCTGGGGAATACCAGCGTTGGCTTTGGCGACCAGAAGTACATCCTGGTTGGCCTCGCGCATGGCTTTGACTGCCACTTCCAATTCGTCCGAGCCGGTGCCGCAGTTTGCGCCAATGGCAAACACATCCAACTCACCGAGAGTCTCCAGCGCTTTGACCGGGCTGACACCCATCATGGTGTGCCCGTGCGTATCGAAGGACATGGTCGTCACGATGGGCAAATCACTGACCGAGCGTGCTCCTTCCACTGCGGCTTTGACTTCATTCAGATCGCTCATCGTCTCGACCCAGAAGACGTCCACACCTCCCTCCACCAAACCTTTGGCCTGCTCAGCGAAAGCGGCTTTGGCCTCCTCGAAGGTCAGGGTGCCCATCGGCTCGAAGATCTGACCGGTGGGACCCATCGACCCGGCCACGACCACTAAATCGGGAGCAGCATCGGCCTCGGCGCGCGCGTTTTGAGCGGCGGCTTTATTTAACTCTACAACACGATCCTGAAAGTTATGCATTTCCAGCCGAAAACTGGTCCCGCCAAAGGAATTGGTCAGGATCACCCGAGATCCCGCCTCGATATAACTGCGGTGTACAGCGCGGATAAGGTCGGGGCGGGTGACATTCCACTCTTCAGGCGGATCGCCCTGCACCAACCCGGCGTCCATCAGCATGGTTCCCATCGCGCCATCCAGCAGGATCGGTTGACCGCTTTCCAGTAATTTCTGTAATGGGTTCATAGGAACCTCCAGATGTACAAAATTCAGTTACCAGTAAAGTAATCTCTGGTTACTTTTCCTTATGGATTTGGATCAGTTTCTTGGCTGTTTCAACAGCCACAGCGGCATCCCGGCAGTACGAATCGGCTTCGATGTCCTCAGCGAATGCCTCGTTGAGCGGCGCGCCGCCGACCAGCACGATAATGTCATCGCGCATGGTCTTCTCTTTGAGTTCGTTGATCACCACGCGCATGTATGGCATGGTGGTGGTCAGCAGGGCAGACATACCCACAATGTCAGCATCGTGTTCGTTGATGGCATCGATGAATTTATCGACAGAATTGTTGATGCCGATATTGATGACTTCAAACCCGGCACCTTCCATCATCATGGCGACCAGATTTTTGCCGATATCGTGGATGTCACCTTTGACCGTGCCAATCACCATGGTGCCCATCTTGGGCGCACCGGTTTCGGCCAGTAGCGGTCGCAAGAGTGCCATTCCAGCCTTCATTGCCTTGGCCGCCATGAGAACTTCTGGCACAAAAAGAATTCCATCGCGAAAATCCACGCCGACGATATCCATACCGCCTACCAGTCCCTTGGTCAGGATTTCGTATGGGCCCAAATCTCGGGATAAGAGTTCCTCGACTTCTTCAACGATTTCTTCGGCGTAACCATCGTAGAGATCTTCGTGCATGAGTTCAATGATCTCTTCTGTAGGCATTTCTTTTAGATTGATTTCTTCAGTCATAATGATCCTTATAATGGTTAGAAATTAGATTCTTTATACCTTACGACGTCGGCGTCTCTCACGCGGACGTGGGGCTGCTTCCGTTATCTCGGGCAGGATACCGTCCAAATGCGGGAACGGGTCGAGTTTGTGGGGCAGGTGCATGGCCTTGACAAACTCTTCCTGAAAATCCTTGTCAACGGCGGTCTCGATGTATTTTACCCGATAGGCAATTTCACTGGCCTGGCTTCGCTTGGTCTTGTTCAAAAGAGCGATACGAGCGCCATCCCCGGCGGCGTTACCCACCGCATGGACTTTCTCCAATTCGCAGTCCGGGATTAATCCTAACACCATGGCGTGTTTGGGGTCAATATAACTACCGAACGCACCCGCCATAATGATTTCATCAACCTGCTGTATGTCTGCCCGCATCATGAGCAGTTTCGCACCCGCATACAGGGCAGCTTTGGCAAGCTGGATGTTGCGCACATCGTCCTGCGTGATCATGACCGGACTCCCGCTGGAGGCTTGTTCCGCAGTCGCCAGGATATAGGCACCCTTGCGTTTGTTCTCATCCCAAACCAGGCGCTCACTTTCCAACTCAGGATTGAAGCGGCCATCCGGGGTCAGCACGCCAGCCAAGTATAGTTCTGCGATCCCCTCGATGATGCCAGAGCCACAGATACCAGCAGCTAAGTGTTTGGGCTGTTCGTCTGGGGGAACAGACGGTCCAATTTGCCATTCGTCAGACCAGCGTTCGTCGCCAATGACTTTGAACCGGGGCAGCTTGGTTTCCGGGTCGATGCGCACGCGTTCGATGGCGCCGGGGGAAGCACGCATCCCGGAGGAAATCTGTCCGCCCTCGAAGGCAGGCCCGGTCGGGCTGGAGGCGCTGTACATCCACTCCGGGCTGCTCAACACGATCTCGGCGTTGGTGCCCACGTCGACGGTCAGGACGATGCCATCCTTCAATTGTGGCTCTTCAGCAACCAACACGCCGACGTTGTCCGCACCGACATGTCCCGCCTGGGAGGGCAGGATGTGCGCATTGGCGTTGGGATGCAGTTTCAGCCCCAGTTCGCGCGCATTAATGTCCATCGCGTCCCGGTTGGCCAGCGCAAAGGGTGCGCCGCCCAGTTCGATGGGATTGATGCCCAGCAGGATGTGG
The DNA here is from genome assembly GCA_050115035.1 of Anaerolineales bacterium. Lineage (GTDB taxonomy): Bacteria > Chloroflexota > Anaerolineae > Anaerolineales > Villigracilaceae > JAABUE01. Next base: position 10,080 of record JASFRG010000091.1, on the reverse strand, counting down.
ATCATGGTGGTGTTGCCGACCAGGGCAATCTCGTAAATGCGCGCCTTGCTGATTTTAGCCGAACGCGCCGCCTGGATCGCCAGCTTGTTGATCGTCTCGATGATAGCCTCGTTCATCTTTTGCAGACCGTCGGGATTGGTCATTGTATACGAGATACGGCTCATCAGGTCTTCGCCATACGAAACTTGCGGGTTCATGGCCGATTCGGTAGCAAGCAACTCACCGGTGCGCAGGTCGCACAAATAGCTGGCAACGGTGGTGCTGCCCACATCCACTGCCAGGCCGTAGGCGCCTTCCTGGTAGCCGGGCTGCACGTCGATCACCTTGCGTTCATCCCAGACTGTGACCGTGACTTTCCAATCTTTTTTTCTGAGCGTGGCCTGCAGAGTCTGGAGAGTTTGAAGTTCGATTCCTAAATCTTTGAGATTCCACTGCTCAGCTAGCGCATCCTGCAAACGGCCCCAATCACCGCGGTGCATACCGAGCTGGGCCTTGTCCACTTCCACGTAAACCTGCCGGACCGTCGGTTCAACCTCGATAACTTTCTCTGAAGCAGTTTTGCGGATGATCTGCTTCTTGGCGCGGCTGCCTTCCGGGACGGTGATCAAAAGGTCGCCCAGAATTCTGGCGTTGCAGGATAGTCGCTGTTCAGGCGTGCCCAGTTCTTCCAGCAAATCGATCTCAACCTGTGTGCGTGGCGAACAGTGATCTTCACTGCAGGTTATGCCCAGCTTATCGAAATGGCCTTCTTCAATAATCACGCGGCACTTTTCGCAGGTCTGGCGGCCGCCGCAGATACTTTCGATTTCCACGCCTAACTTTCGGGCGGCATCCAGCACCAGCGTGCCGTGTTCGACTTTACCGCGGCGGCCGGAAGGCATCAGAATCAAGGTGTGCATGTTGTTGGCGTTTGTGTCAGACATGTTGATAGGTAAAAGCCACACCCGTCAAACGACGGGTTGACGCTTTTATCATTTTTATCCCGATATTGGGTTAGAAAACTAATTCGAATCTTCCATTTTCTTGACCATAGCACGCCAGTCCATATCGCGGTATTTTTTCGCAATTTCAATCGCGATGCTCTCGGCGGCTTCTTCCGCAGTTCCGGGATGCTCGCTCTCATCACCCCATTGGAATCCGTTGGTGTAGGAATCTGTTCCAATCTTTCCCAAAGCCATGGCTGCCTCGTCGATGGCTTCCTGAAAGTGCTGGGGGAGTTGTTTGCTGGCGCGTCCATTTTCGTCCGTGGCGCGCACCTGGGAGGGAATCCCATTCCAGTAAAGTATTTTGTATTTTGCCATTTGTGTATTTCACTCCTCTAATAATAATTTCAAGCAGTTTCAAGAGCAAACCGTTGGTTGAGTAGGGCGAGTGCTTTTTCTCGCCCGTATCGAAACCAAAAGGGCAGTTGTTAGCTCAAATTTGTGGTTTCGATACACCCTTCGCTATCGCTTCTGGCACTCAACCATCTCAGAAGATAATTACGCCTTGATCTTCTCCATCTTCGGATCATACTGCGGATCATCAGCAACAATTGCTGCCAGCCGCTTCCCGAAATACTCGATCTCAACCTGCGTCCCTTTTTCAGCAAGTTCAACAGGCAGGTATCCATACGCGATCTGCTTGCCGACGCTGTATCCATAGTTTGTGCTGGTGACATAGCCTACGGCTTTGTCATCCTTCAGGATGGGTTCCTTACCGAGCAGAACGTCTTCATCTAAAGTCAGGCAGCACAGCACCCGTGAGACTCCCTCTTCCTTGATCTTCAGTAAAGCCTCTTTGCCTTTGAAGTCATCCTGATCGAGGCGTACAGCCCAACCGAGACCGGCTTCGTACGGATTGTAGTCTGGATGGATGTCTGAGCCCAGGGCACGGTAACCTTTTTCCAAGCGCAGTGAATCGAAGGCGCCCATGCCACCGGCGATGATGCCGTGTGCCTGGCCCGCATCCCAGAGCACATCCCACAGACGCAGTCCGTATTCGGCAGGGGCATAGATTTCCCAGCCCAATTCACCGACGTAAGAGATGCGCAGCGCCAACGCCGGGACAGTCTCAAGCATAAGCTCCTGCGCCGTGAAGTAGGGGAAAGCCTCGTTGGAGACATCCTGCTCACTGACAGACTCCAGCACATTCCGCGCCTTCGGACCCCACAATCCGACCGACGTGTATTTCGACGAAACATCTTCCACATAGACGCTGCCGTCTGTGGGCGCATTATGGCGGATCCATTCCAGATCGCTCATTCCGGTTCCACCGCCGGTCAGTATCCAGAAGCGGTCGTCTGCCAGACGGGTGATGGTCAGGTCGCATTTAATGCCGCCGGTGTCGGTCAGCAGGGAGGTGTAGATAACTTTGCCTACCTCCCGCGCCACCCGGTTGGCCGAGAGATATTCGAGATATTCTGCCGCGCCGGGACCGCTGACTTCGATCTTGACGAAGGAACTCAACTCATACAGCGCTGCTCCTAGGCGCGTGGCCAAGTGTTCCGCACCCTGAATGGGGGACCAGTACTGCGCCTCCCAACTTTCTCGTTTCGGGATCAGGTGCTCAAACTGCGGCAGCAGGCGGGCATTGCCTTCATACCACTGCGGGCGTTCCCAGCCCACGCTGCCGAAGAAATGACCGCCCAAATGCTTCATGCGCTTGTGATAGGGAGCCAGACGCACGTTGCGCGTATGCTCCATCTGCTGCATGGGATGGATGATGTCGTACACTTCGCGGTACTGCTGGGCAGCCGTGCGCCGCACATAATATTTGCTGGTAGCGTACTCGTGGAAGCGGCTGATGTCGGCTTCGTGGACGTCGGTAGTTGGTTCGCCTTCCGTCATCCATTCGGCGATGGCTTTACCCACACCGCCTGCATGTGTGACCCACACGCCGATGGCCGTCCAGAAGTTGTCCCAACCCGGTGCCTGCCCCATGATGGGTGCGCCGTCGATGGTGAATGAGAACATGCCGTTGAATGTGGTCACGTACTTTTTACCCTGCATGGGGGGCAATAATTCTTTGGTCGCGGTTTGCGCCAGCTTGAAATCGCGGGCGGTAAAAGGCCGCATCGCATCTTTTCCCACATCGTAGGGGTCAACCAGCAAGGGTTCGTGTTTATAGGAGCCGATGCCATAGGCATCCTTATGCTGGCGGAAATACATCGAGAAGTCCTGGTTGCGCAGAATTGGATGTACGATTTCGCGCGTCTCCCCGGCCAGTTCTTCCAGCGGTTCGGAAATCAGATACTGGTGTTCCACTGCCATTAGGGGCAGCTTGACACCCAGTTGCTCGCTTAAAACGGGTCCCCAAATGTTGGTCGCCAGCAGTACGTTCTGGGTTTTGATGAGACCTTTATCCGTAACCACCGCGATCACCTGCCGACCGGATGTCTCAAAGCCGGTGACAGTTGTGTCTCCATAATATTCAGTGGAGCCTTCCTGCTTTGTATATTCCGCCATGGCTTCCACGGCATTGACCGCTTTGGCATCTCCATCGGAGGGAACGTAATAACCGCCTTCGATCACGGTCGGATCCAAAATGGGGATTTTTTCCTGCACTTCTTTGGGGCTGATGATGCTGGTCTCCAGCCCGTAGGACTGTGCCCAGCCATGCCGCCGGTGCAGGTCGGCCATGCGCTCCTTGCTGTAAGCGACTTCGATGCCACCTACCATATAAAAGGTGGGGTGTTCCTCGTTGTGCAAGCTGTTGAATAATTCAACCGTATATTGGGCGAACTCGCACATCATCTTGGAGCCGTTGGTCTGGAAGACCAGCCCCGGTGCGTGCGACGTCGAACCGCCGGTTTCGAAAAGCGGCCCTTTATCCACGACCACAATATCCTTCCAGCCCAGCTTCGTTAAATGATAGGCCGCGCTCGCGCCGACAATTCCTGCCCCAATAATCACTAAATTCGCTTGCTCTCGCATACTCTCTCCCTTACCAGAATGGTTTTACGTCTTCTTCTTCCCAATAGCGGGGATCATTTGATTCATAATAATAATTTTGATAGCGGTCTCGTTGACTTCCATGCCTGAGCGGGATTCTGCGTGATGAGACGTCCCGCCGCATCCTCCTCGACCCGATCCTGCTCCGCCTTCGATGAGCCGATGGCCGTAACCTGGGCAACGCCTGCCGCATCGGCTTCGCACTGATCCGCATTCCAGGCATGTCTTTATACAGTTCGCTGACCTTTCCCGTCAACCGGGCCACATTAAAGAGACTGATGTTATGACGTGATTCCTGCCGCTCGGCCAGGTCGGCCATCACCTCGCCGATCACGCTGGCGAACTTGTATCCATGTCCGCTAAATCCCCCTGCAAAACTGACCTGCGGGTATTCCGGGTGCAGGTCGATGATGAAGTGCTTGTCGGGTGAATTAGTGAACATGCAGGCCTTGAGGGTCATAGTCGGGCCGGCGCCTTCGGGGAAATAGCGCGAGGCGAACTCACGCAGCACTTCTTCATCTTCGACGTCAGGTTCCCGGTCGTAGCCGTAGGGTTCAACCACTTCCTCGAAGTGATGGTACTTACCGAATTTGAATCCGGGTACGGTGTGTACCGGGAAACCGTAATAACGTCCTTCCGGCACCAGCAGGTTGAAGACCGGGAAGCGCTCCGGCGTGAAGAGTTCGGGGCGGTCGGGCTGTAGCCAGGCCAGCACCTGCCGTTCAGGGGTAGCATATCCGCGCAGGAAGGGTAGCAGATTGGAGTTCCAGGCACCGCCGGTAATGACTAGCGAATCGGCTTCATATTCCGCCCGGTCGGTGATCACGCGTACGCCTTCGCCGTTGGAGAGCGGCTGCCATTCGAGCACGGTTTCCCGTCCATGAATTTCGGCACCTAAAGCGTGAGCAGCCTGCACATAAGCGACCGTGGCCGCTTCAGGCAGGATGAATCCGCCTTCAGGCTGGAACACACCCAGGATGTCGTGTGGCATGTTGTAGCCGGGAAAGCGCGCGTTCATTTCCATCCCGCTGAGTACTTCGTGATCCAGGTCATGTTCCACGCAGGATTGCAGCGAGCCTTTGAAGACCCAGCTGTCGGCCGGTCCGGCGTCGATGGAGCCCGTTTTAACGTAGACCTGTTTTCCTGTACGGGTTTCGATCTGCCCCCACAGTTCATAAGCACGGCGCAGCAGCATCACGTAGGAGGGGTGTTCGTAATAGGCCAACCGGATGATGCGCGTGTAACCGTGCGACGAGCCCATATCGTTGGGGATATCGAATTGCTCGATGCCCAGCACACGTTTGCCGCGTTTGGCAAGCTCATAGCACACGGCGCTGCCCATCCCGCCGACGCCGATTACGATGGTATTGAAACGTTTGGAGTATCCACTGGTTTGCATTCAAATTTCTCCACTAGCATGTCATTTTGAGCGACTGAAAGGAGCGAAGAATCTCCTCTTTTTTTGGATAATCGCTCTGTAATATGAGATTCTTCGTCGCTGCGCTCCTCAGAATGACATAACTATGAATCGCTGATTTTCCTTGGCCCACGCGCTCGCAGACGCATACCACTCGGGTCGAAGAAGGGCGTGTTGACAACTTTCGCCAGGGTGGGACGCCCGTTGACTTCCACCAGCAACTGCGCGCCGGGATAAGTATGCGTGACGCGCACAAAGCCCAGAGCCAGTGTCTTTTCAACGCTGTGCCCCACTGCGCTGGAAGACACCTCTCCGACCAGCTCACCGGCCGTTTCGATATCAAATTCTTCGCCAGCCTCGCTGCCGGTGAACATCTTCTCGCGTACGCTGCTGATATCCGCGATGCTGAAGATACGCTCACCGGTCTTGGCGGGCACTTTGCTTTCCAGTTCCATCCCGGTCCAGCGCTCGTCCAGGCCCATATCCTGGATTTGCAGTAGCGCCTCCCGTCCGATGAACTGACGCTTGTCGAAACGAATCCAGCGGTTCAATCCTAGTTGGAACGGGTTGCGGGTTTCGTCAATATCCGGGCCGTAGAGCGGCAGGGCCTTTTCGATACGCAGGCTCTGCATGGCCGATACGCCATAGGGTTGAATACCATACTCGGCGCCACTCTTGAGCAGGTATTCCCACATCACAGCGGCTTCTTCAGCCGGAATATACAGTTCGTAGCCCAACTCGCCGGTGTAACCGCTGCGTGAGATCATCACGCGCGTGTCGTTGATGAGACCGCGACTGAACCAGAAGAATCTCTGGTTTTCCAGGTCGGCTTCTTCGGTAATGTTGAGCAGGAAGTCGCGGGAACGAGGCCCCTGGACAGAGATCAGCGCGATGGACCCACTTTGGTCGGTGACGTAGGCGCTCATCCCGCTGGCGTGCTCCGAAATCCATTCTGCGGATTTCAGGCGCGGGCCGGAACTGGTCACGATCATGAAATGCTCATCGCCAAACTTGTAGACGGTGATGTCATCCATGATGCCACCCTCTTCATTACACATGGTTGAGTAGCGCACCTGACCGGGGTGCATGTCGCGGATTTCGTTGACCAACAGGCGGTTGACCAAACGTTCGGCTCCCGGTCCCTTGATGTCTACCTCGCCCATGGTAGAAAGATCTTGTATGCCGATGTTGGTTCTGGTGTTGATGTGTTCTTCCAGGGGAGAGGTGTAGCTGAGGGGGAACATGTAGTCCCCGCCCCCTTTAACCATTTTCGACGCTGTGCGCAGATGGATCTCGTACAGCGGCGTCCTGCGTTCACTCATATTGTCCGCCTCCTTTGTTGGCTCACGAAGGTATTATAACGAATCTTGTCCAATTTGTGGTGATAGCATCGGTTTACCACAGAGAACACAGAGAGCACGGAGATTTTATATTTTGTTTTCTCTATGGGCTCAGTGCTCTCCGTGGTTATTATTTGTTGAGTTCAGCTTTGCGCTTGGTGACGAATTCGTCCAGCGCTTCTTCGACGCTCGGATCGATTTCGGGAGCTTCGTATCCCTTCAATCGTTCCTTCACTTTTTCAGCCGCGACCTGGTCGGCGCGCTTGCCGCCTTCCAGCATCCATTTTTCGGCATCGTCATAATCGAACAGCTTGGATTTGAAGAAAGCCGTTTCAAAGTGACTGATGGTGTGCTCGGTGCCCAGGTGATGACCGCCTGGGGCCACATCTCGCAGGGAATCCAGGGCCTGGGCATCCTCTGAGAGATCGATACCCTTCATTAACTTGTGAAACATGCCCAGCAATTCACAGTCCATAACGAACTTCTCATACCCGGCAGCCAGACCGTTCTCCAACCACCCGGCAGCGTGCAGTACGAAATTCACGCGCGCTTGCACAGCCGGTAGCATGGTCATAACTGACTCATAAGCAGCCTGAGCATCGGGAATCTTGGAACTGGCAAACATGCCACCGCTGCGGAAGGGGAGTTTGTATCGCCTGGCCATTTGCGCGCTGGCGATAAGCGCCAGTTGACTCTCCGGGGTGCCAAACATGGGCGCGCCGCTCTTCAAGTCTACGTTGGTCATGAAGGAGCCGTATACGACGGGCGTACCGGGCTCCACCATCTGCGCATACGCAATTCCGGCCAGCGCTTCGGCGTTCTGCTGGATGAGAGTTCCAGCCGTTGAGACAGGCGCCATCGCGCCAGACAGAATGAAAGGCGTGATGATGACAGCCTGGCGCGCCTTGGCGTAGGCGGTCAAGGCTTCCAGCATGCGGTCGTCCAGGCGGCGCGGGCTGCTGATGTTGATCAGGGAGATCAGGGCCGGGTTCTCGCGGATGGCCTCCGCGCCGAACAGGATTTCCACCATTTTGACGCTATCTTCGGCGTTAGCACCCGACATGACCGAACCCATAAAGGCTTTGTCGCTGTATTTGATGTGGCTGAGCAGCATGTCCATATGACGGGTCTCGTCAGGGGTGTCCGTCGGCTCGACCACCGTCCCGCCGGAGTGATGCATATATGGGCTGAGATAAGCCAGCTTGACGAAGCTCTGGAAATCCTCCAGGGTGGCTTCCCGGCGTCCGCGCTCCAGATCCTGGACGTAGGGCGGACCATAGACCGGGGCGAAGACCATGCGGTCGGCTCCGATGAGCAGGTTATTGTCCGGGTTGCGCGCGAGTTGCGTAAATTGGCTGGGGGCTTTGGAAACGTATTCATCGATCATCCCCGGTTCGAAGTACGCGGTATCCCCTTCCAACTTAACGCCGTGATCTTTGAGTATCTGTTTAGCCTCGTCGAGATAAAAGTCGACACCGACCTCTTTCAGGATTTCCATCGATTTCCCGTGAATTAACTCGACGCCTTCTTCATTTAATATTTCATAGATTGGAATGTTGTGAACAGGTTGAACCATCTTGCTGATTTTGGCCGCGCGCGCTTTTCGACGTTCACGCGGACTTTCCCCTCTGCGCCTTCTCCTGGAACTCATAATACCTCCTGTAAAAACTTGGATTCAGTTTATCGATGGCTTTGTGTAACCCGGGGCGCTTCTTTGCAGTTCGCGCCGTGGAAATGTGTGCTTCCTTGAATAAGTATATCAAATGGTCTCGATGCGATTGGGAGTTATTTTAAAAAGCTATGTATAATCCCAAGCTGTATGCCAACGCTGGCCATTGTTTTGCTTTTTCTGTCCGCCTCTTTGCACACGCTGTGGAACCTGCTGCTCAAGGGGACGCGCCATAAGTTCATCGCTTCCTGGTGGATTGTGACCATTGGGGCGGTCATGTACCTGCCTGGGTTATTCTTGATTGGATTGCCTCCGCGCGAGATCTGGCATATCGCTTTTATCAGCGCTGGATTGGAGGCGGCTTATATGTATACGCTTTCCCTGGCCTACAAAAACGGCGATTTTTCGCTGGTCTATCCGATGGCGCGCGGGTCGGCTCCCGCTTTTTTGTTGCTCTGGTCATTGTTGTTGTTAAATGAAGGTATAACAGGTTGGGGACTGATTGGCCTGATGCTGATCATCAGTGGACTGATCCTGTCCGGTGCCAGCAGCCTGATCCAGAATCGAAAAAATATTCCCAATAGCAAGGGGATTGCCGCCGCCCTGGGGACGGCATTCTTCATTTCTACCTACACTTTTGTAGACGGGAGCGCAGTCAAACGCGGCCCAGCCCTGACCTACGGCATTCTGATGTTTACCCTGATCCCGGTCTGGCTCACGCCGATCGTGCTGCGGAAATATGGCTGGTCGCAGGTTGTCGGGGAATGGAAAAAACAACCGGTTCGGTTATTGATCATCGGTTTTTTAAGCGTTGCATCTTACCTGATTGCGCTGTATGCGTACTCTTTCGCGCCGATCAGTTATTCTGGAGCGATTCGCGAGGTCAGTGTGGTACTGGGGGCGTTGGCGGGCTGGTATTTTCTGGGCGAGAAGATGGGACCAGTGCGTGTGATTGGCGCACTGGTCATCTTCTCCGGGATTCTGGTTATCGCTTTAATGGGGTGATGGTATTGTGTTGAGCTAATCTTGCGTTTGCTCTTCCACTTTTTCAACCACCACCGTCGCTTCGGTGACCAGGGCGGCGATGGCGCCGATGGCGGCCAGTTGCGGGGCAATAAGTGCGCCTACGATGCCCAGGTTGAGCGGAATTTCCATGACGGTCTCACCGCTTTTCTTTTTGATAGTAATGCGGCGGATATTGCCTTCGTGAATGAGTTCTTTGATCTTGGCGATCAGGTCTTCACCGTTAACACTGAATTCTTCGGTGCGTACTTTTTCTTCAGACATTTTATTCTCCATTTCTTGAATTTACGACTACATAGTATTACGTTTGATTTGGATTATGGTTGCTTAATAAAAATGAATTATACGATTTACCATCTTTTATCTTGTTTCAAAAATATTCCGTTGGTCGAGTAGGCGGTGGTTTTTCCGCCATATCGAGACCAACAGGTTACTTGAAGACGAAAAGGTTTAAAAACCAATATGGTCTCGTTACTCCGCTCACCTGCACTGCTCCACACCTGCCCTGGCGGGCGGTGCCAGGGAACGCAGTGCGGTGCAAGTGTCGCGGTACTCGACCACCGGCAATAAATTGTGTCAGACCAGCAATTGATAAGCCCGCAAAATCCCCTCTAGGGCCTGCCTGCCATCGGACAGCGCTTTCTCGCGCCATCTTGTTTCGGCAGGGAAGAACAGTTCTCCATATTCTTCGCGCACAGC
>JASFRG010000090.1:0-19852 GCA_050115035.1 Anaerolineales bacterium | reverse complement strand
TGGGCGTTATGAGGCGTGCGCTGGCCGCTCATTCGCTCTTCTCCGACCCTGACCAGCATCTGGTATTCCGTATCGGTATCAGCACCGGCCAGGCTATGGTCGGGAACGTGGGCACCAACGACTTATCCAATTTCACCGCTATCGGCGACGCGGTCAACCTGGCGCAGCGCTTACAAATGGCGGCCAACCCTCGCCAGATTTTGCTGCATAAGGACACGTACGATATTGTGGCAGAACATGTTTTAGCTTCTCCACTCACCCCCATGACCGTCAAAGGCCGTATACAACCAGCCGAAGTTTACGAACTCAAGGGGTTAAAAGAAACTAACCGAAAAGAGAATTCATAGTTTCAGCGCTCTTTTCGGCAAAGACCGAAAGAGAAAAAACTTTGCGTCTTTTGCGTGCTAAGTGCCCTGAAAGGGTATCGCGGTTCAAATAACTCAATTATCATGCTCACCCAATATCACGCATCTATCACTCGTAAAGCCCTGAAAGAACATTTTAGCCCGCGCGCGCTGGAGGCGATCGTTGCAGCCAACTTGAAACAGGATAACTTGAGTGGTCAGTTCGGCCATGACGAATTCCACTTTGACAACAACGCCTTCGAGAAATCCTACGACTTCATTGAAGAACAGCGTACGCGTACAATCTCATCCCTACGTGAGATGGATATCCATGAGTCCTGGACCGCTTTTGGCAGACTGACCCATACGGCCCAGGATTTTTACGCGCACACCAATTACGTAGACCTGTGGTTGGCCCGTTTCGATGAGCAGACGCCGCCTCCACCGCCCCAGATTGCTCCCCTTATAGACGAACTGATCCACAACCCTGATTTACATTCCGGTAAATTGTACTACCCGTGGGAAGTACTGTCTTTCATTCCAATTGTCAAACGCTTTGTGATTCCACTCTTACCCAAAGATTCGCATGCCCACATGAACCTCGACTCCCCTGAGCGCAAAGAACGTTTTGCCTACGCCTTCGAAGCAGCAGTCAAAAGGACAACTGCAGAATTTGATTCTACGGTGAAAAACTTATATGAAGATCAATTGAGCACATTCGTGAATAAGACGCCCTAACCAGGGTCAATTACCAAAATACCCACCTTCATTTTCACTGAAACTCCCAGAAATTTGTAAAGTAAATCAAAAAGTATATACGCTGGAAAAGTTAAACCTGGCCGCCTTTCTAGTATAATCTCAGCATGGACATAAAAACGCAACTAAATGAATCCATGAAAGACGCCATGCGCTCCGGGGACACGGTGCGTAGGACCACCGTCCGTATGGCGCTGGCGGCTATCAAACAGACCGAAGTGGACAAGAGAACCGAGCTGGACGAACTGGCGGTCATCGCGTTGCTGCAAAAAGAAATCAAGAACCGTAAAGAAGCCATCGAAGAAGCCAAAACTGCTGGTCGTGAAGACCTCATCGACGAAAACAAAGCAGAGATCGCCGTGCTGGAAGAATTCCTGCCCGAAGCCATGTCCGCGGATGAGTTGCGCGAGATCGTGTCTGCCGCTATTGCCGAGACAGGCGCCACCTCCATGGCCGATATGGGGAAGGTCATGAAAGTCGCCCTGGAAAAGGCGGCCGGCCGCGCTTCCGGTGGTGAGGTCAGCGCAATAGTGCGTGAACAACTCGCTGGCTAATTAATGGCGTCTGCCCGACCGGAAAAAGTTCCGAGGCGCGTTCGCACGATTCAACTGATCCTGCTTATCGTAGCAGGGTTGGTTTCGCTGATCGCGCTTATCGCACCACTGTCCCTCAGTCCGGGAGCATTGCCGCTCTCTGCAGGAGACGTCGCGCCACGCGACCTGCAGGCTCCCGAAGCGATCGAATACGTCAGCGAAGTACGGACGGATGAAGCGCGCGCAGCCGCTGCACGAGCCATCCCGCAGACATATTCTCCACCTGACCCGTCTGTCGCACGCGGTCAGATCGAACAACTGCGGGCCGCTCTTGATTACATCAGCCTTGTCCGCGCTGACGAATTCGCCACCCCCGAACAAAAGCAAGCCGACATCCAATCCCTGAGTGAACTGACACTCGAACCCGATACCATCGACCAAATCTTGAACCTGTCTCAGGCCCGTTGGGATACCGTCCAGCAAGAGGCGTTGAGCGTGCTGGAACAGGTCATGCGCAACACCATCCGCGAGGGAGATTTGCAGGCTATGCGCCGCAGCGTGCCCTCGCTGGTCAGCCTGGCGCTGACCGAGGAACAGGCAGACCTGGTCGTAGAGTTAGTATCTGCTCTTATCGTGCCGAACAGCTTCAATAGTCCGGAACTGACCGAGGCCGCCCGTCAGGCTGCGCAGGATGCCGTCCAACCCGTGGTCCAGACCTATAAACCGGGCGAGATGGTCGTCGCCGGTGGTCAAATCATCAGCCCGGCACAACTGGAAGCGCTTCAGAAGTTGGGTCTCATTGAACCCGTCCAGCAATGGCAAGATTATTTGGGGGTGGGCGCGCTGGTGATCTTGACGACTGCATTCGTAGGGATGTACTTCTATCGCCGCAACCGGCCCTACCTCTCACAGACTCGCAGCCTAGTGTTGATCGCCATCATCTTCATCGTTTTCCTGGTAGGGGCGCGGCTGTCCATCCCTAATCGTACCGTTATCCCGTACCTGTACCCGTTGCCTGCAGTCGGACTTCTGCTGGCAACGCTCTTCAACATGGAAACCGGGTTGATCTTCGGATTAATCATTTCCCTGCTAACGGCTTACAACCTGCCCAACACGCTTGATCTGATGCTCTTTTACATGTTGGCATCAATGACAGGCGTGCTCGTGCTTGGCCCCGCGCGCCGCTTCTGGGCCTTCTTCCGTGCCGGGATAGCAATAGCTCTGGCAGGGATTGCGGTAATCCTGGCTTTTCGCCTGCCGTTCACCGAAATGGATTGGGTTGGGATCGTCACACTGTTGAGCGCAGCGCTGTTCAACGGACTGGCCTCCGCCAGCATCACCTTGTTATTGCAATACTTTCTGGCCCAGATTCTGGGCTTGACCACACCGCTGCAATTACTTGAAATATCACGACCCGATTTTCCCCTGCTGCAATTCTTCCTACGCAATGCGCCGGGCACCTACCAACATAGCCTGCAAGTTGCCAATCTGGCCGAACAGGCTGCTGAGAGTATCGGCGCAGATGCCCTGCTTACCCGTGTAGGCGCGCTCTTCCACGATGTGGGTAAAGCTTCGAACCCAACTTTCTTTATCGAAAACCAGGCGCACGGCAATGTCAACACACACGATGACCTTGACCCTGCTGAAAGTTCCGCCGCCATTACCCAACACGTCCTGGAAGGGATCAAGCTGGCACGGAAGCACCGCTTGCCGCGCCGCATCGACGATTTTATTCTCGAACATCACGGCACTATGCTAACCCGTTACCAGTACACCCAGGCGCTCGAAGCCGCAGGTGGTGATGAATCCAAGGTGGACGAGGAGAAATTCCAATACCCAGGCCCCAGTCCGCGTTCGCGTGAGACGGCCTTGCTGATGCTGGCCGATGGCACCGAAGCACGCGTCCGCGCTATGGGGCCCAACAATGAAGAAGAACTTCGGAAAATCATTCGAAGCACTGTTGATTATGTTCAAAAGTCCGGGCAGCTCGATCAAACCCAACTTACCCTGAACGACCTCAAAAAAATCGAGGATTCTTTCGTTACCACTCTGCGCGGCTCTTTCCACCCGCGTATAGAATATCCAAAGGCAAAGAAACCGGTCGAAAGCCCGTCCGCATCCGAAGATGTCCCCACCATTCCGAGTGTCGAAACAAAACCGTGATCCATATCGAAACCAATCCATCACTGCGAACCGAACTGGCCACGGAAATCATCGAACGCGCAGCCCTGGCTGTGCTCATACATCAATCTATTGATGGCGACCTGTCCGTTGTCTTGACGGACGATGCACAACTGCACGAACTCAACCGGGATTACCTGGGTATCGATGCGTCCACCGACGTACTCTCCTTCCCCGCCTCCGAAACGGACCCCGAAACTGCCCGCCGTTATCTGGGCGACATCCTCATCTCGGTCCCTCGCGCCGGGGAGCAGGCACGCGCCGCAGGTCAAAAGCTGGCGGCCGAAGTCCAGTTGCTGATCGTGCACGGGACTCTGCATCTGCTGGGCTACGATCACGCCGGGGACGAAGATAAGGCCCGTATGTGGAAAGCGCAGGCTGAAATCCTGGAAGGACTCGGTTTGGCGGAAATCGAAATCCGGGAACAGTAAATCGTAAATCGGCTCATGAAAATCTTCATCCTCTCCCGCATCCGTTCCTTTGGTTACGCTTTCCGTGGCTGGTGGCACGTGCTGCGCACGCAGCAAAACGCCTGGATCCACGCTGTCATTTCGACCGCAGTTATCATTGTTTCTTTGTGGTTGAGACTATCCGCTCGTGATCTGGCTGTTCTTTTGATAACCATTGCCATGGTCTGGGCGGCGGAGTTCTTCAACACGGCCATCGAAGCGGTCGTGGATCTGGCCAGCCCGCTGCAACATCCACTGGCCAAAGTCGGCAAGGATGTGGGTGCTGCCGCCGTCCTGATCGCGGCCCTGGCAGCAATTGGTGTGGGTCTGTTAATTTTAGGACCACCACTGTGGGAGCAGGTTTCTACGTGGCTTAATTATTAACTACACAGAACACAGAAAAAATGAAATTCTCTGTGTTCTCAGTGCTCTCGGTGGTGAAAAGGAGTAATCTATGACGTTATCATTTCAATTCGGCACTGTCGGTTCTCCGACCGGCACACCTAAGAAACCGGGGGGCTCGGTAGGCGCGATCGAATTCAGTAAATCCATCGGACTGGAAGCGCTCGAACTGGGGTGGGTGCGCTCCGTACGCGTGAGCGAGAAAACTTGCGCCGCTATCAAAGAAACGGGGGCAGAACAAGGCGTCAGCTTGAGCGTGCATGCACCCTATTACATCAATCTGAACGCGGAAGAAGACGAATGGCCCAAGTCCCGCCAACGGTTGATGGACGCGGCGCATTACGGCAACCTGGCCGGCTGCACCGACATTATCTTCCATCCCGGCTCATATTTCGAACGCCCACCGGAAGATGTGCTTAAGGTGGCCATTCCGCGTTTGCAGGGTTGCGTGGACGAATTACGTGAAGCAGGCAACCCGGCGATCCTTCGGCCTGAGACCATGGGCAAATCTGCCATGCTGGGTTCGCTGGAAGACACGCTCGAAATGAGCAAAGCCATCGAAGGGGTCGAGCCCTGCCTGGACTTTGCACATCTGCACGCGCGCCCCGGCGATGGGACGGTCAACACCTACGATGAATGGTCAAGTTATCTGGAACAATACAGAAAAGCGCTGGGGAAAAAGTCGCTCAAGCGTTTGCACTGTCACCTTTCAGGGATTGAGTACGGCCCTAAAGGCGAAAAGAACCACTTGAAATTCGAAGAAGCAGATATCGATTTGGATGCGCTATTCCGCGCGCTGACGGATTTCGGCTGTGCCGGGCGCATCCTGTGCGAAAGCCCGGTCATGGAAGAAGATGCGCTGTTAATGAAGAAGAAATGGAAAGAAGTAAGCGGGGAGTAGTTTTATAAATATGTAGAGAATCAATTAGAGCGGATGAAATCGTCCGCTCTAATTTTTGTACTCATGAGCTTGTGCTGCTATGCCTTCTGGTCAATCACTTTGGCATATCTGATGATGTCTTGACCAAAGCCACTTCTCTTATATATTTGTTGTGCATGTGTGTTGCCTGCAAAGACAAATAGTGTCAATATAGTATAGCCCTGTTCACGGTTCCAACTCTCTGCCTTTCCAAGTAACATGCCTCCGACGCCGCGGCTTTCATAGGAACTGTCAACCGCAATATCTGAAATATAGCCCTGCTTTTCTCCATTGAAATAATCTATTCGGGTTTGGAGATGAATAAATCCGACCGGTCCCGCTGTTTCATCTTCCGCAACAAAGATAGCAGATTCAGGCTCTGGTTGCTCCATCGCCTTCAGAAGAGCAAGACGATTCGTGTTGTCAATTTCGTCTGTATGTTGCCACTCTGGCAGTTCAAACTCTGAAAAGCGTGAAACCAGTGAAAGGATGAAATCCTTATCCTGGGGAATGAATGACCGCACTGAAATGGACATCGATCTGTATCTCCATAAAATCCGTTTTTTAGAGGGGACTGTACTCAAACCTGTACCCCTGTATCTCTACATAAGGCTGCCAATGTTTATAACTGATCGCCCGTATCCTGCGGGCGATCTCGTCCTTGCTCATCTCGGGGCGGATGATGAACAACTCATTGAATTGCACACGCGTGAAAGGCGGACGCGTCCAGGTCTCATCGGAGACAGGCAGGTCTTTGCCTTCAGCCAATAGTCCTACGATCTCGAAGAACAATTCGATTTGATGCACATAGGTCCGTTCGAGCAGTTCCGCCACTCCGTCTTCCGGGTAAACAGGGAAACGTTTGACGGCGATGATCGCGCCTGTGTCCACTTTGGGGGCCATGTGGTGACAGGTCACGCCATATTCTTTGGCATCCTCATATAGGGCAAAGTTATTGCATCCAATACCTGGATAGTCGGGAGAAGCTGGGTGAAAGTTAAAGGAGGCTTTACGGGCACGCTCCAAAAGGAACTCAGGCACCACCCAGCGTGAGAGATATGAGATAACGTAGTCGCCCTCCCAGGTACGGGCGGCTTCGGGGAGCGGGTCCCCCCACACGCCAAGACAGTGGGTCACATCCGTGAGGTGCTCCTGGCAGAAAGCCAGCGCGCGGGCGCAGTCAGGGTCATCGGCCTTGCCGAGGAAGAGGATAGAAGTATCAGTTTTAGGCATGGTGTTGATTATAAACCGGGAGCAGGCTAAAGGTGAGTTTGACGCGGTTTGAAATCTGCTAATACCCTGAGGACACGGTGCCTTCACTAATTTGTAAAGATCAGCGAGGTTTCGCGTTAATTAGCGGATAAAGAAAAAACATGCGCGAGGCACAGGTCATCATCTATCTATGTAGAAATGTATTCGCGCAGGTTGTGTTCCACCGCATAGGCGGCAGCCTCCGCGCGGTTATTGACCCCCAGTTTCGAGAGAATGCTGCTGACGTAATTGCGCACCGTACCTTCCCCCAGGAACAGGTTTTTAGCGATCTCGCGATTGGTCTTGCCTTCAGAAACCAGCAACAACACATGCTTTTCCTGTTGGCTGAGATGCTGAAAGGCGGAAGCCTCTTCTTCCTTCACCGCCCGGCGTACTTCCTGGAAGACACGCTGTGTTACGGCCGGATCAAGCAGTGCTTCTCCGCGCCCGACAGCCTCGATGGCCTTGACCAGTTCCTCGCTGGCGATCTGCTTTAACACGTAACCCGAAGCGCCCGCGCGGATAGCAGAGAAAAGCATCTCGTCCTCGGCATACGAGGTCAACATGATGACTTTGATATCTGGGTGATTATCGACAATTTGCTCGCAGGCTTCGATGCCCGATGTGCCCGGTAGGCGAATGTCCATGACAACCACATCCGGTTCAAGCGCGGCCACCTGTTCCAGCGCTTCCCGCGCCGAACTCGCTTCTCCAATCACTTCGAACTGTGGATGACGATCCAACAGTGACTTCAACCCCAAGCGGACAACCTCATGGTCATCCACCAGAACGATCCTTTGCTTTGCCATTAAAGTTATGCCTCCAAGATGGTCGAATAAAAGTATAGTCTAGAGAAAGATGCCTGGCAAGGGCGGTTGAAACCGCGAGGGATAATACAAAGAGATCTATGCGACCTCAACTTTTGGAAACCGTGGCAATTTGGCCAGACACGCCCTGCGCCTCATCGCAAGCCCTGAGCTTGATTCCGTTTAATTATCTTTCTGTTGCTCTTTCTTATCTCTGCGAAAATCGATAAAGCGATAGCCAACACCTCGTTCGGTCAAGATGTATTTTGGCTCAGAGGGATTGGCTTCTAGTTTTTGGCGCAGATAATTGATGTACAAACGCACGTAATGCGGTTCATCACGGTACTCGTATCCCCAGACCTTGGTCAACAACTGATCGTGGGTCACAACCCAACCCGCATTCTGTACCAGATGATAAAGCATCCGATACTCAGTGGGACGCAGTTTGACCAGTTTTCCTTCCAGCCAAATCTCACGGCGGTCAAAGTCGATCTTCAGACGGTCATCTACTTCGATCAACCCGTGCATCGAACCTGTTGCCCCCTCCGTACGGCGTAAGACCGCTTTTACCCGGCTGACCAACTCGCGCGGACTGAAAGGCTTGGTGACATAATCGTCGGCGCCCAGTTCCAGGCCGCGCACACGGTCATCTTCCTCGCCCTTGGCCGTCAGCATGATAACGGGCACCTGGCTCACTTCCCGGACGGTTTCCAACACTTCAAAACCATCAATATCGGGCATCATCACATCCAACAGGATTAAGTCGGGGGTCACATCACGAATCTTCTGGATGGCTTCTTTTCCATTGAAGGCTTCACTCACCTGGAACCCATCGTGTTCCAGATTCAAGCGGATGAAGCGCACCATGCGTTCTTCATCATCAACAACCAGAATACGACGACGCTCAAACTCTTCAGGCATTAACTTTTTACTCCCTTACAAATCCAATGATTTGTTCCTCATCTTCGCTTTCGAGTACTTCAATAAGCGTGATACGGTGTAGCGGCCAGATCACTTGCACTACATTTGGCTCCAGATAGTGCAAATCTTTGCCATCTTTCTGGCGCGGGCCATTGACCGTGACAATCATATCAGAGGGTTTGGGCAACTCGTCCACTTCGCCAATAACGGAGGGTTCACCCGGAAGATGCAAGATTACTGTATAGGGCATTTGGCACCTTTTCTTTCTTCATAACCGGACAAGATGAAAATGGTTGGCGCTGCAACTCTAAGCATAAAAATTAGTCAGTTGGTTTCAATCTGTCCGGTTCTCAGGAGTTTTTCAACAAGATTTGGATCTTCAGCTTCCCCAGGGCTAACAAATCGCTGTGATTTAGTGTATGTTCGGTATTTGGTCTCAAACGCTTGCCATTCAAATAGGTTCCATTCGACGAACCCAGATCCATGACGATCACACGCTCGCCTTCTCTTTTCAAAACGGCGTGCAATCGTGACACGCCATTGGCATATGCTTGATAAGGCGTTAAATCGATATCCGGCATGATCGGTTGCGCTTCGCTTACCCGTCCAAGTGTGAATTCCGTACGATCGCCCAGCGGAAGGATCTGCCCACTATCCAGCAGATGCAAGGAAGCCCAGGTATCCAGATGTTTTGAATAAGCTGCAGTCTTCTTTTTGTCGACCGAAGTCAACGGCTGGCTGTCAGCAGGGATACTTTGTGTGACTATTGAATGTACGTCCGTTAGCTGCGAGCCGCACTCACTACAGAAGACAGTACCATCCAGGTTATTATGTTGACAGTTTGGGCATTCGATCATACGAGTTCTTCCTTTGTTAACTATGTCATTCTAATGGCATGATAAGAGAGCGTGTGCCATATTTTATCTCTTTACTTCCCTCTTCTGAGAAAGATTGCATTTGGGTAATATTCTCAGCCTCTATCAAAGCTGTGCGAGCGAGACTGCGCTCCCCTTGAGCCAATAAACTGGTAGCAAGATTTTTCATATGCTGGGCAGCCAGTTCGAACTGTCCCTGTTCCACTTCCATATGGGCCTTTTCCTGCATCCTGTACAGAGTCAATTTTCCAAGCGATTGAATGATCTTTGCCGGAGGTGGCTCCTCCCCGGGTTCATCTTTCACTTCGCGCGCAAACTCGATCGTAAGAGGTTGAAGTGGTGTGGGCAATGTAGCAATAGATAATTTCAAGCGCCCACGCTGAAGGTAAATAATATCTTGACTGGTCATGGACCCTTCAATTCGATATTCAAACAATATATTCAGGGTAGAATCCTGCAACAGAGGTCCAAGATGAATTGAACCTTCTATAGGTAGTGGACCAGTTTCGGGCTGAGTCCGAAACGCGTAGGCCATCTCAGCCCCAGGTGTTTGTTTGATTTCTAGAATTACATCGTCAGCCAGGGTACGTGCCAGCGATTCGAATTTATCAACCAGAAATTTTTGGATATCTTCTGTACGGGCAATATAGCGACTGCTTCCGCCAGTGCGCTTGGCAAGCGTATCCAGGAACTCGTCGTTCCATTCTTTGCCGATCCCCATCGCACTGATCCCAATCCCCTGTTTTGACGCTTGCTCGGCCAAATCAAAACATTCTTGGTCATCGCCATATGTATGACCGTCCGTAAGCAGAATAATATGATCGATACACTCCTGGTCGATATTGCGTTGTATTTCATTATAAGCAGCAAGCAGACCCTGGTAGATTTCGGTCCCACCGGATGGTTGTAACATCTGGATGCGAGATTCGAGTTTTCGTTTGTCATATGGATAGGAGGCAGGTATGAGCACTTCTGCTCGATCGCTGAAGGTGACCACGCTGAAAATATCCTTAGAGCGCAAGTTCTGCATGACCTTGATGGCTGCATTCTTGAGCACATCCATCTTCTCATCTTTCATGGATGTGGAGCGATCAAGAACCAGGGCCACGTTCAAGGGCGGGGTTGGGATTTCATCCGATTCTTCCTGTGGTGCGATTTCGAGAAGGATGTACAGCAACTGCGGCTCTTCCATACGGACCAGATTGGGACGGCTGTAATAGATTGTATGCTTGAAAGGTAAGGACGGTATTTCTTCCTTCGGCAGGGCAGCATCGTACTTTTTGCGACTGTCCGGATTGGAGAGAGTCTCATAAGCCTGCTGGACATTGAGGAAAATCTCGGTCTCCCCTATGGCTTTATTTTTATCCGGATGTAAACGCTGCGCGGCTGCAAGATAAGCGCGCTTGATCTCATCCTGTGATGCATTTCGCGTCACCCCGAGAAGAGCGTAATAATCCGTCTCTTTTGCCATTTTATCCAATCAACTGAGCAATAACCACACTGATGTTATCCGGACCGCCGGCCGTGTTGGCTGCCTCAACCAGGTTCTGACATGCTTGCTGCAAATCAGGCGCTTCCTGAATGATCCTGAGCATATCCTGTTCGGCAACAACGCCCCACAATCCGTCGCTACACAGCATCAGATACCCTGCCTGCGGGAATGAAACTGTAAACACATCCGCTTCGAGAATCTCGCCCTGACCCAGCGCACGATAAAGAACATTTCGATGTGGATAGTTCTCCGCCTCATCCGAGCTGATATGCCCAAGTTCTTCCAGTCGTTTGACCAGGGAATGATCACGTGTAATCACTTCAGAACGTCCATCGGGAAATATTTGATAAGCCCGGCTGTCCCCTACATGGGCGATCGTCACCTGCTGACCGAGGACCAATGCTGCTGTTAATGTGGTACCGCTACTGGGGGCTTCGCTTTGAATCGTTTTTTGCGCTTCTCGGACCGCGGTCTGCATAATCTCTTGCAGAGACTCGTCAGGCGGTGCGGGTTTTAGACTGAACAGATAGGGCTGGAATTTGCGCATGATATACCCAGCCACAACACGGACGGCTGCATTGCTGGCGACTTCTCCATACTGATGTCCGCCCATTCCATCTGCAATAATGTACAAGCCAAAGGGCAAATTGCCTGAATTGCCCGCCAGCGTAGTGGTTAAAGTCAGTAAACTATCTTCATTGAGTTCACGCTGTTTGCCAACCGACTGTCCTGAAGCAGCTACTAGTTGCTGCAAATCAAATTGAACATTTGGTCCCTGCAAAATCGATTGGATTTGCTCCTCCGTGAGAGGGGCCGTTGTCGCTGTATCAATTTCTGTTGCTTCTCTCGGTTCATTTGATTCATTTGGTTCCCTACCACCAAACAGCTTGCGGAAAAATTCCATCACAATCATATCTCCTTCTCAGGCGAGCAATGCATAAACCCGGTGGTCAGTTGAACCGACGTAAACAATATCATCATATACCAGCGGGGAGCCAATTATGTGGCCCTCAGTTCCAAACTTCCAGCGTAATCGTCCGGTTCGATACTCGAGACAATACAGGTAGCCATCTACAGACCCACAATACAGAGAATCTTTGTAGACCACCGGTGAACTGCTTACTTGATGTTCCGTACGGAAACGCCAGAGTTCTTTCGATGTGCCCGCTTCGATTGCATAAATAAATCCATCCGCGGCACCTAAAAATACAATATCATCAACCACATAAGGAGATGAAACTGAACCTTTGCCCAGCCGAAAGCGCCAGATAACAAAGCCATTTCGATGATCGAGCGCATAGAGCGTTCCATCAACGGAACTGAATAAAACCATTTGTTTGTTGATCGTTGGTGAGGAAGTAATGGCGCGTTTGGCATGGAAACGCCATTTCAACGTGCCCCGGAAATCAACCGTCAAAAAATCGCCCGCTTCGTTGCCGACATACACTAATTCATTGGCAACGTAAGGAGTGGAGCGGACAGGATCGGATGTTTCAAATTTCCAGGCTGCCCGACCTGAGATCACATTGACAGCATGTAAATATTGGTCGTCAGAACCGAAAAAAGCATGTCCTTCGGCAATGCGCACAGAGGAACGCACGGGGCCGTCTGTGTAATAGGTCCATACCACTTTGCCGGAGCGTGCGCCAACAACATGCAGGCGATGGTCTTCCGAACCAAAATAGATATTATCTTCGTATGCTACCGGTTTGGAGACAATTCCACCCTCGGTGGGATATTTCCATTGGAATTCTCCATCACCCGCGTCGATCGCGTACAAATTGTTATCATAACATCCGATGAAAATGTTATTTTGATAGTATAACGGTGTACTACGGATCTCGTCCTCACACTTGAAGGTCCACAAAGGCTTGATGCCATCTGACTGGCTGATCGAACTGGTCACTTTCGAAAGGATGCCGGTTTTATGCGCGGCTGTTAGCAGGGCATCTTTCATATCATTCGCAGATTGAAAGCGATCTTCGGGATCGTATTGCAATGCCATCGAGATAACGGTATCCAATTCAGGGGAGACACCGGGATTGATCTTTCGCAGCGGGCGGTCTTCAAAGGAAAAGGGGGGCTCCATGCGGGGGTCGCGGCGGGAGAGGGCGTGATGCAAGGTAGCGCCTAATGCGTACATATCAGCCAGGGGGGTAGCTTCGCCGCGATATTGTTCCGGCGGAGAATATCCCTCGGTACCGATCATCGTCCCCTTTTGGCCAAATTGGAACGCCTTCGCGATTCCGAAGTCTACCAACTTTACATCCCCGTTATGGTCGATCATCACGTTCGACGGTTTCATATCGCGGAAGATGATTGGATCCGGTTTGTGGTTGTGCAAGAAGGAAAGCACATCACACAACTCAATTGCCCAGGTCAACACCTGTTCTTCGGTCAGGAAGCCATCGTTTTCACTGATGATCATTTCCAGGTCTTTGCCGTGGATATATTCAAGCACAAGATAAGAGCGATTCTCTTCTGAAAAATAATCGTAAATACGCGGGATAGAGGGATGATTTAACGTAGCCAGTAAATTGGCCTCACGCTCGAAGTTTTGTACAATGGTTTGCCGTATAAGGGGGTCTGGCGCAGTGTTGATCATCTCCTTGACTGCGACCAGCTTGACAACGTTCGGAAAATGTAAATCGCGGGCACGATATACAGACCCCATCCCACCAACCCCGATTACATCCTGGATCAGGTAACGCTTGAAAAGCGTTACACCTGACTCGAGTTGTCTTCTGGGTTTTACATCCCCATTATCATCGTCTGGCAATGTGATGTGTTGTGTTTCCAGAGAATAACTCCTTAAAAAACCTATATCCTGCAACTTTCAGTAAAAATATCTTGAATATTGGATTATTATAGTAGGCACTGAATGGTTTGGCAACCGTTCTTTGGTTTACCCGTAACCTATCCTATGCCAGGATTACTGATTTGTAAAGTGCACGCTTGTAATGGAAGCCTTTCCAATGCAAAATGAATGGGAGAGATGACAAAAATACTTGCCGTAAGTGATCAGGTGGTAGACCGCATCTACACGCTGGCGACCGATGGCCATTTTCGAGATGTCGACCTGATTCTCGGCTGTGGCGATTTACCGTACACGTATCTGGAATATCTAGTCTCTGTGTTGAATGTACCGTTATATTACGTCCCCGGCAATCATGACCCGGTTTACAATCCCTTTCTGCCTCTTTCCCATGCCGAAGGCGGCGCGAATTTAGACCTGAAAACTGCTCACGCCGAAGGACTCTTTCTCGCCGGATTCGGCGGATGCGTCCGCTACCGCCCGGATGGGGTAAACCAGTATACGCAGCGGCAGGCATTCTTCCGCGCTTACACCCTGATCTTACGCCTGCTAAGCGGTCAAATACGCCATGGCCGCAAGCTGGATATCCTCATCACGCATTCACCCCCATTTGGAATCCACGATGAGGAGACTCTCGCCCACCAGGGCCTCAAGGCGCTGAATTTTCTGATCAGAAAAACGCAACCTCGTTACCTCTTTCACGGGCATACGCACTTTTATCGGAACAATCTGGAAGATGCCGTTACGCAATCCGGGAGGACCACGATTATGAACATCTTTCCATACAAAGTGCTCGAGGTCGACGATCAGAACTGATTCGATAACTATTTTGCGAAAAGATGGTACAACAAGTTCATTCACGCGACAAAGCGGCACGAGATATTATCCGAGGAGTAGAATAATCTTATGATTCAACATCCCTTATCTGGCATCTATGCCGCTGCCCTGACTCCCCTCAAAGCCGATTCATCCCCTGACCCTGAGCCTGTTCCCACTTTTTTATCCTTTTTGGCCGACCGTGGATGCCACGGCGCGCTCATTTTTGGCACAACTGGAGAAGGTCCATCATTTTCCCCCAAGGAACGCAGGCGCATCTACAAAGCGGCTATCAAGGTCCGCGAGACTCATCCTGATTTTCGCCTTTTGGCCGGTACCGGGACCCCCAGTCTGGGCGAGACCATCACCCTGACCAGGAAAGCCTTCGACCTGGGATACGACGGCGTGGTCGTTCTGCCGCCCTATTACTTCCGGACCGCCAGCGATGACGGCCTGTTCAACTGGTTCGAACAGGTAATCAAAAAGGCTGTATCGTCCGATGGCTATCTGCTGGGCTACCACTTTCCCGGAGTGGCCGGAATCGGATTTTCCAAGGAATTACTCAAACGCCTTAAAGACGCCTTTCCTGTCCAGTTCGCGGGCATCAAGGATTCTTCCCACGATCCCGGGTTCGCAAACATGCTGGGACAAACTTTCGGGGAGGACATGGCTGTATTCACCGGCACGGATTCTTATTTTTCGATGGCGTTACAGAACCAGGCCGCCGGCTGCATTACCGCCCCAGCCAATTTGCTCTCGCCGGGGTTACGCGCCATCTACGATGCCTTCACGCGGGATGAAGATTCATCAGGGATACAGGCTTGTATTACACAACAAAGACAAGTGTTGGAACAATACACGCCCTTTCCATCAACACTGAAAGGCCTGCTCGCAAAAAAATATGACTTCCCGCGTTGGCCTGTCCGTCCGCCGTTAGTTGAGACACCAGATGAATTGGTAGAGCAGGCTGCTAAAGAGCTGGAGGAGTGCGAAGAGTAAGAAATAGGGTTTCATATGCAATTGAGTCATCAAATCATGTAAACACGAACCGCCAAGCGTACTTGGCGGTTTTTGTTGCCTGGCAGCTCAACGCAAATACTCTACATTCGGCTTACTTGAATAAACCACGTATTTGCTGCATCAAGCCCGGGAAACAGCCGGGCGAATTAGGGTCCGGCTGGGGGACGGGATCAGGCTCAGGTTCCGGATATGGCTCGGGATTAGGGTTGGGTTCGTCTACGGGGAGCGGTACAAATAATAAGCGTGATTTATTCTTGTCTGTTCCTTCCAGCTGCGGCGTTTGTGGATAATCTTCCGAAGGCAATGCCCCTCGCAGGGCAATATAAAATTCATTGAATGTCGCCTCCCGGTTCGCTCGAATGGCATCAATTGCGTAGCGCGACATAGCGCCATTATAGCGACCGTTGATATAGGCATCATAAGACAATTCGCTGTCACTGCATCCGGTCAACAACAACTCCAGCATCTCGGCTTCTTCCAAAAAGCGCGTTTTGACAGGGATCAAGGGACTGTACCCAACCACCGGTACAAAACGCGGCTTGGCATAAAGCGTTTCATCTTCAGCCACCCGGGTGACCGTCCCGGAATAACAACTGTCTGACACAAATACCAGACTGGCCTGCGGATTCAAATCATTCAGGATTTCACGCAATTCATCATCCAGCAAGATCCCATCATAGACATACAAAGCCTCGTCATAGCTATCCGGTTCATCGCCGCTGGCATCGCGATTGTAAGTCCCGTGACCTGAATATGTGAATACGCCATAGTCCCCTGGATCCAGCGCCGTCACCAAGTCGCGCAGAGCTGACTTTATGTTTTCCCGTGTGCCCTGGTTGTCGAGCAAGATATTTATATCAAAGCCAAATTCGGTCAACAGTTCTGCCCAATCATTCGCATCATTAACACAACCTTTTAGATCGTTGAAAATACCGGGATAGTTATTGATCCCAACACAAACCGCTTTTTTCATTGTTACTCCTTGTTGATTTTCAGACAGGAAGTGTGCATTTGTTTTTGAATGGTACTGTAAATATACAGCATTCCCTTGGTTCGCACAATTCATTGTATAAATCTCCTTAAATAAGTCCCTCTCTTCCACCCGCTGAGCGGGTGGTTTTCTGTTTCGGGCTATCGCCCTCAACTCGCTAAAGCGTTAAAAAACTGGGCTGCCATTGCAGTCCAGTATTTCTTTTTCGGTTCAACAATACCACCTTGAATACCACGTTCGGGGTATGACAAACACCTAGCTTGGAGATATGCTAAAGATGTAACAGAGGCAAACCTTTAAATAGGTGAAAAGATGAAAATGAATAAACACAAACTAACTCTAGATCGACCGGTCACATATCAGATCACAGTTCCGGGAGCGCTCGAGGTGAAATGGTTGGATTGGAACAATGGGATAACGATCACGGTCGAAAGCGACGAAGGTGGTGATCCAATCACCATTCTAACCATCACTGTCGACCAGGCTGCCTTGCAAGGCTTATTGCGGCACCTTTATTCCCTGGGCCTGCCATTGATCTCAGCAATTTGGATTGATCTCTCGGAAAAAGAAAATAACCCCTCGGATACCACGTTTGGGGTATGACTCTCATACCCTCTACCGGCTATCCTGTATACGTAAAAGTTGAAAAGCTCTTGGATAAATCAAGAAGGAGAACAAAAATGAAAACCTATAGAAAAACCGCGATCGTTGCAGGGATATTGTTTCTGGCCGGTTACCTGGGTATTTTCCTGGGCTCTGCATTCTATGCACCTATCCTGGACACTCCAGATTACCTCAGCAACCTTTTTTCAAATAAAAGCCAGGTAATCCTGGGAATGCTCATTGAATTGATCAATGATGCTGCTGTGATTGGCATTCCGGTTGTTCTATTTCCGGTCTTGAAAAAGTATAGTGAACGATTAGCGCTTGGATATTTTGGCTTCAGGATCATTGAAGCTGTGATTCTGATTGTCAGTAAAACCAGCCTGTTATCACTGATCACACTAAGCCAGGAATTCTTGGCTGCGGGAACGTCAGACACCGGGTATTTTCAAACTTTGGGCGCTGTGGCGCTGGCAGAGCGTTCCTGGGCCAGCCAGATACAAGTGGTCTTTTTCGTCCTTAGTGCATTGTTATTCTATTATGTCTTGTATCAAACAAGACTCCTGCCGCGTTTTTTGTCCATCTGGGGCTTTATCGCAGTGGCGTCCTTGATCGCAGCCAATGTGCTGCCTGTCCCCGACTTGAATCAGGGCTTCAACCCAGCGCAACTTCTATTTCTGCCAATTTTCTTAAGTGAAATCCTTGTTGCAATATGGCTGATCGTGAAGGGATTCAATCTATCGGCAATACAAAATCTAAATTAACCCCTTGATTAACACCTTCGGGGTATGACACCAAATCGCCTTACAAGTATGCTATAGATGTGAAGTGGAGAATATTGCATATCCTTTCCAATGAAATATTTGAAGAGTAGAGAAAACCTGTTCCTGGGCAAACCCGTAATTTTGTAATCGTTACAAAGGAGAAAACGATGAATGCGAAAGAAATAACGACAACCAAGGGGAAGCGGATCCACTGGTTCGACAATCTGCGAACGATCATCATTTTGCTGGTGGTTCTGTATCACGTTGGCGGTGTCTACGAAGCTGCCGGTCTGTGGGCTTCGTTCTGGATCGTGGACGATCCCAATACCATCAGCTGGGTCGGTATCGTGGGCATCATCTTCGATATCATGGTCATGCCGATCATGTTCTTCGTTTCGGGCTACCTGACCCCGGCTTCTCTGAAGAATAAATCTGGCTGGAATTTTGTCAAAGGGAAGATCAAGCGACTGATGATCCCCTGGGTCATTGCGGTGTTGACGTTGATCCCGCTCTACAAAGTCATCTTCCTGTACTCGCGTGGGCTGCCACAGGAGCACTGGAGCACCTACTTTCACATCACCAATCCTAACAGCCAGAACTGGCTGTGGTTCCTGCCGGTGTTGTTTGCCTTCGACATGCTCTACCTGTTGCTGACAAAAACCAATATCAAGCTTCCGAACATTTCGCTCAAAGTGGCAGTCATTGGTGCCTCCATCATTGGGTTTGTGTATAGCTTCAGCATCGGTGGGTTGATTGGCTTCCGCAGTTGGACGCTGACACCCCTGATCGATTTCGAAAACGAACGGTTGTTGGTGTACTTTATGGCTTTTCTGCTGGGATCGTTGTGCTATCAGAAAAATGTCTTTGCGGAAAAACCCAAGAGCAAAACGCTATACACCGTCGCAAATTCAGTTGCCTGGCTTCCGGTCACGGGACACATCTTTGCACGGCTGTGGCCCTTCTTCTATCCAAATCCAGCGGCGTTCCCGATCACACCGTTGTACCGGCTGGTATGGTGGCTGACCTTCCACCTGTCACTGCTGGTGTTGATGTATGTGATGATCGAAAGCTTCTGGCGCTACCTGGATACAACTGGCAGACTCTGGAGTGAACTGAACCGCAATTCGTATGGCGTCTACATCATCCACGTGATTGTCATCGGGATTTTCGGCACGCTGCTACTAAACCTGAACCTGCCAGCTGTGGTGAAATATCTCACCCTGTTCATCTCAACTTATGTCGGTAGCAACCTGCTCGTTTCGGGATACCGATCCCTGGTTCATGCTCTGAAATCCAGTCGTAGGGGTGTTCCTTCACGGGCTACTGATACAGCTTAGAAAATGATCGGGAGAACGAAACAAAAAGACGGGCCGAGAGAAGCGGTCCGTCTTTTCTTCGCCCCTGCTACCCCATAAATATCACGCCCAAAATACCACGTTAAGGGTATGTCACATACCGCTATCCTTTTGAAACAGAGTGTGATGGAAAAGGAAGTCTGGGAGTGCCTTAACCCAAAATCTAAAGCGTCACTATTATCGCCCCAGTGGAATATAAAACTGGAATACGTGTACAAATTCCGTCCTTCGTCACATCAATCCCACCCGACCTCGTAAATGACTCTCTACAAAAATCAACAGAAGGGGAAGGATATCTGTCTGCATCTTTGCATGAACCAATCTTAATTTGGCGGGTTTACTTGCTTTTATTAATGATGATACTACCGCTGTCAAAGGCTTGATTGATGCCAGCACATCGTTCATTGAAATCGCGCTTAATCTTTTGATAAGAATTTCCCTAAATGCTCATAAGGTCATAATTCTCCTTTCACGCTAAAGTAACTGAACAGTAAGAGCATCGTTGTTTTACAGTTAAAGGATTGGAAACATGAAACGCACAAAATATTTCAGCCGGGGC
>JASFRG010000089.1:0-20000 GCA_050115035.1 Anaerolineales bacterium | reverse complement strand
CCATTACCTAAAAGACCTCCACCATACATTTTTGAACTTCTTCGGCGGTTGGAATTCCTTCCAATCCTACCCGCGTCACAGAGCGCGCCGACAACTGCGTTGCAAAACGGGCTGCTTCCCATGGATCCTGCGTAGTCAACAAACGGATGAAAAAGGCCGCCGCAAAAATATCGCCAGCACCCGTAGCGTCTATCTCCTGCGTTTCAGGGGCACGAAAGCGGCGTTGATCACCGTGCCAGTACAGGCGCGCACCTTCAGCGGCCTCGGTCACAGCCAGGACGCGTGTATGAGTTGCCATAAACTCGATCTGTTCTTCGTCGCCACCTACATCTTCAATGCTGACCACTACGGCTCCGGCCTGACCGAGAGCCTGCTCGGCGGAATTCCAATCCACTCGCTGCACCTGCCCGGTTTCATCCCAGGCGCGCATCCAGCCTTGGGGTGTAATTCCCAGGAGTGCAGGGGAAAATGAATCAGGTAGAACCGCATCCACTTCCTGAGCGATCGGGCCCAGGTGGATGATGGAAGTGCGCTTCCACGTAGCCGGCACATTGTCCAGAGATAGGGGCTGGGCTTGATGGTGCAGCACCTGTCTGCGTCCGCTCTCGGAATAGATATTTTCAAATGTTGTGCTTTTTGATGAAGGGATAGATACAACCAGAATGTCACTCAATGCATCCAGGCTGGTTTCGGGTCCACTGGCAGTGACCACGCCCACACGCATCCCCAACGCTCGTGCAGTGAGCGCGGAGTAAGCAGCTGTACCACCCAGGCGTGGACCAGTTGGAGTCAGGTCATGAGCCACGTGTCCGATGACCAGATAATCCACCGGCTCTAAGGGGACCAGTTCATACATGCACGCATTATACCGTCTTAAATAAAACTTACGCAGCTCGTGGCATTTCCGGGCTCATTCGGCTCGGTATTGTTCCCCTCCCTTAAAAAAATTGCGAAGGCTATCGGCCTTCGCAAAATGTACTTATGTTGAGAAATCAGGACTCGTCTGGGATAATCGTGACTTTCCGGTACGGGTCTTCGCCAATACTCTCGGTGGTGACAGCTGGATTCTCGCGCAATTCCAGGTGGATGATGCGACGCTCGTTGGATGGCATCGGCTCTAAAACCTGTCGGCGTCCGGACTTGATCGCCTGTTCGGCCATGCGACGGGCCATACGGCGCAATTGCTTCTCACGGCGGCTGCGGTAACCTTCTACGTCAACCACGAGTTGCACCCATTGCTGGACTTCCTTACCAACCATCAGGCTGGCAATATATTGGAAGGCATTCAACGTTTCCGAGCGTCGTCCGATCAGGATGCTCAAGTCATCGCCGCGTACGTCTACGTGGATGGTACGGCGGTCTTCGCGGTCGGTTTCTTCATAATGGGCCGCTACCTGTGCTTGCAGGTTCATGTGATACAGCAGTTTGGAGACTGTTTCTTCGGCCATATCCAGTAACGAGTCCTGTTCGCCAGCGTCTTTAGCGGGTGGACTCGGGTTGGTCTTCTGTGGTTCAGGTTTTGGCTCGGATTTTTTCTTGGGAGCCCCGCCCGAGGGCGGCGGGGAAACGGGAGCAGGCTTATCTTCCGACTTTGAAGCGGGGGGAGTCGATTCAGGGGTTTCAGCTTCCTCATCCGATTTGACCGTCAAACGCACACGTACTTCTCGTCCGCCCAGGCCAAATAAGCCTTTTGTGCCCGCATCTAACACTTCCATACTGACAGCTTCGGCAGGCAGACCAAGTTGTGCCAGTCCCTTCGCGAGAGCTTCCTCAACGGTGGGGGCGATGATCTCTAAAGTAGGTTTCGCATTCATGATTTTCCTCCCAAAATACCTATTTGGATCCGGTTTGCTTATCGCCACCCGGAAGCAGATTACGCCAATTGGCACGTCCGGTAACTGCATACTGGAAGATACCCAGCAAGTTGCTGGTGATGAAGTAAACCGAAAGACCGGACGCAAAAGTGAGCGCAAAGTAACCCAGCAAGAGCGGCATGTAGATGCTCATGGTTTTTCCCATGGCAGCCGATTGATCTCCGGGACTTGCCGTGGCAGGCATGGTCAATTTAGATTGGATATAAGTGGTAATGGCCACAACAATTGCCAGCGTTGGCAAGTTGAACCCAAATATCGGGATAGATTCAGGCTGGCTCAAGTCCATCCACAGGAATTGGCTATTAAGTGGGATGAGCGCGGCAACATCAAGAGTCGGATAAACATTGCGTGCCAGTTGTAGCATGCCCAAGGGGGCAGACGCCAGCGCGCGGATGATGGCCTGATACAGACCAATGATGATCGGGAATTGGATCAAAGTAGGCAGACACGAAGCAAAAGGGTTAATGCCTTTTTCTTTGTAAATCCGCATCTGTTCCTGCGCCAGTTTTTCCTTGTCTTTTTCGTATTTTTTCTGAATAGCCTTCCACTCTTTATCGTTCTGGAATTCTTGCATGGCCTGCGCACCCTTTAATTGTTGGGCATTTAGCGGCCATGTAACGGCACGGATGGCAATCGTAAACAAAATAATCGACCATCCAAAAGCGCCGGGAACATTTACCAGCAAGGAATAGATCCATAAGAGTAGATTCGTAAACGGTTGAATAATCAGGGTTTGCCACATAATTCAATCCTCAGTTCTCGGGCGTAAAGGTCCAAACCTGGTTTCCATTGGCATCTAAGACAGCCAATGAAAAGTCAGCCTGCATTGGAGCCACAACAATCCGGTCAGAGCCAGCAACGGGGTCTGTATAAATTTGTCCACCGACATCACGCTGCCAGACAATCTTCCCTTCGCTGTCTACTGCATATACCGAGCCAGACTCGGTCGCAAAGACGATATAGTCAGTCATCACCAACGGACTGCCGGCAATTGGGCCATCAGGTTGGATTGACCATGCCTGATTGCCGCTGTCAGCATCGATAGCGAACAGATTTCCTTCCAAATCCCCGAAATAGATATTCTGGCCATCGGTCACGGGTCCACCCCAGACCCAACCCGGCGTGCGGGTCAAAAGTGTGTCAGTCCCCGAAGCGGGATCCACTTTTACCACCTCCGCCGTAAATGACCCGATATAGACATTTCCATTCGGGCCGACCAACGGCGTGCCAGGGGCTGCCCCGCCCAGGTCGATAGCAGGCCAGGCAAAGTCATAAGATTCAGGGTTGATAGCATACAAGTGATGGTCCACTGATGCAACATAGACCAGATTACCATCTGTGCTCGGCCGTGCCCAGAGAGCACCGCCCAGATTGATCGTTTGCAACGCAGATTTTGATGATGAACCATCTTGAAGGTCGAGCACATACAGGTTGCCATCAGAGTTGGGGGCAAAAACTTTATCATTCAAAATAAGAACGCCGGCGACCCAACTACTTCTGGCTTCAGAAAAAACCCACTTTTCTGCAGGCGTATTTAACGCTTCCCCGCCCAAATTCGAGGGGTCGAGCGCAACCAGACGATGGTCCGAGCCTGACGATCCGACGATAATCGTCCCATCAGGTGCGATAACAGGCTGTGCAATAAACTGCAAACTGTTACTACCACTTTCCGGATAACGCCAGATCTCCCGCCCATCACTTAGACTGACGGCATACACATATTGCCCGGCGGCAAGATAAGCATTTTCGCCATCATTGGCCAGTCCCGGCCAACTGTTGTTAAGCCCCGCCCGGCCCGCACAGCCACTTAAAAGAACAGCAGCCAGTGCAATTACCAGCACAAAAAGAACACGCTTTGATTTCATTGAGTTGAACATTCTCCTAGAGCTATGGAACAGGATCATAACCGCCCTCGTTGAAGGGATTGCAGCGTAACACCCTCCAGGTGGCCATTATAGAACCCTTTAGTGCACCATATTTGTAGATGGCCTGATACCCGTAATGAGAACATGAAGGATAGAACCGGCATGTTCCTTCCGGCAAACCCCGTGAGATGGTATTCTGATATAGTCGAATTAATGCCAACACTACCAAACGAGCCCAATATCTCGGTGTGCGCGGGAGATCGCGTAGACGCGGTTCATTGGGATATTCTTTCGGTAGATAAAATTCAGATTTCATCTTTAAGGGGCAATATTTGCGCGCGGCGAAACAAGCTTACGAGCACCTGGCGGATTTCCTGCAAAGATTTGGAGAGCAAGGCTGGTCGAGCGATCAGAATCAAGTCCCAACCGGGGAGCAAATCGGATAACAATGGGCGTACGGCCTCACGGATGAGACGTTTTGCTCTGTTCCGTTGCACAGCTCCACCTACAGACCGACCAGCGGTCACCCCCACCCGCACCTTGGGCACTTCGCTGTTTTTTACTACCAACACAATAAACGGGTGGGCATAAGATTTACCTGTGCGCCGCACCCGTTTGAAATCAGCCGACCGGGTCAGCCGAAATTTGTGCTGCACCCGTGCCTCGAAATGCCAACTGTTCTTGTAGATTCAAAACATTACGCAGGGGGGAAAGACTCCGCTTCGCAGGCTAAACCAGCTGGCGGTTCTACCACCGCACCTTCTTGACATGCGCATTGGCCTTGGGTGCCAGTCGATGACGACCGCGTGAGCGGCGGCGCTTAAGAACTTTGCGCCCGCCTGCAGTCGACATGCGCTTGCGGAAGCCATGTACACGCACACGGCGGCGTTTTTTGGGTTGATACGTTCGTTTAGGCATATACGTTCCTCACATAAAAAGATAATTGCTTTTCCCGATGTTGGGAATCCAACCGTCTGATTGGCACGCTATTATACCGTAACGCCTATCATCGGTCAAACAACAAACAAAACTCTTACGAGAATCTTATTTTCGCGTTGGAGCGAGTAATTCGGCCAATTGACGGGCGCCATCAGGGTCTGTGACGGCCAGAATCTCGTCGTCCTTTTGGAAGATGGTGTCTCCACGTGGCAGCGTGACTTTGCCTCCACGGATAATAGCAGCAATAACACACTCCTCCGGCAGGCCAAGATCTTTCAGGGCAACACCGATCGCTTTTGCGCCTTCAGGGACTTTTTCCTCGACCAGGGAATATTTTCCCCGCCGCAGTTTGAGCAAAGTCATCATATCGCCCATGGACATCTCTTCCTGGATCAGGCTGGCAAACACGTTGGCCTGATTGAGGGCTACGTCCACGTGAAATTCTCCGTTGAACAGCCAGGCATTACGCGGATTATTTACCCGCGCGATTGTGCGTGGCACTTCAAATAACTTCCGTGCCAGGAAACACAACGCCAGATTAGATGAATCATCCGATGTACAGGCAGCGATGACGTTTGCACTTCGAACGCCAGCTTGTTCCAGAATTGCCGGGTCGGTCGCATTGCCTTCGTAAATAGACTCAGTGGGTAATTCTTGATGCAGGCGAGTTAGTTTTTCCTGCTGATGTTCTACTACAATCACCTGATGCCCTCCAGAGAGAAGCATCAAAGCCAATTGGGAACCTGTTCTGCCACCACCAGCGATTACAACAAACATTTAACCCTCCCTTCCCGAAGCCAGATGAGAGCGCACTTCTTGGATGCCAGCAAAGGTCGCGCTGACGTTGAGCACATCCCGCGCTCGCAAAATCGTCTCTGTATTCGGTAAGAGTGCGCGACCGGCCCGGGTTAACGCAACAGGCAAACAGTCCTGATTGTCGCGAAGCAAGTCTCCTACCAGTTTTCCGTCCCAGGCAGGGGGGATTAGCATTTCGTAAAGTTCCACTTCCCCATTACCAGCAGAAAACACTGTACGGAATGCCGGGTCAAGCAGCATTTCCTGGATGCGCTTTGCTCCCCAACTGGTTGAACTGACAACATTGAGGCCAAAGGCTTTCAACACCGGGAGCATGGTTGGGTCATAGTTGCGCGCAATAACAATGGGAACCTTGTACAGCGTGTGCGCCATGTGACCAACGACCGCATTTAGAGTATCCGAATTTGTTACCGTTGCAACACCATCTGCTTCAGCAATACCGGCACGCTCAAGCATTTGTTCAGCTAATACATCACCTTCAATGATCCTGCCACGAAACTCGGGGGATAGCGAATTGAGAGCCCCCCGACTTTTATCTATAACCACCACTTTATGATCATTTTTAAATAGGCGGAGCGCGAGTTCAGAGCCGACACGCCCACAGCCAATCACAAAAAAATTCATAGCATTCTCCTTCAATAACAAACAATAACTCAACCTACCTGGTAAGGCACGTTGGTCACCACAACGCCAGGTTTTGATAGCAGTTCACTGCGCAACATCTTGGCCGTTTGCATATGTAATAAATTGTGCCAACGTTCAGCCGGGACAAACTCAGGTACTACAATTGTAATGGTTTCGTTCGGCTGCCGCCGAGCAATGATCTCTTCGAGATAAGTCAGCAGCGGTTCCAGGAAAAGCCTGTAGGGTGAATCCACAATCACCAGGCGCGTGCCTTCTCCCCAGGTTTCCCACTTCTTCGTGACCTTCTCGGTCTCTTCAGGTTCCATTGAAATATGAACCGCCGTAACATCATCGGACAGCAAGCGGGCATATCGCAGCGCTTCTAACGAACCCTGATGAACACCACTGACCGGCACGATTACTCTATGACGAGTGGCCTGCGGAGGCGGACCCCCGAACTCTTCCAACGAGAGGCGGGTCGCCAGCCCACGATAATGGCGATTTATCATCTGAAATACAACCACCAAAACTGGGATCAAGATCAACACCACCCAGGCTCCGTCCCTGAACTTTGTGATCGCAAAAATCACCATCACAACGGCTGTACACAGGGATCCAAAGCCATTGGCAAACATCTTTGTCATCCAGTTCTTTTCGTATCGAATGGTCGAGCCCGATTCAACAATTTCTTCCCCGGGCTTTAGTTTGCCACTCTTCCACCATCGGCGGGACATGCCAAACTGTGCCAGCGTAAAGGACAAGAACACACCAATCGCATAAAGTGGAATCAAGCGCGTTACGCTAGCTTGAAAGATTATGACCAAAACAGAGGCTATCAGCGCCAGGCTGACAATTCCATAGGAATAGACCAGACGGCTGCCACGATAGGTCAACTGGCGAGGCAAATAACCGTCCTTGGCCATTAATGCGCCTAAGCGTGGGAAACCGGCAAACGCGGTGTTGGCTGCCAGTATCAAAATGACAGTGGTCGCAAATATGATTGCCAGATACAAAATCCCCTGTCCATTAAAAATCGTACGTGCTAACTGCGAAATAACCGTCTCCTGTTCGGAAGGTATTGCATGCACTTTTCCGGTCAGGAAGGAGATACCGATGAATAACGTACTCAAGATGGCCGCCATATAGATCAAGGTAATGCCAGCATTCTTGCTGCGCGGTTCTTTGAAAGCTGTGATGCCATTGGAGATGGCTTCGATGCCGGTCAGTGCGGCCGTACCGCTGGAAAAAGCGTGCATGATCAGGAAAGGTGTAATTGCAGCCAGTGGCCCCAAGGTTTCAAGTTCAGGCGGATTCGCGACCGAACCAAGCGAACCGAAGAAATATCGAAACAGCCCTGTCCCGACCAGCGCATACAGCATGATGATAAAGAAGTAACTGGGTACAGCAATGGCAGCTCCGGATTCGCGCACGCCGCGTAAGTTGATCAGCATAATGAGAAATACGGCCGCAACTGCAATCGGTACGCGGTAGTGGT
The DNA here is from genome assembly GCA_050115035.1 of Anaerolineales bacterium. Classification (GTDB taxonomy): domain Bacteria; phylum Chloroflexota; class Anaerolineae; order Anaerolineales; family Villigracilaceae; genus JAABUE01. The sequence continues at coordinate 12,387 of JASFRG010000089.1, read as the reverse complement.
CCATTTGCGGATATGCTGAAACAATTTGCGCTACCCCCGATGAAATTGAAACCGAAACGGTCAGGATGTAATCTGTCAGCAGCGAGGAAGCTGCAATCAGGGCATAGAAAGTGCCCAGATTATCGTGCGCAACGATGTATGCTCCCCCGCCATCGGGATAGGCATGAATGACCTGTTCATAGGAAAGTGCGACAATGACCAGCAAGGCAACAATGGCAATTGAAATCGGGAATACATACCCAAAGGCAACTGTTCCGGCCGCAGCCAGGATGACCAGGATTTCCTGGGTAGCATATGCGGTGGACGATAACGCGTCCGAGGCAAAGACGGCCAGCCCGATTGCTTTGCCGATCGTTTCATGCGGTGCATCTGCTGTAGAAAGCGGACGTCCTATTAGCCAGTGGCTGAGAGAACGAGGTGGTGTATAACCCGCCTCGCGGTGCATGATGGTTTGTGGGGTAGGTTCTTCATAGTTTTGCATATGACCTTCAATCTTACTCACAACTATTTCTAATCAGGAAGTACAGATGTTTCCTTTAATTTAATAATCTTTGTTATTACACACAAAAATACGCCCCCGCACAGCGAGAGCGAAGGCGAATTATATACCATAATTGGCAGTTACGCGGCCTGGCTCTCTTGTTGCCGCTCGATTGGAATCAGCAGATAAAAGGTGCTGCCTTTGCCCTCTTCACTCTCCACCCAGACGCGTCCACCGTGCCGTTCGGCAATCGAGCGGACAATGGCAAGTCCCAGACCAGTGCCGGCTCGGGCACGGGCTTCGCGCGCTTTGCCACGATAGAACTTCTCAAACAAACGCGCCATATCCTCGGGAGCAATCCCAATGCCTGTATCCTGGATTTCAAACAACAAATCCTGCGGCGAGGTGCGCACGCGTACGAAAACCTGTCCGCCTTCGGAGGTGTATTTAACGGCATTCTCAACAAGATTGTATATGGCTTGATGGAACAGAGCAGGATCGGCGTCGATCTGATCCGGTAAATCTTTTGGCAGTTCCAGGCTAAGGTCGATATCCTTCTGGGTCGCCTGCATCTGCAGCGTGTTGGTCACTTTTTCCAAAACATCCAGCACCGAGACTTTTTCGAGCTGCAAGTCAACACCCAATTCGATGCGGCCCAGGTCCAGCAGGTCATTGATCAGGTGCGACATGTTCTCGACGCCGGAGATGATCTTGCTGACATAACTCTCCTGTTGCTCGTTGAGATTGCCGACCATATCCAGCATGGTGGCATATCCTCTCATAAGTGTGAGCGGCGAGCGCAGATCATGGCTGACAGTAGACACAAACTCAGACTTGAGCGTGTCCAGCTCTTTGAAATGGGTGACATCGCGCATGATGCACACACGTCCAACGCGCTGACCGTCCGCCATTACGGATGAAGCCGTAGCCAGATATGTACGCCCGTCAGGCAGGAGCACCTCGACAGACTGCTTTTCGCCCATTGCGTTCAATAGATTAAGCAGAGGTTTCTGTTGGATCAGGCGTTGTGTGGGCTGCCCTTCACTCTTCGCCAGTCGGGAACCGATCGCCTGTTCGGCAGCGGAGTTCGCCAGAAGCAGCCGATTATTTGGATCCGTAACGAGGACAGGATCGGGCGTGGAGTTTAGGATGGCTTCCAACTGGCGGCGGCTGACTTCCACATTCAAGAATAGATGTGTGTTGGCAGCAGCCAGTGCAGCCTGCCCGGCCAGGGTCGAGATATAACGCACATCGCTTTCCGAAAAAGCACGTGGCAGATCGTAGGCGACCCACAGCACACCATAATAGCGTTTCTTGTGCTGTAAAGCTACTGCCATCAGTGAGGCGGGATGAGGAACAGTTTTGTCAGCTATCAAGGCGCGTGAGCGAGTGACGTTTGCCAAAACAATTCGTTCCTGTTTCTCAGTCATAGCCAAAATTTTGTCATCTAGATGTGTATACCTGTCACGTGGCTCACCTGCCGAGAACCAGGAGGGAGTTTCGATTGCCGCTTCTGGCAATACTTGCGGCGAGAGTACCACACGGGCAACGCTGGCGCCTCCGGCAAGGGCTGCATCCAGAACAGGCTGGAACGCTTCTTCCATATTCAGTGTGGAGGCAACGCCCTGGCTCACAACCAGCAACCGGTTCAACTCATCCAGACGCTGCTGCAGGCTGATGCGCATCTGCTCGAAGGCGCGCCCAAGCTGCCCGACTTCATCTTCTCCTTCTACCTGCAACGGCCGGTCCAATTGACCCTGCGTAATACGGTCAGCTTCGCTGGCCAGTCTTTGTAAGGATTGCGTGACCACCCTCAGGCCGATCCGTAAAATGATCAGAGCGAATAATGCCAGGATGATCAGCATCACTGAGAGCGGCAGGGCAATCTCAAGGGCCAGTTGTTGCGTTTCCTGCGCGGGAACGGTCAACACGATGGACCAGGCGCGTCCGGGAACAGGTTGGTAATAGACCATTTGCCGCGTGCCATCCGAGGCAGTGTCATCGTAGAAAAGTGGCTTATCCCCACGCTGACTGGTATACGTGCTCTGGATTTGGGTGGGGTCCGGGTGATAGAGGACCATGCCGTTATCATCCAACAAGATGCCGGTGCCGCCTATCTCGCTCATTGCGCTGAGACTCTCGATCAACGGTTGGGTCAGCGGATTTATGCCCAGGTCCGTGCGTCCAAGAAAAATTCGTTGCGTCTGACCGTTGGCATCCTTGATGGCAATGATGAATGATACGCGCGCTGCGTTGTTAGTCTCGTCAGGAGGAATGGCATAGATCTGACTGGGCACATCGCTCAGCGCGAATTGAACTCCAGCATCTTCTTCAGGGAATAAAGTAAAGTTCTGGCATGCTGAATCCGGATAACACCCCAAAACCGTACTGGTGGAATCCAGCACAAAAGCCTGGTCAAAATAAGGCACCGATCGGACGTGTTCACCCAGCAATGCTGACAGATCAGGATCGTCCGCATCTAGCAAACGCGGGTTTGCAGTGATCTGCTCTGCCAGATTTTGTCCCGTTTCCAGAAAGAACGGCACGGTTTGCGAAGCCATCTGCGCCGTGCTGCGCAATCGCTCTTCCAGCATATTGCGCGCCGCACGACCAGCTACGATCCAATCGCCAATCAACAATGTAACCAGTAACAGAAACACGAAAACCCCTGAACCAAACAAGAAGCGCGCTTCCAAACTGCGCTCAGCTGGCGAAAGCTGTGCTTCGCGCTGCCCGCACCATACGGATGAGAATGCCATAGACACTATCTGCGCCACCAGCCCGGCCACCAACATTTCTCCTGCAAAGGCTAACGTTACAGCACTGACATTGCTAAAGGCATAATCCAGCCTAGCCGTTGTTTCACCCGCGGCGAAAAAATACGCGCTCAGCACGTATAAAAAAGACCGCAGTGGAATCAATAAAATCGCTGCGACCAATGGTTGACGTAATGTACGGTACAAAATGGTCCGGTAGCGCTGACGGACAGCTGCCGAAAAGATCGCGGCCAACAACGCCATCTCCAACATGGTAAACAGATTATGTGTATCCCACAAGCCACGTAACAGACCTGTCAGTCCACCTACAAGAGCTGCTCCAACTGGCCCCAACAGCCCGGCGGCTAAGGTCCAGGGGAGTCCCGCAAAAGGCAAAAGCGTTGCACCGTATTGCGCAGTCGGGATACCCGGAGTTGGTAACGCCGAGCTTGAAGCGAGTTGAAAACCAACCAGTAAAACTGCAATGGGGGTCAAAATCAGCAGTCCCACAAAAATCCCCCATTGACGCCCTTTCCACTTCAGTTGATACCGCCGGAAAGTGTACAGACTATATCCCGTCAGGCCCAATAGCAACGCCCACACCAGCCAACCATACAGGGTGGGTGTCGTCAGATAGGGTAATGTTTGAAAAACTGGGCTTAGAAAGGACATGATCGCCAATTAAATTATAGTCCTAAAGGAATTCGTCAAAATTGCTAATGACTGACAGTTCTATAAACGCCGCGATACGTTTCTGGCAATAATTTTGCCAGTGCCTCCATGATCTGACGAGTACCCTCGCGCATCATTTCCTGACGATCGGCCTGCTGGCGGAGGCGAAAGGCTTTCCCTACCCTGAGCGTGACTTTCGGACGCCGCAACCGTTTCAGATGCCCATAAACATGCTCGTTCTCCGTGCCAATAAACACTACCGGCACGATGGGAACATCTGCCTTGAGCGCCAGGTATGCCGCACCCTGCTGCCCCTCCTCTAATCCTTTGACTAAGCTATAGCGTCCCTCCGGCGCGATAACGATTAGGCGCCCTTCGTCAAAGCCCTCCAATGCTGCTCGTATGGCGCGCCGGTCTGCCCTTCCGCGGTGCAACCAGATGACGCCGTACCAGTCCATCAATTTGCCTAAAATGGGAAAATCATAAAGTTCGATCTTGCCCAGGGCATCCAACGAAGCTGGAATAGAACCAACCAACAGGGGAGCATCCGTATCTCCGAGGTGGTTGACGACTACCAGCGCCGGGCCTTTCTCCGGGAAATTTTCCAGCCCTTCTACGGTTCTCCTTGTCAAGAGAGCGATTACCAGATGACACAATCCGCGACAGAATGCACGGTACCAGCGCCGTTTCCAGTGCAGGCGCGGCAAACGCGTCAACTCCGGACGCCAGACCTCACTGATGGGTTTCGGCGGGGATGATGGCTGATTCGGCATAGACGCCCCTATACTCCTCCGGCAGCAAGCCAGCCAGGTGCTGCATGACCAGGTCTGCGTTGCGTTGACGGGCCTCGCGGCGCGCGGCGCCCTTCTCGGTGATGGATGGCAGTGTAATTGACGCTCCAATCCGTATTTCGAGCTGTGGCTTCTCACCCCGTCTGGCGCGCTGCCAGAAGTCTTCTGTGGTGCCTACCAGCCCCACAGGCACCACAGGCACGTTGGTTTCTTCAACGATATAGGCGATGCCCGGTAGTGCACGCCGCATGGCGGTAACGTGAGAACGCCCACCCTCCGGTGCGATCAACAACGGATAACCGGACTTGATAATAGAAATAATCCGTTTCAATAGCGCCCGGTCGTACTCGCCACGACGCACCGGGATAACACCATACAACTTCAATATCTCACCCTGGCCGGGCTTCTCGAACACATCCGCCGCGCCGATGATTTCCAGCATTTCCGGCCAGAAGGCTCCGATCAGTGGTGGATCATAGATCGAGACGTGATTCATGGCCACCACATACGGTTTTCCGTACGGGATATTCTCTTTCCCAACAACCCTGACCCGTCCCAGGATACGAAAGATCAACCGGAAAACGGCCTTCAACACAGGACGGGACAGGCGGTAACGAAAGGGGGCGTGATAGGTTTCAGGCATTAAGTTTCTTGGAAACTATTGTTCATGGAGAGCTTGTTGTAGTACACAATTCAAGAATTTGCTGGAAAACTTCTTCGGCGTTCAGGTTATTGGAATCCACCACAACGGCATCCTCCGCTATTTTAAGGGGCGCAACATCACGGGTCGAATCGATGCGGTCGCGTTCGATGACTTTGGCCAGGATTTCGTCATAGTCCGCGTTTTCGCCGCGCGCGATGATCTCGTCATATCGTCTGCGAGCGCGTTCTTCAGCGGAAGCATCCAGATAGATTTTCAGATCGGCATCCGGCAGCACAACCGAACCGATATCGCGTCCCACCATGACCACGCATCCGCGCTGGCCGATGCGACGCTGTTGGGCTGAAAGCGCGCGGCGCACACCAGGATAGGCAGAGACAACCGATACGTTGGCATCCACTTCGGGGCGGCGTATTTCCCAGGTGATATCCCGTCCATCGACAACTACATCGCAGGCGCGGCCATCTTCTTGTGAGGCTGATTGCACATCGATCGGAACGGATTCGGCCAGGATAGTTATTGCATCTATATCGCGCAAGTCCAGCTTGCGTTGGAGCACCAACCAGGTAATGGCGCGATACATAACACCGGTATCAAAGAATAGATAACCCAGCGCATCGGCCAGGCGTTTACCGATGGTGGATTTGCCCGAGGCGGCCGGGCCGTCAATCGCGATTATAGAAGGTCTATTTTCTGCCACAAATTACACCAATTGTCACGAATTTCTTTTTTTGTTTTTTAGCGAACCACTCGGCGCGGCTGCAAAGATGCGGCGCCGATATTCAGCAAATTAGCAAGGTTATACTCTGTTACAGTCAGATAATTCAGGGCTTGCGCCTGGTTGCTGGAATTAAAATTGGACACAACTTCTAAAAAACCAGAACCCAGAGCGCTGTGCACCGCCATTGCCGCATTTACGATTTGATAGGACAATTTCTTGAATATAACTTACCAAGTCCTTTTCCCAATCAAATTTGTGGCTGAAACATTAAGGCAGGCTCTGGCTTGTGTCGATGAACAGGTCATTGCGCACCCACACGATGACTGTCTCGTCTTCATAGGGCAACTCGCGAAATACTGACCATCTGATCCACTCGTAAAACCCTGCTACTTCCCAATACGGTTCCCGCCGCCAGTTGAAGTCCTGCCCGCGATAGGCAATCGGCAGGTTGATGTCGTCGGTTTGTGATGAAATGATGATCGCTGGCTCGTTCTGAGTATCCAGCCCAGAGGCCGTATGCAAGCTTCGACCGCGCAGCAACCATTCGAGGGCGGGCGAGTCGAGGTTTAATAATGTGACATCCTGCGACATCGTATCGCCGGTGCTCCATTCGGATTGCTCATTCACTGTTGTTAGCAACAGTTCTGCCTGCGCGGGCTGCTTATCTGGCCACCATAATTCCCAACCATTGGGCGTGCGTAAACCGGTCGCGCTCCAGGCCATGCCCAGCGAATAGATTCCCAGTGCAAGAGTCAAACCCCAGACCGAGCCCAGGCGGGCGATCCGCGCTGACCAACCCAGTGCGACCATCACCACACTGACAATCAACAATAACAAAACGCTGATCAACAATACATACCGGGTAGGTGGCAGATTCTGAAAGAGCACATTGCCCCCTACCTGAAGCATATTCGAGGTGATATTGGCCGGATCAAGCGCGATGGCGGAGTAATTCAGCCAGGAGAATGCCAGGAGAATGAAAACCAGTGTCGCCATCCCGGCTACTTCGCGGCGTTCTTGAAGGAAGATTTGCATATGGTTCGATAGCTCTGAGGCCGCCAGTGCCCACAACGGGAACAAAGCCCAGGCCAGGTCACCTACCTGACGGGCAGGGTAAAAGAGAGCCACCAAAAATGCTGTCAGCAACCATAAACTCAGACGGACGTTGTTTATCTGTTGTCCCCACCAACCACGTAGCACAGCCACCAATCCGAAGACCAGCGCCAACGGTTGGTAAGCAATAAGCGCAAACACCAGGCGTCCTATCGAAACGCCCGAAGGTCGTGCCCAGCCGCTCAGGTATGCGGGAAGGGCACTCAGCCAGGCGCTTAATCCATTGGGAGATATAAAGAACATCGTGCCACCGAGCAGAATGGTCCCACCCCCGAACAACAGCGCTGCTTTCAGGTCTTCACGGCGGACTCGCTCTACGCTCTGGCCTGCCTCCACCTGTGGAGACGATTCCGTGGCCTCATCCTGATCCTCATCCTCAGCGGGGATCAGCGGCTTCTCCATACTGCGACGCAGAATCCAGGCCAGGCCCAGCCCCAGCAAGCCGGCCCAAACTGCCGGACCCGAAAGCAAAGCCAGCCCGGCAAAGACTCCCGCCACTCGCGGACGTTGGTTCCACCAGAAGGCCCAGGCCAGCAGCAGAAATGTCAACGCAGGCATCAATCCGCCTGCTTGCCGTGAGAGTGAGATCAAGCCCGGATCGAGTGCCAGAAAAAAGGCCAGCAGCAGGCTGGGAACCGGCTTGAGACGTTCACGGAACAAGTACGGGACCAGGATCAGCAGGCCGCCCGTCAAAGCCGGGAAAAAGCGCGCCAGAAAGTTCGAGGATCCGAACAGGTAGAACAGTCCGCTGGTCGGCAGGACATAGATAGGTTGGGGGCCAAGCAGAGTCGGTGTCCCCTGCGCAACGTGGAGCGCTTGTAACGCCCAAACGGCTTCGGTATCGCTCAATGGCAGCGCACCCAGATGGATAAATCGCAGGGCGGCTGCAAGCAGAAAAGCGATCACATACGGGATATTTTCATGTTTGACGATTTGGAATCGCATGGGCCAATTTTAGCACGGGATGGAGAGTCTTATTTTAGATAATGTGATGAGCATCCGAATTGCCTCATCTAATTTTGGCTCATCACTTCATTAATAATGCTGTTCGTTGAATCTATTTCCCAATAAAGTTATGAGACGATTCGCGCGGGACCGCCGACTCCAGCAACTAGCACATCCTGCACACCGGGTAGCGCGCGCAGATTCTTCTCCGTTTCGCCAATGTATTCGCGTGGACAAATTACGTGAATATTCGGCCCGGCATCCACTGTGTAACAGACCGGCATCCCACGCCTACGCCACTTCCGCACCGCTTCCATGACCGCAACCGAGGCAGACTGCCAGTAAAACAAACCGGGTGTAGAGGTCATCATGACAGCGTGCATCATATCGGAGTCCAGTTCGACCACGGCAGACAGCGCCTCGAAATCACGCTCCAGGATGGCTCGGCGGCACAAGCCTAGGCGGCGGGGTGCATCCTCCACGCGGGCATTTTGTAAGGGACTGGTTCCGGCCAGCGCATGGCCCTCGGTAGAGCCGGTCTTCTTGTGCCCACGACTGACAATAGCCACACAATCTGCTAGATCCCAGTGCTCGGGGGATGCGATGGAATAAGCGTAGGAGTCTTCTTCTGACTCGCCCATCTGCCATTCCACGAATCCGCCGGGTGTGGACCGGCAAGCCGACCCTGATCCGCGCCGCGCCAGACGGGATAGCTCACGTTGGGTCAGGACGACCCCAGCAGCCCGGCTGGAGGACAGCGCCAGCGCTGCAAAAGCCGCGGCAGAGGAAGCAATCCCTGCGCCGGAAGGGAAGTTGTTTTCGCTGGTGACCTCAGCCCGATTATTCATCCCTGCTAATTGACGGACAATATCCAGAAAGCGGCTTACCCGCTCCAACCCAGGCCCAGTGACTGGTCTGTTACTGATGCGCAGTCTGTCAGCTTTAAGAGCTGCGGAGAACGTTATCGTAGTGCGCGTGAACAGGCCATCCAGGTTCATCGAGATGGATCCATTGACAGGCAGGCGCAAGTCCTGGTCGCGATTGCCCCAGTATTTGATGAAAGCTATATTTGGATTCGCTTGAGCGGTGGCTGTAGTCATGGCGTGATAATACCATCCCACCCCTGATTGGGCGAGAGGCTGATAGAAGCGTTACGCCAGCTACAAAAGGGGATGTCTTGCAAGTTGTCATTTCGCGCTCCAACGGCATTGTCACCTATCCGGTAAAATTTATGCTTGTTGTAGCCCAAAATCCATGCGCGTGCAGAATTTGACCATGGAAGCTTTGAGACAATAAGTATTTGGAAGCTGGGTGAATGATGACCTTCATCAGGTTCGGCTACCTCGTTTGTTCATCCCATTCAATGAGTTCATTCAATAGCTCCTCTGCTTCTTCCATAAATGCTGCTTCCAATTACCCCCAATTTTTCTTAACCGGCCACATCCTTTCCTAGATGGCCTACTTCTCATTCCTTTCACCAAAACTAAAAGGCATCCATAAAATTCACACCCTATCTTATTAGATCCCATATCCTCTCAATTACCATCACCAACCAGGATAAAAGGTGCCCAGTAGTATGGATCTTCGAATTCTTTCATTAAGTTGAGCGTTGCTTGCTGGAAAGCCTTTGCCTTCTGTGTCATTTTATTCCCATTTTCATCCCAAATGGTTTTATAGAAATCCTCCATCCACATCATTGTGCTGATCGCATTCACAGACCAGAGAGAGACCAGCACTGATCTTGTACCAGCGTACAGCAGGGATCGTGTCATACCCACAATCTCATCTCCCCTCCCAACTTCGCTAAAACCTGTCCTGCACGCGCTCAACGTAACCATCTCTGAGTTGATCCTCACACCCATCCAATCGCGAGCTGTGAATTCGCCATCAGCCAACATGATTGGCGAAGCTAACGGATCCTCAGGATTGAAACTGCCGTGACAAGACAGATGGATCAGGTCAGCCTGTCCTGCTTCTTTCCCTAATCGGGCTTTGTTGGCTTTCGTATCCAGAATTGTCTCTGAGCCAAAATAGTTTGCTAACGATTTAGCTTCGCCGTAGAAGGCTTGCTTCTCCAGCTCATTGGGAGTGAATCCCATAAACAAACCTTTCTCAATTTGTCCACGATCCCCATGATGCCTTAGCGTGCGCATCAGCACGCCGGCGGATGGAGCATATGCGACCTGGTACTTCTTGATGAATGGTTCCCCATTAGTATTAAGGGCATGCAAGGGAATGATGTGTAATAAGTCGTGAGGAATGAAGTACACAATCTCAACACCCTCCAGGTAATCATCTAAAGGTGCCAGTAGCTTTTCGCCGAATGAAATCCAATCCCGATTGCCGATTCTTTCTGGGCGGAAGTTCAGGATTTCATCCTCGTAGGGGAGCAAGCAGCGGTAAAATAGCTCATCCTGGGTGATCGGTAGACTGATTACTTTTGGTGCATCCCATCCGTCCCTCAGGATAAAGACTTCAATCTCGTTTTCCATCATGTAAAACAATACCATTACGGCCTTTCTTCCTAACTGCTCCGCCAGTTCGATCATATCTTCCCAGGATGGGGATTTCGCCCGCCGCATTTCGAGGTAATCCTCAACTCCTTTATATTCGCCTTCCAGTTTTTGCCACACTTCATTAAGTTCGTTTCTGGCATCACGGCGCAGGATAGCTAGCTCGCGCTTTCGTTCAGCATCCAGATTTATATCCGTTAGCGAGTACTCCAGGTTCCGCAATCTATCCAGCAGCTCACCCTCTAGTTTGATCAGCTTCTTTGGCACATCGGCAGGTGGTGGATAATCAGCCTGCCCCATCTGTTCGAGAAATGTGCGCGCCTTTCCCTCCTCTGCATGAACCATCGCCTTTTTGCAGAAACTCGGATTGTCTTTTAGCCTCATGCAAGTAGAAACTCCATCATCGAATAGGTCGGTGTTGGTCTGGATTTCTCTCTGTTGGCTTTCTGGAATAAATGATGACTGGTATAGTACATCGGCCGCCTGGATAGCGATCTCAAACTGAGTATGCGCTGAAGCCCAATCTTCTTTCTCTACATATACCTGTCCCAATGAATATGCTGTTCTCCGGCAATCGATGGGGAAAGAATCTGCATCGAAAACCTTCAGCGCTTGCTGGTAGTGGTAAATAGCCTGCTCGATGTTATCAGTGCGCTCCCCGAGAATTCGCTTCCTGTAAGCCTCCCCAAAATTGTTTTGGGTCGTAGCCCACTTTTCTGGGTAGCCTTGAAGAGTGAAGACTTTTAGGGCTTGCTGACAGTAGTGGATGGCTCGCTCAATGTTATCGCTGTGCTCGCCTTTGATTCGTTCAGTGTAGGCAGCAGCCAAATTACCTTGAATCCTGGCCCAATCTTCAGAAAAGGCTTCGTGGGAGTATACCTCTTGGGCTTGTTGGTAGTGGTATATGGCTTGTTCGAAATTTTCTTCACGCTCACCACGAACGCGATGGGTAAAAGCAATGGCTAAGTTGAACTGGGTGTTCGCCCATTGTATAGGGGATGCCTCGCGGGTTCTGATTTCCAATGCCTTCTGAAAGTGGTCGATTGCTTGCTCAAGGTTGTCCTCACGCTCCCCGAGGATACGGTTGCAGTAGCATACCGCTAAGCTATTTTGCACACCACCCCATTCTAGTGGTAGTGCCTGGCGCGTGTAGACCTGTAGGGCTTGATGGCAGTGTTGGATGGCCATCTCTAGATTGTCAGCGTGCTCGCCGCGGATACGGTAATGGTAGGCCGAAGCCAGATTGAAATGAATCATTGCCCAATCTCGAGGGTATGCTGTGAGGGTATGTATTTCCAATGCTAGTTGGAAGTAGTAGATGGCTTGCTCGATGTTATCAGCGCGCTCACCACGGATACGCCCAGAAAAGTTGGCACCTAAATGATTTTGGGTCAATGCCCATTCATGGGGATAGGTTTTCCTGGTGAAGATAGCCAAAGCATGCGTTGAGTGTTGGATGGCTTGCTCGATGTTATCAGCGCGCTCACCACGGATACGATCGCGATACGTGTCGGCTAAGCAGAGATGGGTGAGTGCCCATTTATCTGGGTAATCACTGATAGTGTAGACCTGCTGGGCAAGATGAGCGTGGTGTATAGCCTGCTCGATGTTTTCGGCACGCTCTCCTTCGATGCGGTCGAAGTAGCCCATAGCCAGATTGTATTGGGTCATAGCCCATCCCTCAGCAAAGTCCTGGCGATTGTAGACCGTTAGGGCGAGTTGGTAGTGATATAT
>JASFRG010000088.1:0-20111 GCA_050115035.1 Anaerolineales bacterium | reverse complement strand
CCGCAAGAATGGCTTGAGCGCTTTCGAAGCCTTGAAATTGGCAATGCGTCGTTCGCCTTATGCACCAAATTTCTTGCCCGCAGTCGCGTAAACGTCTGAGCTGTTACAAGAATTATTGACTACTTTACCTGTTCCACCTATCAACACTTGATAGGGAGACTATCCAAAATTTACCAGAATAAAAAATAGAGCCACCGAAACGGTGGCTCTCAGAGGGCGCGGAGGGACTCGATACTCCATTCGGGGCACTTACCCACCGACCTCGTGGATGTGAACCGTGCGCTTTTAACGCCCATTATAGCTAAGGCAAGGGTTTTTAAGACCCTGATCAAGTCTTTCATTGGGTCTTTACGTAGAGACGCCACCGCACAAAATATTGTGGTTTATGATCACTTTTTAGCTACAAAAACACAAAAAAGCGACCTTTTGGGTCGTTTTTTTTGTGTTAGAGGCGTCGACGGGACTCGAACCCGTGATCAGGGTTTTGCAGACCCTTGCCTTACCAGCTTGGCCACGACGCCGTGTTTAATGACTTGCTGATGATTTGCTTCCTTACACAGTTCGTAAAAAAACAATTCGACTGCGCAACTTCCAGCCTTTTTAATGAAACAGAGCGGGCGATGGGATTCGAACCCACGACCTTCTCCTTGGCAAGGAGACGTTCTACCACTGAACTACACCCGCGTTGGTCGGCCGCTTGTGTTGGCCGAGAGTGCCGAGAGACAGAATCGAACTGTCGACACCGCGATTTTCAGTCGCGTGCTCTACCAACTGAGCTATCTCGGCCAGTTATTTGGTTGTTAAGCGTCCAGGATTTTACTCGTAGACGGAAGGATTGTCAAGCAGACCCCATTATACCGCATCTATCGCTCATCCCTTGACCTGAGCCTGCTTCCGCACTACAATCCTCGCCTACACCGAAAGGGAATTATGTTTGAAAATCTTACTGAACGACTCAATCAAGTCTTTGACCAGCTCCGCCGCCGTGGCAAACTCTCTGAAGCGGATGTGGACGCCGCCATGCGCGAGGTCCGTTTGGCATTGCTCGAAGCGGACGTGCACTACAGCGTGGTCAAGGATTTCGTTGCCCGCGTGCGTGAACGTGCTGTCGGTGCAGAGGTCTCGAAGGCGCTCAATCCTGGTCAGCAAGTTATCAAGATCGTCAACGACGAGTTGATTGGTACGCTGGGCGAGCCCGAACCTCTAAATCTTTCTGGGCCCAAACCGCGTGTGGTGATGCTGGTTGGCTTGCAGGGCTCAGGTAAGACCACGGCTGCCGGGAAGCTGGCGCGATTGCTGCGCTCAAAGGGTGAACGCGTCATGCTGGTGGCAGGCGACCCGTACCGCCCGGCAGCTATCCAGCAGTTGCAACAATTAGGGGAACGCCTGGATGTCCCTGTAGAAGCCGCTGCAGATGTAAAACCACCTGATCTGGTGGCACGTGCATTTGACAAAGCCCAAAAGGGCGGATTCAGTGTCATGATCGTAGACACAGCTGGTCGGTCCCAACTCGATGCGGAGTTGATGGATGAGTTGAAGGCTATTCGGACGCGGGTTGAACCGGTTGAGACGTTATTGGTCGTGGATGCCATGATTGGTCAGGAAGCGCTCAACGTGGCGCAGGGGTTCCGCGATTCAGTGACCCTGACTGGCTTGATCATGTCTAAAATGGATGGCGATGCACGCGGAGGCGCGGCGATTTCCATTCGCTCGGTGACTGGAGTTCCGATCAAATTCCTGGGGACGGGTGAAAAGCTGGATGCGCTTGAAACTTTTGACCCAGGTCGCCTTTCATCTCGTATCTTGGGAATGGGCGATGTTATTGGCCTGATCGAAAAGGCCGAAGCTGCCTTTGATCAACAGTCTGCGCAGAAACAGGCCGAGCGCCTGATGAAAGGACAGTTCACCTTCGAAGATTTTCTCGAGCAGATGAAGCAGATGAAGAAGATGGGGCCGCTCGGCCAGATGATGGAAATGCTGCCCGGGCAACTTGGGCAGGCCGCCCGCCAGGCTGACCCGAATGAGGTCGAAACTCAATTGAAGCGCAGTGAGGCTATCATCAACTCAATGACCCTGCAAGAACGCCGTCGCCCGGATGTATTGAATGCTTCCCGCCGGCGTCGCATTGCGGCTGGTTCGGGTGTTGAAGTGCAGGATGTCAACCACCTGGTCAAACAGTTCCGTGAATTGCAAAAAGTGATGAAGCGCATCAAGAAAACAGGCGGACGGGATTTGAGTCGCTTATTTGGATAATGTTCATTTGCTCTTTTCCTATATTATTTCTCTGGTAAAATAATGCCCTGCGGGATACAGACTTGTGAGCGCGTCCTTTCACGCATCCCCTCTCTCCTTGCTTGACCCCGCTCTAAAATTTGATAATTAGTTTTGAAGGAGAACGTAACTAATGGTTCGTTTACGATTTCGCCGCGTCGGTATGCGAGGACAGCCCTCATACCGAATCGTGGCTGCAGATAAAGAAAGTCCGCGTGATGGACGCTATCTCGAAATAATTGGCTTCTACAATCCCCGTACGGAGCCTGCTACCGTGACAGTGAAAGAAGACCGTGTTTTCCACTGGATGCAGAATGGCGCCAAGCCGACCGAGTCTGTGGAACAGGTTCTCAAAACTGCTGGCACGATGGATCGCTGGGAGCGCTTCAAAAAGGGTGAAGATCTGGTAGCCTTGATGAAGGAAGCTGAAGAAGCCGAAGCTAGCCGCAATATAACAGTAAAAACCAGCAGCGATTAATGTACCCAAATGACATGGAGTCTTGAGTTATTTCCTGACTCCCCGGCCCGACTTGCAGTACTGGGGCGGGCTGTGTTAATATTTTGAATGGAGATGCCATGAAGGCACTCGTTGAATATATCGCAAAATCCCTTGTTGAAAACCCCGACCAGGTAGAAGTGCGTGAGACTCAAAATGGGAATCGCGTGCGCCTGGAATTGAACGTAGCCAAAGAAGATATGGGCCGTGTAATCGGGAAAAACGGGCGGGTTGCCAATTCCATCCGCACGATGTTGCGAGTGGCTGCCGAGCGCGATGGCAAACAGGCCACGCTCGATGTAATGGAACCTTAATGTCCCCTAAGGGAAGCATGACCACGACTGGAACAGGCTCGCCGCCTATTGGCGAGCCTGAATATTTAGTGGTCGGATTTTTGCGCCGCCCGCACGGCGTCAAGGGTGAAATACTGATGGATGTCCATACGGATTTTCCCGAGCGCTTGAAAACAGGAATGACTCTTTTTGTAGGTGATCAGTATCAAGCAATGGTGGTGGCCAGCCGACGACCGCATGCTTCCGGGATGTTGGTGCGCTTTCGCGGAATCAAATCCCCTGAAGAGGCGGGATTGTATCGCAATACCTGGGTGTATGTGCCAGCGGCGAATCGACCGAAATTGCCAGAGGGCGAATACTATCACCATCAATTGATCGGTCTGAATGTGGTCACAGATGAAGGCCACGACCTAGGTGTGTTGGCCGACATTATAGAGACAGGCGCGAACGATGTCTATGTGGTGCGGGATGCGGAGGGCAAAGATGTGCTTTTGCCCGCAATTCCCCCAGTCATTCTAGATATCAAGCTTGCTGACCGTCAAATGCGTGTACACTTGTTGGACGGATTAATCTAGCCATCTTCTGGGGGGCTCTTTATTTATGAACGACAGACGCTATTGGATTGGATTCACTCTGGTAAAAGGCATCGGCGCAGTGCGTTTCCAGCGCTTGCTGGATCGCTTCGGCGATGCGGAATCTGCGTGGAATGCTGCCCCGGCTGAGCTGGCAGAAACAGGCCTGAGCAGGAAGCTGATCGAACGTCTGGTCGCCCTGCGTGATAAAGTGGACCTGTCCCGTATCTGGGATCAGATTCAGTCCAAAAATATCCAAGTGCTGACCTGGATGGATGAGACCTACCCCCAGCGCTTAAAGGAAATCGAGCAACCACCGCCAGTTTTGTATCTACGGGGTGCGTTGTCCGTTGAAGATGACTGGGCGGTTGCCATCGTGGGATCACGAAGAGTGACCGCTTATGGTCGCCAGGTGACTGAGGAAATCGCTTCATTTCTGGCTGCCAATGGTGTGACCGTTGTCAGCGGGTTAGCGCGCGGTGTAGATGCCATTGCCCACAAAGCAGCACTCAAAGCAGGTGGGCGAACCCTGGCCGTGTTAGGCTCGGGCGTCGACCGGATCTATCCACCGGAAAATCGCGCAACGGCAGAACAGATATATGAGCAGGGTGCTGTGTTGAGTGATTACGCTCCCGGTACTCCACCGGAGGCCTCCAATTTTCCTCCACACAATCGAATCATTTCTGGGCTTTCCATGGCGGTGGTTGTGGTCGAAGCGGGCGAGACCAGCGGCGCACTAATTACCGCAGAATTTGCCGCCGATCAAGGGCGGGAGGTTTTTGCCGTCCCCGGTAACATTTTTGCACCACAAAGCAAGGGTACGAACAAACTAATTCAGCAGGGCGCCCTACCGCTTTTGAGTACTGACGATATTATGCAAAGGCTGAATTTGACACGCGTTGGCCAGCACAAGGCTGCCCGCAAAGCCTTGCCTGCCGATAATGTGGAGGCTAAGCTGTTGGATACACTGGGGGCGGAGCCTCTACACATCGATGAGATTCGGAATCAAACTGATTTACCGGTCCGGAAAGTCTCTTCAACACTTGTGATGATGGAACTTAAGGGTATGGTACGTCAGGTGGGGAATATGCAATATGTAGCTGTGCGTGAGGTACAATCTGGCTATTTGGTGGATGATGAATAATATTGAACATACCTATGCTGTAATTATGGCGGGCGGAGGCGGTACACGATTATGGCCCGTTTCGCGCAGGGAACGCCCCAAACAATTGCTGCCCCTGCTCGAGGATAAGACTCTTTTCCAGAGCACGGTAACGCGCCTGGAAAACTTTTTTCCGCCTGAGCGGATTCTGGTTGTGACGGTGACCGAGCAGGCGAGTGAAATGCAGAAGCAGACTCCGGAGATCCCATTGGAGAATTATCTGATAGAACCCGCTCCACGCGGCACAGCCTCTGTCGTCGGGTTGGCAGCTGCGGTACTCCAGCGACGTGACCCGGATGCAATGATGTCGGTGTTGCCTTCCGATCATTTTATTCGTAACCGCGATTTATTTCATTACTTGATGCGCGCTGCTTTCCAGGTCGCGGAAAAGGGTTATTTGGTCACACTCGGCATCACGCCGACCTACCCCTCCACTGCGTATGGCTATATCCAACAGGGGGAGGCTTTAGACGGAGAGTTTAAATATCCCGTGTATACAGCCAAACGATTTATCGAGAAGCCGGATGAAAAGACAGCCCAACAATTGCTGCGCACTGGCGATCATTCCTGGAACAGCGGCATGTTCATCTGGCGTGCGAAGGATATTTTGGCTGAGATCGATAAACAGATGCCTCAACTTGGTGACGCAGTTACACAAATTTCCGAGGTATGGGACTCGCCTCGACGGAATGAAATGCTCGATTCACTTTGGTATGATCTAAAAAACGAGACTGTTGATTTTGGTATCATGGAAAATGCGGAAATGGTTGCGGTGCTACCGGCTGGCGGCCTGGGATGGAGCGATGTCGGTTCCTGGGACTCCCTTTTGGAAGTGCTTTTACCGGACATGAATGGGAACATTGCTCAGAATGCGCAGCACCTTGCCATCGATACGCATAATTCGCTTGTGTATAGTAATGATATCCAACGTCTTGTTGTCACTATTGGCGTGGACGACATGGTCCTTGTCGATACAGGAGACGTTTTGCTGGTGTGCAAATCAGATCAGGCGCAGAAAGTGCGTGATGTTGTAGGACATTTGAAAAAACACCGTCAAGAGAAATATTTATAGTTTGTCTGTCCGAAGGATGGATTTATTGGAGAGTTTATGGAAGCCTATTGCATGAAGTGCAAGACAAAACGAGAGATACAAGACCCGGAGGCAACATTTAATGCCAAAGCTTCGCCTGTGACTACCGGCACTTGTGGTGTTTGCGGGACGAAGCTATATCGCATGGGCAGGACACCTGCGCATGAAGGGTTGGTTCCGCCAAAACCGAAACAAACAAAACCAAAGATCAAGCGTAAAGGCAAACTGGTGATTGTTGAATCGCCAGCCAAAGCTCGAACGGTGGGACGTTTTTTGGGAAAAGGATATACTGTCAAAGCCTCAGTAGGTCACGTGCGTGATCTATTACGTTCGCAATTATCGGTAGATGTGGATAATCATTTCACCCCTAAATATCGGGTGCCGAATGAAAAAAGAGAGGTTGTCAAAGAGCTTAAGAAGTTAGCTAAAAAAGCCGAAGAAGTCTATCTGGCGACCGACCCGGACCGTGAGGGTGAGGCGATTGCCTGGCACCTGATGGAAGCCGCAGAAATCGAGCCGGATTTGACGAAGCGCGTCGTTTTCCACGAGATCACGGAACCGGCGATTAATGAAGCCTTTTCACATCCGCGCGATATCAACTCTGATCTGGTGGATGCACAACAAGCGCGGCGCATTCTGGACCGACTGGTCGGTTACAGCATCAGCCCCATTCTATGGGAGAAGGTGCGCAGCCGTCTTTCAGCTGGACGTGTTCAATCGGTGGCTCTCAAGCTGATCGTCGAGAGAGAGCGAGAGATCGAAGATTTTATTCCGGTTGAGTATTGGACAATTGGGGCTGAGTTGAAACCGGAAAGCTTGAAGTCCACTTTCGTCACGAAACTTGCGAAAATTGACGGGGAGGATCCCGAGTTGCCCAGCGAGGAGGTCGTCAAGCCCATTTTGATCGATATGGAAACGGCTGATTACACCATAACAAAGGTCAAACGCGGCGAACGTAAACGAAATCCTGCTGCTCCGTTTGTTACCTCTACTTTGCAACAGGATGCCTCCCGAAAGCTGGGCTTCACAGCCAAGCGGACAATGGGATTAGCGCAGGGATTGTATGAAGGCAAGGATATAGGCGAAGGCGGCACGACCGGTTTGATCACCTACATGCGTACCGATTCGCCCAATGTTTCGGCGCTGGCGCAAAAAGAGGCTCGCGCATATGTAACAAACAAATACGGTGCAGATTTCCTGCCCACGAATCCGCCTCAATACAAATCTAAGGCGAAAGGTGCGCAGGAAGCGCATGAAGCCATTCGCCCGACCTCCGTAATGCGTGATCCGGATAAGGTCAAGCCGTTTCTTGAGCCAGCGATGTTCAAACTGTATCGCTTGATCTGGCAGCGCTTTGTCGCCTCGCAGATGGAAGCGGCGGTCTATGACACGTTACAGGTTGAAGTGACGGGAACCACTAAGGCGCACGAATATCTGATGCGAGCCTCCGGTTCGGCTGTCAAATTCCCTGGTTTTTTGGTCGTTTACGAAGAAACGATAGGGGAAGAAGCCAAACGACGTGAAGAGGAAAATGTCAAGATTCCGGCGGGTGTGGCCGAGGGACAAAAACAGGAATTGATTCGTTTGATACCCGAACAACATTTCACGCAGCCACCGCCACGTTACTCAGAAGCATCCCTGGTTCAGGTTCTCGAAGAAAATGGGATTGGACGCCCGTCTACTTATGCACCCACGTTATCTACAATTCAGACGCGCGGATATGTCTATCGCGAGGATAAACGCTTAGTGCCAACTGAAACGGGCATGCTCGTCAATGATTTAATCGTGAAGTATTTTCCTGAGATCGTGGATTACAACTTTACTGCTCGGATGGAAGAAGACCTGGACAAAATTGCTACTGGTGATGCTGAGTGGGTCAAGATTATGGACGAGTTTTACGGCCCGTTCTCCAAGAAGGTTGAAAAGGCGCAAGAGGATATGCCGGTTGTCAAGTCGGAACCGGAACCTATCGGGCGTGCTTGTCCCAAGTGCGGTCGGGAACTGGTCATTCGCTACGGACGCTATGGCAAATTTATCTCGTGTAGCGGTTTTCCGGATTGTCGTCATACCGAACCATGGCTGGAGAAAATTGGCGTAACCTGTCCACAAGATGGTGGTGACCTCGTTGAACGTAAAACACGCAAAGGTCGTACATTCTTTGGTTGTAACAATTATCCAGAATGTGACTTTACTTCCTGGAAGCGACCGATCGAACAGCCCTGCCCAAATTGTGGGGGCTTGCTGGTCATCGCCAACAAACGCGAGGTGCAATGTATCAAGTGTGAAGAAACTTTCCTTCAGGATAATGTTATTCCTGAATCAGCCCGGTAGATAAACTTATTCACGGATAAGTAAGAATGAAAAGTCGTCATTCCCAAAAAGAATTATTTTTTTGGGAGATGTGTTTTTCGGGTATGTTTAGTATATAATATGGAAAGATTTGCTCTATACGAGATATGAAGGGATAAATTATGGCCGCATTACTCCAAGTACTCGAAGTTTATATCAAGAAACCGGCAATCGCTGCAACTTTAGGGGTGATAGCCGGCCTGATCATTGGGCTGATAATCGGCTGGGGTATCTGGCCAGTGCAATGGACGGATGCTACCCCTGAGGTTTTACGCGCAGATTTGCAAGCCGATTATATGCGTATGGCGATCGATTCGTTTCGTGTGAATGGCAATCAGCCTATGGCGGTACAGCGTTGGGATGACCTGGGAGAGGCTGCCCCCCAGGCGTTTACTACGGTAACGCAAGACCCGCAGGGACTGGATCCGGTGGCTATCTCGAATTATCAGCAGGTAATCACATCAGCCAGAGGCGCTATCGAGCCTGGTGAGGAACCTCAACCAGAAGAAGGGGGATTCTCTACGAGCGCGATTGTGATCAGTGTGGCCGGTATCTTGATTTTGGCAGTAGTTGTGTTTGGTGCCTTTTACCTTCTACGCAATGTGTTCAGATTGAAACCACGTGGCGAAGCGTCGGCAGCCATGCATGCTGCAGATGTAAATCGTCAAGCCGAAAGAACGGACTTTCAGTCGCTTGGTTTGGCTCCTCCAATCACACAAACGATGACTACTTACGTCATGGGCGACGATCTGTATGACGAATCCTTCAGCATCGACACACAGGGTGGTGACTTCCTGGGTGAGTATGGGGTAGGTGTGTCTGAGACAATTGGCGTTGGTGATCCCAAAAAAGTAACAGCTTTGGAAGTCTGGCTTTTCGATAAGAATGATATAAAAACTGCGACCAAAGTGCTGATGAGTGCGCATGCATTCGATGACCCCGAACTGCGCTCACGTCTCGAAGCCAAAGGTGAGTTGGTCATGCTTGAACCGCAGGGTCAGATCATTCTTGAAACTGCCACACTCCAACTGCTTGTAACAGTTAATGATCTGGAGTACGGAGACGGCGCGTTACCACCCGAAAGCTATTTTGATCGCGTAACCCTGGAACTGGCAATCTGGCCAAAAGAAGGATAACTCCTAGTTGAGGTTGAGTTAGATAAATGATAAAAGGCTGGGTTCAATGCCCAGCCTTTTCGTTTTAACACAACTTTCTCGGGTTTCAGTCTATTTTCAAAATCTTGAGTTTAAGCACGCCCCCCGGCGTTTCCGCTTCAACCATTTCCCCAACCTTATGATTTATAAGCGCCAACCCGATAGGGGATTCGTGGGAAATTTTCCCTTTGGATGGATCCGCTTCTGTCGGCCCGACTAGATGATAGGTTTCTTCCGGAAAATCTCCCTCTTGAATGGTGACGTGCGAACCGATCCCCACAACATCTTTGCTGCCGTTTTCTTCAATGATGACCGCGTTCCCAAGGATATATTCCAATTCCTGAATTCGTCCTTCAAGGAACCCTTGATCTTCCTTGGCTTTTGTGTAATCAGCATTCTCAGAAAGATCACCCATCTGAATGGCTGCGCGCAGTCTCGCAGCCAGCTCTTCGCGTTTGGGACCTGTCAGTTCCTCGAGTTCTGCTTTTAGACGTGCGGCACCTTCAGTTGTGAGGTAGGTTGGTTCTGCCATAATTGTTTCCTTTTCTTAATTCTTCAATTGCTTATATATAAAAATCAAGACCCGGTTAGTCTTTACCGGGTCTTTTGCAAAGTTGGGTTGTTCGTCCCGGTTACGGTTTTTCTAATGGGTTGAAAAGTTTTTGATGTTCTTCGATAGCATAACGGTCTGTCATACCAGCAATGTAATCGCAGATTGTGCGTTCAAGACCGCGTTGATCGATGAAGGCCTGGAATTGTTCTGGTAGGGTAGAGGGCTCATCTCGATAAGCATTGAATATTTCTTCTACGATCTGCTCAGCTTTGACTTGCATGCGCACAACTCTGTAATGTCGGTACATTTTATTATATAGAAAATCCTTCAATTCGCGGTTTCGGCGGCTCATTTCTTCACTAAAGCCGATCACATTATAGGATAGTTTCTGAATATCTAATGGTGACTTGGCGCCGCTTTCCTTTAGGTGAGTATCCGTCGCTGTGACCAGATCGGTGACCTCCATACCGATCAGTTCCCGGATCAGCTTGTGGCGAGCAACTTCTTCCATTTCTGGTCCACGCCATTTAATATGATCGGTCAGGATTTCCCAGAGCGAGATCCCCTCCAGCATGCGGGGCGTCAGCATACCGGAGCGCAGGCCATCGTCAAGGTCGTGAGCGGTGTAGGCTAATTCGTCAGCTACGTTGGCGATCTGTGCTTCGAGGTTGCCACGCAGATCGGGGTTGTAATCTGAGGCGTCAGAGATGTCATATTCGGATTCATGCTTGACCATGCCTTCGCGCACTTCCCAAGTCAGATTGAGACCGGGATATTCAGGGTAGCGCTGCTCTAATTCCGTGACAATCCGCAGAGATTGTTTGTTATGGTCAAAGCCGCCATGTTCTTTCATCAGGCGTGCCAGAATGGCTTCCCCGGCGTGACCAAAAGGTGAATGCCCCAGGTCGTGTGCCAGGCAGATGGCCTCGATCAGGTCCTCATTGCCACCCAGGGTACGGGCAATGGTGCGACCGATTTGGGCAACCTCCAGTGTATGAGTAAGCCGCGTGCGATAATAATCGCCTTCATAGGTGATAAAAACCTGTGTTTTGTGCTCCAGGCGGCGGAAGGCTGTAGTGTGGATGATGCGGTCTCGGTCGCGCTGAAAGGCGGTGCGATAGTCTGGTTCGCTGTCGAGATAGGCGCGGCCTTTGCTGTTCTGGCTGCGCATTCCATATGGGGCCAGACTCTTATCTTCGATCTCTTCCAGTTGTTGACGGTTGAAAAGCATTGTATCCTTTAGATGAATATGTCATTGCGAGGAGCGACACTTTCACCGCAATGCGTACGGTGCAGTGCAGGTGAATAACGAAGCAATCTTGCGTTTGGATGAGATTGCCGCGCCTTTAAAGGGCTCGCAATGACATGAGCGTTGTGGGGCGAGAGGGGGTCGAACCCTCATGGTGTCACCACCGACGGATTTTAAGTCCGTTGCGTCTGCCGATTCCGCCATCGCCCCGGGTAAGTAAACCGGCTAGTTATATTCACTAACCGGCATTTTTATTATACAACAACTTGCAAAATTTAAATAGCTAACCGACCGAACCTACTCGAATTTTTCCCCGCTAACTTTTGTGTTTCAAGCTAATTTTCAGTTGTCCAAGGTCCAAGCAGTCTCGTCAGTCTGCGGCCTATCATACCATCGGCACGCATGGATGCCAGGTCCATGATGGTTTGCCTGGCTACGATTTCATCCATGTTGTGGTTGTATTCGCTCAGTCTGGGATTCGCACCTGCTACATTGAGCAACATCCGCACCGTGTGCTCCTTGCACTCCAAAATCTCGGCAATCTGTCCGATTGTAAAATTTGTTTGAGTCATTATTCACCTCTCAAAATTTGTGAAATGGTAAGGATAGTTCGTTCTGGGCCTGGGCTTGCGAACAGGACAGGGACGCGAAGAGACTTTTGGGATTTTATTCTGTGATAAAGCGTGTATGTAATTTGGGAGACAATGTTATCCCGAAAAGTTTAAGGTCTTCCCCCTTGACCTTATCCAATCAGGCTGCTTTTCAGCCAAAAGCATGTATGTTTGCTTACAAGCGCCTATAAATAGTATACACTAATTTGCAGTGATTTGCTCAAATGATCGGTCAAAAGAGTGGATAATGCCGTGTTTTTCATGAATTACCACAGGGGCAATGGATGACTTAAGTTTGTCCTTATAGTTTCTCAAGTGCCCTGTCAACTCATTGATCCTCATGGTACATAACTCAGGAGCACACCACCTCAAGTCTTACAGCTAAACGGGTTGGGCTTTCACACGCCGGTCTTTGATAATGAATGGAAGATAGAGGATCAAGCAGGTCAAAAGACCAATGGCTTCCAGCCACAGAATGTACCAAGGCCAGGCTGGGAGCGCATCCAACAGACTGGCGTTTTCAGGCTTGTGGGCTACAAACATATAGTTACTGCCGATGGCCTGGTTGATGAAAAAAACAATTATGAGATAAATGTTCATACCGATGAAAATGCGACCAAAGGATTTCCATGTGGGGCGGAAACCTTCAACACTGGTCATATAAATGGCAGAGGTGACAATCAGCCCATGTGAGATGAAAGTCTGGAAGAAGCGGTAGTGTGGAAAGCCATAAATTCCCAAATCAGGAGTCAGGAGTGCTTGCAGCGCGCCGCCAATCCCCATGAAATATGCAAACTCATAAATAGTGTAGTTTTTGGTGACCAACATGACGCCGCCCAACCAGACCAGCACACTACACACATGTAACGGAATCATGGTCTGAATATTCCATTGACCGACAGATGCATTCCAGATGTGCCAGCCTATTTCATTGATCCACAGCACGATGGCCATTATCCAGCGAATTTTTAAGCGGTCGCTCTCGCTTTTAGTTCGGTAGCGTAACAAATAGATATTGAGCAGAACGATACTGAGCAGTGCAATCAAATGGGTTATCCCCATAAATGCAAAATCCCCACCAATGAAATCCTTTGCGAAGAATTGGTACATATGTCTCCTCCAGGAAGCGCGTTGGATTTAGCAGTAATAACCCTGAAATATGCAACAGGTTTTACACTTCTTCAAGTTTTCCAACGATTTTAACGCACGGCCGGGTAAAAACATCACTCTTGTGAGGAGCATCCGGCAATTCTGAACTCAAATCTTGACCCGGGAAGTGCAAACGTTCGTGCATGTCAAGTTGCCATTTGGGGCAATCAGTCACATCATAGACGATGCCGCCGTGAGCGATCCATTTGCGTGTGTCAAGCTCTCCGTTGTTGCGGCGAAGTTCAAGTTCAGTGACGGAACGTTCATGTTTACTCATAAGGGTGGTCTCGCTGTGCAGGAAAAACTAACCAAGGAAATTTGTCCCATACAGTTTCAATTCAATGTCATCTTCTGAGAGTCTGATCATTTTTTCAAACTTGAGACCGATTTTTTCAAGCACGCGGACTGAACCTTGATTGGCTGGATCTGTGATGGCAACTAGACGTTTGATCCCAATCGTATTCTTTGCGTGCTCTTTTACCGCCAGCGCTGCTTCGGTTGCATATCCCTTTGACCAATATCGCGATAAGAATGCATATCCAATATCAACGTCATTCAAACCATTCCGTTTTACCAATCCGCACAATCCGGCGGCAGCCCCTGTATATTTCAGAGTCACCAGATACATCCCGAAACCTAAATTCTCATAGCTGGAAATAATTCTATCTGATATGTAATTGCGTGCATCCTCCAAAGTCCGCACACCTCTATCGCCGATGTTTTGAATGAATAATGGTTCATTCAAAAGTTCCAAAACGAATTCGCCATCATCCAGAGCTACTTGCCGGAGAGTCAGTCTTTTTGTTTCAAGAATCTTCATTGCAAGATAATTTTACCTTTGTTGGAAAATACAGGAACCAGCCGGGACGTAGCGAGTATAATTGCTGCGTCTCAAAAAACAATACCCTAAAAATTAGAGAACTGGAACCTTATGCCTCAACTTGTTGAATGTATCCCAAATTTTTCTGAAGCCCGCCGTCCCGAAGTCATTGATCAAATTATATCTGCGATCACATCCGTTGATGAAATCCATCTGTTGGATCGATCGTCGGACATGGATCATAACCGTACCGTGCTCACTTTCGCCGGTCCGCCGCATGCTGTGGAAGAGTCCGCATATCGAGCCATCAAAACAGCAGCCGAGTTGATCGACATGGAAAAACATACTGGTGAGCATCCGCGTATGGGCGCGACCGATGTGTGTCCGTTTGTCCCGCTCACAGATGTCAGCATGGATGAATGTGTGGCTATTGCCAAACGCCTCGGTCAGCGCGTCGGTGATGAGCTTGGTATTCCTGTTTACTTATATGAAGAAGCGGCTGCGCAGCCTGAACGTGTAAACCTGGCTGCTATCCGCAAAGGGGAATACGAAGGTATTAAAGAAGAGATCATCTCCAATCCGGACCGCAAACCTGATTTTGGCCCCTCCCAATTGGGACCCGCCGGTGCGACGGTTATTGGCGCGCGCAGTTATCTGATCGCATACAATGTCTATCTCACCAGCGACGATGTCGAGATTGCCAAGAAAATCGCCAAGACTGTCCGTCATTCATCGGGCGGCTTGCGTTATGTCAAAGCATTGGGATTGCTGGTTGAAGGCCGTGCCCAAGTCTCCATGAACCTGACCGATTATCGTAAAACGCCGATTGCGCTGGTGGTGGAAACCATCCGCCGAGAAGCCCAGCGTTATGGGGTGGGTATCCATCACAGCGAACTTGTTGGCTTGATCCCGCAAGAAGCCCTGGTAGACTCGGCGGTTTGGTATACGCAGTTGGATGCCTTTGACAAAGAACAGATCCTCGAATCCAGACTGTATGCAGACTCCGCCTCGAACGGGACCCAGGATTGCCCATCGTTCATCGATGAGTTAGCTGCACCCACGCCCACTCCTGGAGGAGGTTCTGCCGCTGCGTACTCCGCGGCTATGGGCGCCGGACTTGTCGCGATGGTGGCCGGTTTGACGATTGGCAAAAAGAAATATGCTGAGGTCGAAGCCCAGATGCAGGCTGTCCGCGTGCATGCAGAGAAGCTGCGTGAAGAACTGACGTATGCTGTTGACGATGACGCCGGTGCCTTCGAAGCCGTCATGGGCGCATACCGCTTGCCAAAGAATACACCTGAAGAGAAAGATGCACGGAGGTCTTCAATCCAAAGTGCAACACTCAATGCGGCGCATGTTCCACTGCACGTGGCTGAGGATGCGGTCAAAGTGATGGAATTGGCTTCAATGTGTGTTGAATCGGCAAATGTCAATGCTATCAGCGATGCGGCCTCCGCTGCAGCGATGGCAAAAGCCGGTCTGACGGCTGGGGGGTACAATGTCCGCATCAACGTGAGCTCATTACCTGATCCATCCGCCGGTGAACAATATCTAAATCAGGTGCGTGAGTTGGAAGGACAGGCTCTCGAAATCGAGAAAAATATTCGCCAGAAAATGCAGGAACGCGGAAAATTTTCATTAGATTAATTTCTCTCTGGTGAGGTTGCAGACTTCACCAGAGAATTTTTAAGGAGAATGTCAATATGGGTTTGAAACCAGACTACTGGATTCGCAAAATGGCAACCGAACAGCGCATGATCGAACCATTTATAGAAGGTCAAGTGCGCGACCATGTCATTTCATACGGTGTTTCATCTTACGGGTACGACATCCGCGTGGCTGATGAATTCAAGGTGTTTACGAATGTCTTTGGCGCGACAGTGGATCCCAAGCATTTTGACCCACAAAGTATGGTTGATATTAAAGCGGATGTGTGTGTCATCCCGCCCAATTCATTTGCACTGGCGCGCACCGTGGAATATTTCCGCATCCCACGCAAGGTGCTGACAGTCTGTTTAGGCAAATCGACCTATGCGCGCTGTGGCATCATCATCAATGTGACGCCCTTTGAGCCAGAGTGGGAGGGATTCGTCACGCTTGAGATATCCAATACAACGCCGTTGCCGGCCAAAATCTATGCCAATGAGGGGATTGCGCAGGTGTTGTTCTTTGAAGCGGATGATGAGTGTGAGACTTCTTACGCGGATAAAAAGGGGAAATACCAGAACCAACAGACGATTGTATTGCCGAAGTTGTAGCCAATCCTAAAAATTTACATGATTACGAATACAGGCCCGGGATTCCACCCGGGCCTGTTTGGCGGTAACAGGTTCAATGTCAGGAACGAGCCGCGTCGTATTTCTTGACGTCCGCGATGGCTTTGTCCACTTTTACGAATGGGAGAATGATCAATCCTGCAATAAAGAAGAAAATCAACGAGAGAATACCGTAACGCAGGCTACCGAACAATTGGTTGGCCAACCCAAAGATGAGTGGTCCGATCCAGGATGTTCCGCGTTCACTGATTTCGTAAAAGGAATAGAATTCGGCTTCTTTGCCATCTGGGATCATTTGTGCGAACAGGCTGCGGCTGATGGCTTGCGAGCCGCCCATAACCAGGGCGATGAACATCCCCATGATGAAGAACTGGATGATAACACTATCTCCCTGTAGACCGCCATATGCATAGATTACCACGCCAGACCAGATGACAAGGCTGACAATGATTGAGCGCTTGGCGCCGATCCAATTGGCAAGACGCCCCCAAAGAAGCGCGCCACCAAAAGCCACAAACTGGATCATTAAGATGACCGCAGTGAGAGTCTGTTGTTCGAGTTCCAAACCACCCTGAAGAAGTGGTGCAGCGGCGAAAGTGGCAGAGACCGCGATCACGGTTTGGATGCCATCGTTATAAAGAAAATATGCTAACAGGAATTTGAGTGTTTCAGGAAAATGGTTGACTTCACTCAGGGTTTTTCGTAGTTGTTTGAATCCAATGGTAGCGTAATTTTCTTTGGCAGGTAGGGCACGCGAGGCGCGGCGTGCCCGAAGGCGTGCCCAAGTGATAAATGAAAACCCCAGCCACCAAATACCCGCTGATGCCAGGTTGATGCGGACTGCCAGATCACCGGGAACACCAATCCTGTCACTGAATAGATAGAAAGCTAAATTAAGTGCCAACAGAATCCCACCGCCAAGATAACCCATAGCCCAGCCATAGGATGAAACTCCGTCACGTTTTTCTTCGCTGGCAATATCAGGTAAGTAGGCATTATAAAAAACGATAGCAGCACCGAATGCAAGATTGGCGATGATGAAAAGCACACCGCCTAGCCACCACAAGTTGCCTGTCAATAAAAACAAAAAGATGGTAGCAACTGCGCCAATGGTTGCAAAAAGGCGCATCATCTGTTTGCGCAAATGAGAGTAATCCGCGATGGCGCCAAGAATTGGAAGAAAAAGAACTTGCATGCCCACTGAGAAGGATATGCAATATGGAAGAAATGAATCTGGAGCAACAGGTATCCCTAAAAATGACACATTGGTTGTTCCAGCAACCTCAGCAGCATTGCGTGCTAAGCTGGCTACATATGGACCTAAAAATACAGTTCCAACAGTTGTGCTAAAGGCGGAATTGGCCCAATCGTACATAGCCCAACCAAAGATCTCTCGTTTGTCATCAATTACAGCTTCGGTGCTTGTCAGGGATGCCATGCTGCCTCCTAGAGAATTTTTATGAATTCTACATCAGAATGAACCCCATTCTATATGTAAAGTTATAAAATTATGATAAAATGCACTTGTCTATAAAACAAGGTGCAAGTGGGTTTCAAATTAATATAAAAATCAGCTTGACCGAACCCCAATTTTTCGATTATAATCAACGTTTGCTGTCCCGCTAAAACTAGTGGGACGGATTCATGTTGTTAATCGTGCCCAGTACTAGTTCAGGAGAGACGAATGGCATCTTCCTTGCCTCGTAAGAACTTTGCCCGCATTCCCGTAAAACTTAATTTACCCGACCTAATTGAAGTACAACTTGATTCTTTTGAGCGTCTGAAAAGAGATGGATTGGGTGACCTTTTCCATGAGATATCGCCGATTGAATCTTACAACAAAGGGATGAAACTTTATTTTCCAAGCCGCAGCCCCGAGTCAGAGCAATGGGGGCTGAAGTATTGGTTTGGGGACCCCAAGCATACAATTGAAGAATGTGTCGAACGTGACCTGACTTATTCCAGCCCGCTGTATGTTTCGGTACTCCTGGCGGGTGCAGACGTGCCAGAGCCTATGAAGCAAGACATCTTTTTGGGTGACTTCCCCGAGATGACTGATAAAGGGACCTTCATTATTAATGGAACAGAACGAGTCGTGGTCTCGCAGTTGATCCGCTCCCCAGGTGTTTACTTCGAAGCCCCTGTCGATCGTTCAACTGGTCGCGCGTTAGCGACCGCAAAACTCATCCCAGACCGTGGTGCGTGGATGGAGTTCGAGACCCGTAAAAGCGATTACATCATTCTCAAATTTAACCGCAAACGTACTGTTCCGATCACTGTCTTTCTACGTGCTCTAGCGATTGTCAATGATGGCAATGGCGATTCGGCATTAAAAACTGGTACCGATGAGGAAATCCTATCCCTCTTCCAGGATGTAGACAACAACCCTGAGCGTATGTTCGTTCCGTCCACGTTACGACAGGAACCGGAATGGGATCTCTCGGACGGTCACACGATCGCTGAAGCAGCCTTGATCGAGTTTTTCCGCAAGATGCGCCCGGGTGATCCCGCTACATTGGAGAACGCCCGCGAGTTCCTTGAGGAACAACTCTTCGATCAGCGTCATTATGACCTCGAACGCGTGGGTCGTTATAAGCTGAACCAGAAGCTCGATCTAAAAGTTCCAATTCCCCACCGGAACGTTACCAAAGAGGACATCGTCCGCTTGGTGCGCCGCATGATCCAGATCAATAACGGTGTCGAGAAGCAAGATGATATCGACCACCTCGGCAACCGCCGCGTCAAAACAGTTGGCGAATTGATCCAGAACAAATTGCGCATCGGCCTGCGACGTATGGAGCGCGTGATCAAAGAGCGAATGTCCATCCGTGACCAGGAGCAATTATCTCCCGTCACCCTGGTGAATATTCGCCCAGTGGTTGCGTCCTTGCGAGAGTTTTTTGGCTCCAGTCAATTGTCACAATTTATGGACCAGACCAACCCGCTGGCAGAGTTGCGTCACAAGCGTACACTTTCTGCATTAGGTCCTGGTGGGTTACGCCGTGAACGTGCAGGGTTTGATGTTCGAGATGTCCATCACTCACACTATGGACGTATTTGTCCAATTGAAACGCCGGAAGGCCCAAACATCGGCTTGATCGGGCGTCTGGCATCTTTTTCCCGTGTCAATGAATACGGGTTTATTGAAACCCCATACCGAAAGGTTTTAAAATCTTTCTCCTGTGATGATGAAACCTTGATTGGACGAACAGCGAAAGAGGATGTCACAAATACCAGAGGCACTGTTCTTGTCGAGGCCGGAGAGCGTATCGATGAGAAAGCGTTCAAAAAAATGGCCAAGATCGGTAAAGAGGTAAAAATCGTTCCTTTTGTTTCAAACGAGATTGAATACCTGTCTGCGGATGCAGAGGATAAATATGTTATTGCCCAGGCAAATGCACCTTTGACGGCAGACAATGAATTTGTTCGGGAACGAGTTTCCAGCCGGTATCACTCAGGCTTTGTCTTCTCAAATCCGGATAATATACAGTTCATGGACGTAGCCCCTCATCAGGTTGTGGGTATCAGCGCTGCGTTGATCCCCTTCCTTGAACATGACGATGCCAACCGCGCTTTGATGGGCTCGAACATGCAGGCACAGGCTGTTCCTTTAGTACGCCCCGAAATCCCCCTGGTGTCGACCGGAATGGAATACCATGCTGCTGTTGATTCTGGACAGGTGATTGTTGCGGAATCCGATGGAGAGGTTACCTCCGTAACTGGTAGTTCGATTGTCATTCGTGAGAAGGATGGTTTGCATTCCTATCCGCTTCGTAAATATCAACGCTCTAATCAGAGTACCTGTATCGACCAGCGGCCGGCAGTTGTCAAAGGACAAATTGTCAAAGCCGGCGACATCATTGCTGACTCGTCTTCGACGGAAAGCGGTGAATTGGCGCTAGGTCAAAATGCAGTCGTGGCGTTCCTTTCCTGGGAAGGCGGCAACTTCGAAGATGCCATCCTTATTTCCGAACGGCTCGTGCAGGAAGACCGCTTCACCTCGGTACATATAGAGAAGTATGAAGTTGAGGCTCGTGACACGAAGCTGGGACCTGAAGAGATAACG
>JASFRG010000087.1:0-20292 GCA_050115035.1 Anaerolineales bacterium | reverse complement strand
CTGTGCGCGAGCACGTGCGTGGTCTCGCTATAGAAATGGTCGATCAGTTCTTTGAACTCAGTGGGGGTCATCCCTTCTGCCAACGGGGTCGATCCACGGATGTCGGCAAACAGCATGCTCATTTCTGTTTCTACCCCATACTCCAGGCGCTTTATCAGGTCTTCACATTTATTGCACATCAGTGGATTGGTAGTTGAGCGTCTTTTGTCCATCAAAACTTTTACCAACGTTCCCCCGGGGCCTTCGAATGGCGCCAGGCAGGTCGTGCAACGAGGGTCACTCGGCAACAGCCCAAAAAAGCGACGCCCTCTGGTAAAGAGTGAAAAATCCTCGTTTTTCATGGCCTTTTCCAGGCGGATCTTTAACTTCTTTTCTTTGGCCGATAATACTTTGGACATTTCTCCATTCCGGCAGAAAATTTGAAAGGGGCAGAAGTCTTTGCGCAAACTAGACTTTGTTTATCTATATTATCACGGATTCTTGACAAGCCCCAAAAATCCCCGTTGCTCGATTCTATTTCGCGTTCTTATGCTGGGCACAACCTCGGGCAGTCCGCGTTCAATCCTGGTCTACTCTGCCCGGGCAGAAACCATCCCTCTTTTTATACTCCATACCCCGTTCACAAACCAGTTGACCCCGAAGGCCAGCATCAGCGTGCCCATCAGCAGGATCAGGTCAAAATCCGCTCTAGGCTCGGATAGAGAATAAGTGAACGAGCTGCAATCTGTCCTAAAATCACTTATAATTTGCCTATGACCACGCCAGAAGTCTTCCAAGTGCCTCCGCTAAAAGAGCGCACACGCATTCCGATGAAAACTATCCACGCCATTGCGCATCATATCGCGGAAAAGTTCGAACCCGAAAAGATTATTCTCTTTGGCTCGCATGCCTATGGCAGCCCCACAGCCTGGAGCGACGTGGATTTGCTGGTGATCATGGACACACCAGAGGGAGAGCTTACTGCCATAAAAGAGATTGCAGAAAGTCTGCCAGATCTATCTTTCCGCGTGGATATTATTGTTCGTTCCCGGAAGGTATTGGAAAAGCGAATAAAATTGGGGGACTGGTTCCTGCGCGAAGCCACAAAAAAGGGGAAAGTTCTTTATGAACGAACTAACAGCTGAGTGGGTGGAAAAAGCTGAAGAGGATTTTGCAAGTGCGGATGTTTTGCTCCATGCGGGCGAATTCCCAATTCCTGATACTGCCTGTTTTCATTGCCAACAAAGTGCGGAAAAATATCTCAAGGCATATTTACAAGAATATCAAGTCAAATTCGAACGCAGACACGATCTTATGCCGCTCTTAGATCTTTGCGTTTCAGTCGATAAAGATTTCTCCATTCTTAAAAACGATCTCCAAGTACTGGATCGCTATGCGGTAATCGCGCGTTATCCGGGTATTAAGCTTGATCTGGAAACCGCAGAATCAGCGTTGGATGCAGCGGAGAGAGTACAAAAATTTATTAGAATGAAACTCGGCTTGAAATGACTTTGGGTAACAGCCTATGAGCAAAACGCTTGCGAAGTTTTCTGAAAATCAACAGCATAAAATCAAAACTCCGAATAAGTTTCTCGGAGTTTTTTCTCTTGATTTTCTCTACTTTACGACTGCCGGAGCATCCAATTTCTTCCCACTCCAGACCCCGTTGACGAACCAGTTGATGCCGAACGTCAGCATCAGCGCGCCCATTAACATAATCAGGTTTTGCAATGTGAATCCGGAAAAGGCATCCAGCAGGTAACCGCCCAGGCCCGAGCCGATCGCGCCCCCCAACGTCAGAAGCGCGAACTCGGTGCCGAGCACGCGTCCGCGCACCCGGTTGGGCAGTTTTTTGAGCAGCAGCGTAGTCGAGAAGACCCAGATGATGGCGATCCCGAATCCGCGGAAGAACGTGCCGGTCAATACCATCCCCAGACTGCTGATCGGGTACATCAGCGCCAGTCCCACCAGCGTGATGCCGTATCCGGTCAGGATGGCGTAGCGCAGCGCGCGTTCGCGGTCGCCAGTGGCCCAGCGCGCGATGATCGGGCTGACCCCGGTCCCGACACCGACGATGGCATACAGCCAGCCCAAGCTGGTGCTGCCGCCTTCCCCCACCACGAAAATCTTGCTGGACAGTTCCACCTGCAGCACATCGTTGAAGCCCGAAACGCCCAGCATCAGGGAGGCCTTCTGGACGGCGATGATAAGAATGTCCCTGTTCTTGAAGAGATAGCCCAGCCCCTGGAAATATTGCCGGAAGATGAGCCTGGGCGTCAGCGCCGTCTCGGCTTCGGCCGTCGTCTGGGAATATGTCATTCGCCCGATGAACCAGGCCGAAAGCAGGTAAGAAGCGGCGTCCAGCACGATGGCGGGGGCGATCCCCCAGGCGCCGGTCACCTGCCCGCCCAGGAAGGCGCCCAATGCCAGCATGGTCGACCAGGTGGTGGAAGTCAGCGCGTTGGCCGTGCCGATCTGCTCCTCCGGCGCGATGTCCGGCAGGATTGAATCCTTGGTAGGGAAGAAAATGCCGCTGATGCCGAGCTGCAGCGCGGTCAGCGTATAGAGCAGCCAGATGTGGCTCGCGTCTTCGACCAGCAGGAAGCCCAGTACGATGAAGCAGCGCAGGACGTCTGCCCAGATCAGGATCGCCTTGCGGTTGAAGCGGTCGGCCAGCACACCTCCGAATGGACCGGTCACGAACTGGGCCAGCGCGCGGATGACGAACAGCGCACCGACCGCCAGCCCTGAGCCTGTCAACTGCGCCGTCAGAATGGCCGTTGCAATGACGTTGAACCAATCACCCATCAGGCTGATGATCTGCCCGAACCACAGGTTGCGGAAATTTCCGTTTGTTGTAATCAGTTCCCGATAGCTGATCGGGCGAGTCTGTACTGTCAAAAAGCTGCTCCCGTGAAAAATGTGCGCGCAAACGCGAAATTATACCCCGCACTTGAAAATGTACTGGGCAGCAGTTTTGTGTTCGAAAAAATTTGCGACTATGAATTTACAACTTTGGAATCAGAAAAGGCACTTTCTGTTTATATTGCTTATACGATTCCCCAAAACGAAGTTCGAGCTCGAATTCCTCAAAATATTTGAGGAAGAAGATGTGCGCCGGAACGAACCCCAGAAGAACGAAAATCGTAACAAACGTTGACTCTGAAATAAGCCCCAGGCTGAGCGCCCATAAATAATATCCAAGCGACATTGGATTTCGGATGCGTTCGTAAATGTTCGTTTGGACGATGCGATCCGTCAGCTGAGAGGCGTTCGCGCCATAGCCCTTAGAACGCAGCAGCTTATTGGAGGTTCCCAGCAAATACAAGCCCGGAAACGCAAGCAGGACCCCCGAAATCAGAAGGACGTTATTGGATGGCAGCGAGGGGATGCCGATCATCCCATCCAGTTGTGAGAGCCCCGGGGTAATCAGCACGATCACAGCCGGGGCAACCAACCCGGCAAAAAACAGATAGTGCATGATCCGGCCGGATTTTTCCGCATTCTCAATGGTTGGATTCTTTCGCAACCAGGTCCCAAAAATTCCCACCGCTATGATAAAAGCCAGAAAACCCACGAGGCCCAGGTAGAGTACGAACATAAAACATCCTTTTCAAGCGGGATCAACGATACGCCACATCGTTTTTCGAGGTGTATTCATTCCCATTATAGACGCTTTGATCAAGGGTGGAAGCCTCGGGAGGACCGAATTTTCTCAAGCGCACGTTTGATTGAAACGCATCAGTTTCCAGACTCTAAAATCAGGCTGATAATTGATCTCCATGATGCCGCAAAAATCTACGTAGAAATGCCGACGATGGTAAACGGGGTTGTTCGTGAGGTGACACATCAGGATCCGAATCAGGCCTTCATGGCTGACCATGATCGTATTTTCGTCCCCATGGATTTCACGCTTCTCGTCCAGGAAGTCGATGATGCGCTTCTGGGCTTCTGCGCCGGTCTCTCCCTGGGGAAAACGAAAATCAGCCCGGCCTTCGTGCAACATCTGTAGCTCGACGGGGAATCTCTCCCGGATCTCTTCTTCGGATGCGTTATCGAACAGCCCGTTGTCGATTTCGTTCAGGCGCTCGTCGATGAGCGTTTGCAGGCCCAGGTGTGTGGCGAGCGGCGCGGCGGTTTGCCCCGTGCGAATATAAGCGCTGATGTAAATATTTGATATCCCTTTGTCCGCAAAATACGGGACCAGCTTTTCAGCCTGCTCCTGTCCCTCCTGGCTGATAGGCTCATCCTGGTGGCATAGTTCAGGGTTATAAAAATCCCCTTTTTCTTTTGCTGCGTGCCGTATGATGTAGAAGGTCATATTATGCGTTCCTTGCAACCCATATCATTTGATCAGACTCATCCATTAAGGGGTTTTTGAAAAAATCACCATAGACGGCTTCGATTGCATATCCCATCCTTTTCAACAAATGGTCCATCTCGAAGCGGAAAACACAATGCAACGGCATAGGCTTCCGTTGCCAACGATTGGTCACAATATTGTCAAGCCCAATTTCTTCCCACACGGTAGTCACAGTTGCGGTTTGAGTCGCTGGTTCGAAGATCCATTCATTGGCTGTGCGAACAACGTGCCCGGTCAGCGGATGTTTAAGTTCACGCCACTCGGAATAAGTTCCTGTTACCTGGCGAGGTAAACTTCCAAGCCAGTTAAAATCCTGGTGATCCAGATGTACCACAAGCATACCGTTGGACCTTAGATGCCGTTTGATGTAGTTCAAACACTGAACTTGATCCATAGGCGTGAGCATGAATTGAAAGGAATGTCCGGGAATGATTACAAGGTCAAACTTCTGGCCGAGATCGAACGCGCGCATATCCCCCAATACCCAACGGACGTTTTGGAGGTCTGCGCTTTTCTCCCGGGCAATATGGAGCAGTTCCGGCGAGACATCCAATCCAGTAATTGTTACGTCCTCGCTGACAATTTGCAGGGAGACGCGCCCGGTCCCACAGGCAATCTCGAGCATGTTTACCTGATCGGATTTTAACCTTTGCATCAGGTCATGATAGAAGTCGATTTCCCCGGGCCAATCGGATACGGCCACATCATACAGTTGGGCATACAATTCCTGGGAGGTTAGTTTTGCTGTCTCCATATTTCATTCCGTCGCCATCATGATCCGGCTGTATAGCTCTCCGCATTTCTCAACCTCATCAAAGATAGCATCTACTGATGGGCTCCACTGTATGGATCTGGGAGGCTTTGCGACTCAGCACAGCACGGCGATTATAATGCAGGTGAACAAGCGGGAATCATTCAATTAGCAAGTGCCCACCGGCTTGAAGCCGGTGGGCACTTTTTGCAAACTCAGAACATTCACAGAGTGTGATTACTGTGTCTCTTCAATGGCCTGTTGAGCTGTGGCGTTCAAATCCTCAAGCAAGCCCGGAATTTCTTCTGGGGTGGCGGACAGGACGGCAAAGAAGGTATCCTGCACACTGCGACGGGTGCTGGTCCAGGAGGGCCAAGCCGGTTCAGCCTTTCCATCCTGCATGAAGTCCAGACCGTGCGACCAGATCGGGTTTTCGCTGATGTAAGTGTCCAGCATGGAAACGGCATCGGTGTTGACCGGATAGTAATTACTGCCTTCGGTCCACTTGGCCTGCGCCTCGGGGGAAGTGAAATACTTGACGAAGAGCCAGGTGGCCATCATGCGTTCAGGATTGGTGTTGGCAATGGCCACATACTGACCGAACAGATCCACAGATTGACCGCCACCTTTTCCAGGGAAGGGTATGATCGTCCAGTCATCCTGGATGGCATCTTCCGCTTCGAACGCAGCTTCCTGATAAGGCAGGCCAGCGGTCGAACTCATTGTAAAGAGCGCCTTGCGTGTGGCAAACTCAGGGTTCGGATAGGACTCGGTCGGGAAGGCACAGCCTTCGTCCCACATCTCCTTCATGAAGTTGGCAACATCAACAACCGTCTGATCGGTGAAGTCATAGCCGTCGCCGGCATCATTGAGCATGTCGCCGCCGTTGGCGAAGACGAAGGAAGCCACATTGGACGCGCTGGGATAAAGCACCAGGCCGCCCGTGCCATCGTTATCGGGATTATCATCACTGCTGTTGGCCTCAGCCGCAGCACAAGCCTGATCCTGGAACTCAGCCCAGTTGGATGGGGAATTATCGAAACCGAGTTCCTGAGCCCACGTAGAGTTGTAGAAAAGCACGTTTGCGGATTGGCTGATTGGGAAGGCAAACTGTGTGCCATCCGGTGCCTTGCCGCCATTGAGCGCGCCCTGATTGATAGCGGACAAATCCTCGTCCGACAAACCAAACATTTCGTCATTCATGTAGGGGCCCAGGTCAACGACAGAATCGACAGCATACCAGTTGGCCATCGCGTTGGAGTATCCAGTGACCAGATCGGGCAGATCACCAGACTGAATAGCCGCATTGAAAGCATCTTCGAGAGGGGCGTAGTCTTCCTGATCAACAGCTTCCACGGTAATGCCCCATTCATTGGTTGCATTGAACTCGTCCACAATGGCGAGCAACGCCTCGCTGGGTCCACCGGTACCCCACACGTGCCAGAAGCTGACCGTTTGTCCGGTTGGATCGACCTCAGGCATGGCAGGTGCTTCAGTCGGTTCTTCCATGGGCGCTTCGGTCGGTTCAGGCATGGGCTCTTCTGTCGGCTCTTGTGCAGGGGCAGCAGGTTCTTCAGTTGCGGCGGGGCCGCAGGCAGCCAACGCAAGCGCGAAGACTACCATTAGCATGACAATGATTTTTAACATTTTGTTGGACATGGTTTCTCGTTCTCCTTGTTGTTTATTAATTAGTCGACGGGGTTTTGTTCAGCGAATATATTATGAGAAGAATCACCTCCTTACCTGTAAAGTTATCCTTTCAGTCCACTACGTGCAATGCTTTCAGTGAATTGTTTCTGCGTAAAGAAATATAGCACCAAAATGGGGATAACGGTGATGACAGCCCCGGCCATCATCAGGTTGGTCATCTGACCGGCTTCACCAATAAAGGAGTTCAGGCCAACCGAGATTGGACGCCAATCCGGCGAGTTGGTCACCAGCAACGGCCAGGCTAGGGCATTCCAGGTGCCGATGAAGGACAAGATGATAATGACCATCAGAGGCGCTCTGGAAAGAGGCAAAACCACGCTCCACAGGAAGCGCAGATGTCCGGCGCCGTCGATCTGGGCGGCATCGAATAATTCGTCCGGAATCTGGGCAAAGAACTGGCGCAAAAGAAAAATGGAGAAGACACTGCCCATGAATGGAACCGTCAGCGCGGGCCAGTTATTGATCCATTTTATCGGGCCGATGCGCCCCAGCCAGGTGACAGTCAAAAAGTTGGGGATGATGAGCACCATAGCCGGAATCATCAACGTACTCAGCAGCGTGGTAAAGATAAGATCCCGGCCCGGGAATTTGATGCGCGCAAAGGCATAGGCGGCGAGAATGCTGAAGGTCAGCTCGCCAGCCAGGGTCAGGAGAGTGATGCGGATACTGTTCCATATATAGAGTGAGAAGCTGGCTTCATTCCAGGCGTTTACATAATTTTCCGGATGAATTTCCGACGGAATGATTCTTGTGCCCTGGGCTTCCCCCAACGACATCAACGAAGTCAATATCATCCAGATGAACGGGAAGATCGTGATGAGCACACCCACGGACAGAAACAGATAAGTCATAAAATTGCGTACTACAATCCAGGATGGCTTGTGCCGCGTGCGGTTTAACGTGGAGGTCATTGATTTAGCCATAGAACACCCGCGATCCCTGCGTTTTATTGTTGATATAGGTCAGCATCAGAATAATGATGAAGAGGACAAAAGCCATTGCTGATGCATATCCGTAACGCAGCTTTTCAAAAAACTCCAGGAAGATGACCACACTGAATGTGTCGGTAGTGCCAAGCGCTGCATCCAGGCGCATGACCCAGATATGATTAAAAGCCTTGAACGTGCCAATCACTGAGATGAGTGTCAGGAAGTAGGTGGTCGGGGAAAGCAGCGGGAAAGTGATGTGGCGAAAAACCTGCCAGCTATTGGCGCCATCCACTTCAGCAGATTCCCCCAACTCTTTGGGGATATTGCCCAGGCCAGCCAGATAGATGACCGTATCGTAGCCGACAAACACCCAGATCGAATAAATCATAATAACGACCAGCGCTAAACTGGGACCGTCTGCCCAGGTGGGCCAATTCTCCAGTCCCCAATTCGCCGCCATCAAACGGAAGATGCCTTTCGGTTCCCACAGCCATTGTAATGGCTCCAGTCCGAGCAGCTTCATCCCGGCGTTGACAGGAGCCTGCAAGCGGTTCGAAAACAATTGACGGAACACTGCAGCGCTGGCAACTACAGGAGTCACATAGGTCATGAAGTACATCATGCGAAAGAACTGCGAGCCCTTCAAATTCTGGAAAAGCAGGACTGCTAAAAAGATGGATATACTGAGTTGAAAAGGGATCGTTCCAAGCGAATAGAAGAGCGTCGCTCGCAAACCGACAAACAGATCCGGGTCGCCTGCCGCTACAATGACGGGCAATTCCCCCACCATAATCCAGCCACCCACGATGAAAACCATGCCACCCATTAAGCGCAGCACGAACAGGAGTGTGGTGGGCTGATCCTGTGCTCGCTGCCAGAGTTTCCAGCCGATAAAAAGGAGGATAATCCCGCTGGCAATGCTGACCATCTGGGGAATGATGCCGGGATCTTCCCCGGTCTGCACGGCAAGCTCATAAGCAGTCATCATTTCTGTATAGACATAAACCAGTAAGATCACACCGGCCCCTGCCATAATCCAACCGGCAGCCAATTCAAATTGTCGTTGCAAGGTTTCGAGTGTGCGCCAGAAATACATAGCCACAGCCACTGCAATCAACGCACCCAAGATCAACCAGTACATTGTCCCCCGCGCAGCCAGGACAGCATCTACTGTGAAGGCTTCACGCAACAATTGCATGAACAATTCCCGGGTCTTTTCTACGCCGGTGATCTTATTGGCAATGTCCAGCAAATTGGGCAGCAACACCACAGTCCAGCGGATGAAGCTCAAAAAAGCTGCCCCGATCAATATACCGGGTATATTCAGCAAGGAGAATCGCAGACGTTGGTTTACAAGCAAACGGTATACCTGTCGCAGTTGGAAAAAAGCCAGCAGGAGAAAACCCACACCTAAAGCGAAAACCAGCAAGTACGCCAGAGAGCCAACCGCGCTTGTATAGTTGGCTAAACCAATAAAATCGCCCCGTTTGAGCCTCCACTTATAGAGACTGACAAACAGAGCGAATCCTACAGGAAATATTCCAAAGATAAAGATGAGACTAGTAGCGGGCGCGATCATCAAATAAGCTGTAAGATACTCACGCCATGCCCGCAAACGTTGAGGGGAAAGCCAACTAAAGCCGCGTTTTTTCGATGGCTGCCGTTGATCAGGCTTCACAAGCACTCCTAACATATCCTAATTTTTATAAGATAATTATACCCACCTCTCAGCGTAAAGCTGTTAATATTAAGTAAAGAGTCGCATTACCATTGTACTTCCGACTCGGGTGGAAAAGGTGTGGCAGCGCGCGGAAAGGAAAACCCGGCTGCTCCCGCATGGCCGCCGCCTCCATAACGGTGCGCAATGACAGAGACATCTATTTTGGATGAAAACA
This sequence comes from Anaerolineales bacterium, assembly GCA_050115035.1. Lineage (GTDB taxonomy): Bacteria > Chloroflexota > Anaerolineae > Anaerolineales > Villigracilaceae > JAABUE01. The sequence continues at coordinate 10,665 of JASFRG010000087.1, read as the reverse complement.
ATGTGACGTTGGTGGTCAAAACACCATTTTGCATCTGGTCCGCATAACAATAGACGATCTCATAGCCGCGATCACGACCGTAGTTACCAATGTCACCATTCCCTTTGGCGTTGACCGCCAATGTGTGATGGCCCTCAAAGCGGACCTCGAAGCTGCGCGCCGCCATCATATGCGCTACGTTCCTGAGGTTGATCTCCCTTAACCAGGCTCCCTCCTCGATCATTTTTTCCAGCGTGGGCTGGTCATTTTCAAGCAACAGTTTCCAGAAAGCGGCGTCTCCCGCCTCGTGGTCCCGGTTGTACAGGCTCTCATTGAACGGACCGGTATCTTCCTCGGCCCAGCGCCAGATATCGCGGTCCCCGATCAACAGAATGGCTTTAGGGACGGAGCGTTCAGGGAAGAAGTATTTCCAGGTCAACACACAGGCAGCCTCGGAGATGTCACGGATGCCAGGCCAGTTATCGGCAATCCCTTCGAAATCAGCGATGGCGCTTTTGTGATGATCGATCCAGATCAACTCACGCCCGTCTGCCAGCTTGACCATTTCCTCCACTGGGAAGGAGAAATCGACAACAATCACTTTGTCGGTCTGTGTCACCGCATCCCAGGGAATAGCCGTAACATCATAGTCGCTTTCGATGAGTTGTACATCTGAGCCCAAGGCATAGCGCACGATCGCGCCGCTGGCGCGACCGTCGGGATCATTATGATGAAAGCAGATGGTTTTTGTCATTTAAGGGTAAATTCGAGGGCGACGAAGTACTTCAACAGAAAGGTCTTCAACTTCTTTCGTCAAGGCTTTGCACGGTAATTATACTGCAATGGAAAAAGCGCAATTATGATACGATTTACCTATCGATTGTTGTGGAGAAGAAAAGTATGTCAAAGTCAGTTGAAAGAAGTCTGGTTCGCGCCGTACTCCAAAAATTCCAGGACGGCTACACTACCCGAGACAAGTCCAAACTGGATGAGTTTATGCAGCTCTTTGCCCCTACCGACGAGATCGAGCTGATCGGCGTGGGCGCTTCGGAGCGCGGGGGGCGGGAGTGGTTCAACGGGCATGACTCCATCCGGGAGATCATCGAAGGCGACTGGACCTATTGGGGCGCAGTCGAGATCGATGTGCAAGGTGCGGTGATTACCGTCAACGGGGAGACGGCCTGGTTCTCGACCACTGGCACGCTTACTTCCGGCAACGAATATGAAGAGGCCTATCCCTTATATTTGGAACAGATGCGCGATCTGCTGATGGATGAGTCCAAATCCCTGGATGATCGCCTGACGGATGCCACCCACTTCGGGGTCAACCGTCTGCGCGATAGGATGCGCGGGGTTGGAGCCAAATGGCCTTTCGTCATCACAGCGGTGTTGGTTAAAACGAATAAGAAGTGGGGATTCCATAGCATCCACTGGTCGTTCCCGGCGGAGTAGCCACAACAACTTAAAGTAAAACGATAAGGCGATCAACCGCACGCCGGCGTCAGTAATAAAGAGGTGTTACGATGAAAAGAAATAATTGGATTCTGGGGCTTATGCTCTTTTTAACGACAGCAATATTACCAGGCTGTGACAGACTGCAACCTAAAACGCCGGTTCCCGGCATCGACTCTCCCATTCAAACAGAGAATATCCAGGTCAAAATCATCGATGCCGGAATTCGAAACAGCTACTCGGTGCATTACATCATGCACTATCCCAAAACGGGCGCTGTGTTCTGCATGGTGACGGCTCAATTGGAAGGTTTTGAGAAGCCGCAAAACGCGTTGGCGTGGGGGCAGGAAAATTTGAAGTTGCTTCAAGCGGATCGAACTTTCGAGTTGGCCTACGCCCACTGGGAGCTGCGCGGGGAGGGCATTCAATATAAATCTGGCGAGGATTTTCAATACCAGTATGTTTTCATTTACTCTGTACCGGAAGACATTGACGAAGCATCTTTGTCAGTGCAGGTTTCCAACACCGACCTTGTTGCACTCGAAGCGCTTATGCAAGAAAGATTGACTGCAAAATCCGATTTGAATCGCGATGATGACAATCCTGAGGCGCAGACTGACGATCTCTTCTCGACCATGAGCGGCGGCTCGAAAAACGTATCGGATGCCTACCACACAACGGTCAGTGGAGGCTACCTGAACGAGGCCAGCGTAGCCTATGCCAGCGTGGGGGGCGGACGCGAAAACCTGGCAACGGACCTTTACGCTACCGTCAGCGGAGGCTATGCCAACCAGGCTTCGGGACGCGATTCAACAGTCGGCGGTGGCAGCCGTAATTCGGCGGAGAATCATCACGCTACGGTCAGCGGCGGAATCCGCAACCGGGCCAGCGCATCTGATGCCACAGTTGGCGGTGGCAGTTATAACCTGGCCAGCGATACTTATGCCACCGTCAGCGGCGGAACTCAGAACGAGGCCAGCGGTTCAGGGGCGGTTGTGAGCGGCGGAGCAGGCAACCTGGCCAGCAACAACCAGTCAACGGTGGGAGGCGGTCTGGGGAACCAATCCAACGGCGCCTATGCAACCATCAGCGGCGGTCAGGGAAATCTTGCCAGCGGCGATTACAGTGTCATCTCCGGAGGCCTGTTGAACCAGGCTCTGAGCGAATACAGCTTTGCCGGAGGCCATCGCGCGATTGTGTCTAAAGATCATCCGGGAGCATTTCTGTTCGCCGATTCGGTCGAGGCAGATTTTTTATCTGAGCGGGCAGATGAGTTCGGGGTCAGGGCAACAGGCGGGGTGCGGTTCGTGACCGGTGTGGATGGGGACGGCGATCCCATAACAGGAGTATCGCTCGCTCCCGGGTCGGGGTCCTGGTCGAGCACCAGTGACCGTGGGATGAAGGAAAATTTTGTAGAGGTGAATCAGCTTCAAATCCTGGAAAGGGTCGTTGATCTCCCCATCTCAGAATGGAATTATAAAAGTCAGGAGGCTTCGATTCGACATATCGGCCCGATGTCGCAAGATTTCTTCGCAGCTTTTGGCACGGGTGAGGATAAATTCCACATCAGCAGCGTCGACGCCGGTGGCATCTCTCTGGCGGCCATCCAAGGACTGTATCAATTAATCGAAGAAAAAGATTCCCGGATTGAAACGCTTGAATCGCGCTTAGAAAGAATCGAGAGACTGAACATATTTATCGTCTGCAGTATGATATTTTTCTTCTTAATCTCAATATTTCATAAAGCTCAAATGACTTCCGTTTGGCGGTTGCTTAGGGGAAACAAAAAGAGAAAACGGCCGGACGCACACTGACCGTAAGAGAGGCTTAAGCAGCTTGCTCTGCGCCTCGAAAATAGATCAACCCTGTAACCAGCAAAACCGAGAACAGCAAAAAATAATTTCCCCCACGGCTGAAAATCAAACCAAACCAGGGCAGGAAATAGGCAAGCGTCAGCCACAGCCAGTCGAGTCGCTTTTGAATAGTTGAGGCCAGCAAAAGAAGTGGCAGGAGCAGAACTACAAAGTCATAGTTGTATTGATAAGGACTGGATAACAACGTAATGCAGAACCCTGCCGAGATCAATCGGGGCGCATCTTTCCAGAACCCCGGCCTGGTTCTCAGAAACAAACCGATCCATATCACCAGCAGGATGCCCGCCACCCAGACCGCCTGCGTAAAATCCGCCCCTAACATCGAGGTGACCGCCATCGGGACACTGATGCACAGTCCCTCACAGGGAGAGACATCCCGAAATCCAAACAGCGTTTCAAAGTAGTGCACCGGCCAGGCTGAATCCACGAAAAAACTGGCCGCGAAAAACAATAGCAAAACCCCACCTGTCGTCCACAGAGCGCGGCGCGCGAAGGGAGTCCGTTCCATGAATAGGAAAACGATTCCGGCCAGGAACACCAGCCCGCCAATATGGGGTTTGAACGTCAACAGGAATAAGGCTAATGCTGTCAGCCACATGTTTTCACGTTGTAAGGCATAAACCAGAAGCCCGGCCCCCAACAGCACAGGGAACACAAATTGCCCGACGATGAGCGCGCCCAAAACCGGTAGAAACAGAACTGCCAAAAAAAGCGATATTACCCTTCGGATGTTTGACCATCCATCTGTTATCAACCAGACGAACAGGGTGACCATCAGCAGGTTCAATCCAAACCACAGCCGCGCCGCCACCTCGATGGTCAGCAACGCTAGGGGCAGGGTCAGCAAAGCATACCAGGGCGGATAGACAAAAGGCAACAACACGACCTGATCCGGCGTGACATTTGCCAGTTCTGCAATCATATCCACTTGCCCGGTCAAATCGTAGAGGGGGATTCCGCGCAGCACCCCCAGGTCTGCATGATAGATGGATAAAAAATCAAGTTGGGGAGGAATCGGTATCGGGGAATAAGCAATAGCAAGGAGAATAACGAGAACAAAAGGCAGGAGCAGCCATCGTGCAACGCTTTTCACGCTTCACTTCTCCGCGCAATCGCCTTGATCAATCCACGGAAGACCATTCTATGGAACAGGTTAAGCCCATACCAGTACGCGAAACCCAGGAACCCACGAGGTGAAAAAAATCCGGTCTGCGACAATTTGGTAACACCATCTACGCTTTCAACACGCCATTCCATCCAGCCTTCGCCGGGCGCTCTTAGCTCGGAGTAGAGGCGCAACAACTGATTTTTCTCGATAGACTCAACACGATAAAAATCCACCACATCTTCGACTCTCAAGCTACCGCGACGTCTTCGCATCCCCGGCCCGCCAACCAAACGGTCAAGCCGGCCCCGTAACGTCCACAACCAGTTTGCATACAACCAGCCATTCGTTCCACCGAGGTCTGCAATCACCTGAAAGACTTTCTCGGGGGAAGCCTGCACCGTTTCACAACGATGGTCGATGAAAAAGCCCTCGTGCTTCATGAACTTCACCCCCTGGTCACAATCCCGCCAGACTGGTTCGAGACGCGCTGGGTGCAGTTGATCCAGCGCGATTTTCACCGCATCCTCATATCCGATCAGGTTGATATCGGGATAAATACGACCAGCGCTTTCATCTCGAACCAAACTATCGCTACGCATTCCATCTACTAGGGGGCGAGCAATCGAGGCGGGTACTGGCGTCATCCAGGCCACCCCCATGGCCATAAACCAAAGAGGGATGCCCGGCACGGTCACTGATCTGCGGAATAGTCCACTCAGTCGGCCATACGTAAGCATAAGATCAGCATAACTCATTCGGTCCGGTCCGCCTATTTCAAAAACCCGGTGTTGGCTACTCCTGTTTTCGAGCGCCGCCAAGAGGTATTCGATCACATTTTGTGCGGCAATTGGCTGGGATTGATTCTGCAGCCAGAGCGGACCAAAAATAACTGGCATCAATTCGGTCATAAAACGGATCATCTCGAACGAAATACTGCCGGGGCCTACAATCACACCTGCACGAAATTCCGTTACCGGGACGTTTCCCTCACGCAAAGTATCCCCGGTTTCAATGCGAGAACGCATGTGCGCAGCAATTTTTCCATGCGGATCGGCCAGCCCGCTCAAATAAATAATTTGCTTCACGCCTGCATCTTCAGCGGCTGAGACAAAATTTCTGGCACCGGTTGCTTCAAGAGATGTATATCCCCGCCCGCTGGACATATTGTGAATCAGATAATAGGCCGTGTGGACGTCTTGCATAGCAGGCACAAGCGTTGACGGGCTCATAACATCGCCGAGGAATACTTCCACATAAGAGAACCAGGCGCGGGCTTTGAGACGAAGCGACTGACGTGCCAAACATCGAACACGATAGCCTCGTTCTAGTAATTGGGGAATCAGCCTGCTGGCAATGTATCCAGTTGCACCGGTAACAAGAACAAGGTCTTTATCCATAAGCATGTGCCAGCACACGCGCTCGTGATGCCAGGCGATTGGTCAATCCATCGAAAATGAATTTGTGAAAAGGATACATAGAATACCAGTAGAGCAATCCCATCACGCCGTGTACGTCAAAATAGGCGTTGACCCTGAGGAGCGTTTTTCCATCTTCTTGTGGAATAGATTCGAATTGCAGCCAGGCATCCCCCGGAACCTTCATCTCGGCTCGCAAGCGCATCAGGCGATTCGGCTCGATCGCTTCCACGCGCCAGAAATCAAGGGACTCTCCCGTCCATATCTCATCCGGGTGTCTGCGACCGCGCCGTAACCCCACACCACCGACCAGCTTGTCCAGCCAGCCACGGACTGCCCAGGCCCAATCCATGTACAGCCAGCCGCGGTCCCCACCCAAGCCAGTGTAAGCACGAAAAATCGGTTCGGGAGGCAATTCGACCACGATCTGTCGCTTTTCGATCATCAAGCCTTCTTCGACCGTGAAGGTATAAGGTTTGACATCTCCGGCAGTGGTTACCAGCGCATCTGACCAGGATGTTTCCACTCTATCGATTTTGACGCGCCGCAAAGCAAGGTAAGTAGCCGTTTGAAAATCAAGTGGTTTGATCTGTGGGAAAAGTTCCTTGGCCAGATCATCGTGTACCACCAACTTTGCCCGCAAGCCTTCGATCAATGGCAGTACAATGCGCCAGTGTATGGGTGTCACCATGTGTATCCAGAAAGCAGACAGCCGCGGCGCATAAAATGGGGTAGGGATCAGGAAGCGTTTCAACCCACGCTCTTTTGCATAAGCAAACAACATATCCGCATACGTAAGGCGGTCCGCCCCACCAATCTCGATCATCTTGCCTTCGCTCTCGGCGGTTTCGAGCGCTTCCACCAGGTATGACAGCACATCACGGATGGCGATCGGTTGGGCCATCGAGAAGAACCAGCGTGGACAGATGAACAAAAATTCACGCTCAGACAGGTAGCGGATCATCTCGAATAATACACTTCCCGAACCAACGATCATACCGGCTCTGAACTCAGTCACCGGAATATGGCTGTTCCAGCGCAAGATATATCCGGTCTCGTGCCGGGCGCGCAAATATGGCGAGAGATATCCCGTGGTATCGACCAACTCTCCCAGGTAGATAATTCGCTCTACCCCTGCTTCTTCAGAGGCCGCGGCAAAATTACGCGCCGCGGTCATATCGCGCCGGGCATCCAGTTTGTCTCCTTGAAAACCATGGATCAAATAATATGCAACAGAAACGCCCTGCATCGCCGCTACGACCGACTCTTTATCCATCGCATCGCCCTGCACGACTTCAACCTGCTCCCGCCACGAACGGCCTTTCAATCGCTCCGGATCGCGCGACATGCATCGGACATGGTATCCTGCTTCAACAAGCCTAGGAACCAGTCTGCCTCCTACATATCCAGTTGCTCCGGTAACTAAAATCAATTTCGACTCTGCCATGCCATTCCTTAATTTCGTAGATTGACCGAATTATACTTGCTTGGTGTTATCCGTCATTTCGTTGTACAATCGCAATGAGAGATTTCTGTGGACCAAACACCTTTGAACCGTTTTCGAGCACTGCCATTTTTCTGGCTTTCACTGGCCTTCTTGGGCGGGATTATCCTAGCCAGTCAGGTTTCATTCACCTATGATATCTGGCTAATCCTGGCAGGAGTTTTTCTATTATTTGCGTTCCGACCGAACAAACCGGCAGAGTGGCTCCATCTTTCTACAAGAACATATCTGGTCATTGTCCTATCCTTTGTGAGTTTCTGCCTGGGTGGATTGAACTACCAACTTCGTCAACCGAAAATCGACGCGTTCCACATAGCATGGTACAACGACCGTGACTATGAGCTACTGGTCACCGGGACTCTGGCTGAACCGCCAGACTACCGCGATTCCTACACAAATCTACGTCTGAACGTAGAGGCTGTCGATACCGGTTCCGGTGATTTACCTGTGGAAGGGCAACTCCTTGTGCGCGTCTTCCCCAATGAGACCTATGAATACGGCGAACGCATCCGCATCCGCGGGAAGCTGGTCACGCCGCCAGAAAATGAAGATTTTTCCTATCGTGATTATCTTGCTCGCCAAGGTGTCCACTCTTATATGTCTCAAACCGAGGTCACTCGTTTGCCCGGTGAGGGCGGTAATCCTATCAGGAAAGCGATCTACGCTTTCAAGGACAAAGCACTTAAGAATATCTACCTGATTTTCCCTGATCCCGAAGCTTCTCTGCTGGCAGGCATCCTCCTGGGTGTTGATACAGGTTTGCCTGCCGACTTACAACAGGCGTTTAAAGATACTGGTACAGCGCACATCATCGCCATCTCCGGATTTAACATTGCCATTATTGCCGGTTTATTCTTCGCACTCTTTAGCCGATTGCTTGGCCAGTTGCGCGGCTCGATTGTTGCCATTCTGGGAATTGCGCTCTACACTTTCCTGGTCGGTGCAGATGCGGCAGTTGTCCGTGCAGCTATTATGGGCAGTTTAGCTCTCTTTATCCGTCTGTTGGGTCGTCGTAACGATGGCTTGAATGCGTTAATGCTGTCTGCCGTTATCATGGCTATTTTTAATCCATATATCCCCTGGGACGTCGGTTTCCAGCTTTCCTTCTTTGCCACGCTCGGCCTTATCCTGTATGCGGAACCATTCCAAAACTGGGCAGTTAATGTCATTACGCGTTACACATCACCTGGCACGGCTCAAAAAGTAGCCGCTCCGGTCTCCGAGTACTTTCTACTCACATTGGCCGCGCAACTGACAACGCTGCCGATTATGGCTTACCATTTCAAGCGCATCTCGCTGGTCTCTTTGATTGCCAACCCATTTATCCTGCCGGTTCAACCGGCTGTGATGATCGTTGGTGGCATTGCTGTGATCCTCAGCTTGATTTGGTTGCCGCTTGGCGCAGTTGCTGCCTACGCTGCCTGGCCATTTGTCGCATACACCATTCGCCTGGTGGAATTATTCGCTCTACTGCCGAACGGCGTCATCGTGCTGGGAGACATTTCACTCTGGTTTGTCATTTTATTTTACGCAGCGCTCTTTACCTGGACCTTTGCCCGCCACCGTATAAAAGATTTTTTTTCCGGCGAACAGGCCAATCTCCCTACGATCCCCGCTATTTTAATTGCCACTGTCCTGACGGTTGTTGTCATGGTGACCTGGCGGTCTGCCTTCACCACTCCTGATGGGAATCTACATGTCACCTTCCTGGATGTCGGCTCCGCAGATGGAATTCTGATCGAGACGCCTACCGGTCGCCACGTCCTGATCAACGGTGGTCCAAGTGCGTCCCTGCTTTCAGATGGCCTAGGGCGTCGTTTACCCCCCTTCAAGCGGGCACTTGATTGGCTGATTATCGCCTCCACACAGGAGAATCAACTTTCCGGTCTGCCGCGTGTTGTCGAACGTATCCCACCGGATAATGTGCTCTGGGCTGGAAATGTGGAAGCTTCTTTTTCCGCACGTAATCTGGATGAGTGGTTTATTGACCAATCCATTCCGGTTACGCAGGCGGAAACCGGCTCCGAGCTTGACCTAGGCAATGGGGCTATATTGAAAATCCTTAATGTCAATTCACGGGGTGCCGTCTTGCTGCTCAAATGGAATGAATTTCAGGCCTTACTCCCAGTAGGAATGAACTTCAGTGCCCTGGAAGAGCTTAATTATGGTGAAGATATCAAGGTAACATCATTGCTCCTGATAGCGGATTCGGGTTTTGCTCCGATAAATCCTCCTGAATGGATTAAGAATGTAAATCCACAACTTATCGTTCTCGATGTTGCTGCTGGTGACCCGGATGGCCTGCCACACGAGGAAACATTGGGAACAATTGAGGACTACCCAATCTTACGAACCGATCACAACGGCTGGATTGAAGTCACAACAGATGGGATAGAGATGTGGTTTGAGGTGGAGAGACAAGTTCAGATTGTGGAATGAATCGAGTAATCTGTCATCCATTTTTAACAGATTATCCTTTTTATCGAACGAGCTTTTCTCAAAAGTAGATTGAAATACTTTAAAAGCAGAACAATCCCTGCTAAGCAGGGATTGTTCAAAGAAAGCGAAATTCCAGCAGGTAACAAGAAAATGCTGTAAATACTATTTATGTACTTGAAATACTACTGTTGATAGTGCTGAATACGTTGGCGATGATCGGGCCAAGCAGCATGAGGACCGCAATAACAACGATAGCAACCAAAACAAGGATCAGAGCATACTCCACCAGACCTTGCCCTTTCTCTTTTTCTTTCGGGGCGAATAACATAGCTTATCTCCTTTCTATAGGTTTTTGAGCGAAATAATTCTCACATTGCATTATATTGGACCACTATTGGACTTACAAGCTTTTTTCCATACAACTTTGTTAGGTGTTTTCACTCTTTTCGTTTTTGTAAAGTATCTTTTCTCCTTAACAAACAGCAGCCCAGTCGAATTCGACTGGGCTGTGCAGTTATAGAATCTTACTTAGGAACCGACGCTGGAAAGGCTGGTATTGAGGGTGCTGAACACGTTGGCGATGATCGGGCCAAGCAGCATGAGGACCGCAATAACAACGATAGCAACCAAAACAAGGATCAGAGCATACTCTACCAGACCCTGGCCTTTTTCTTTTTCTTTCGGGGCGAATAACATAGCATTTATCTCCTTTCTATAGGTTTTTGAATGAAATAATTTTCATATTGCATTATATGGAACCAGTATCAGACTTACAAGCTTTTTTCCATACAACTTTGTTAGGTGTTTTCACTCTTTTCGTTTTTGTAAAGTATCTTTTCTCCTTAACAAACAGCAGCCCAGTCGAATTCGACTGGGCTGTGCAGTTATAGAATC
>JASFRG010000086.1:0-20335 GCA_050115035.1 Anaerolineales bacterium | reverse complement strand
TCACAAGCTCGACCAGCGCGTCAGGCCGCTTGAACATAGACTGAGGATGCTGGAGCTTGCCATAGCTGACAATCCGAAATTTGAGCTTTCACGCATCGAAATGGATCGGCCCGGTCCGCACTATACAGTGGATACCATGCGATTGCTGGCAGACGAACGCCCATCCGCAGACCTGATCTTGCTGATTGGTGGCGATTCCTTGCACGATCTGCCAACCTGGGAGCGTCCTGCCGAACTGGTAGCTGCCTGCCACGAAATTGGTGTGATCCGCCGCCCCGGCGACGAGGTGGATCTGTCAGCGTGGGAGGGGCAGGTCCCGGGCACGCAGGCTAAAGTCCGGTTCATCGATTCGCCCCTATTGGATATTTCGTCAAGTGCTATTCGGCGTCATATCCGCGAAAGTGCACCGTTTCGGTATTACTTACTCCCATCCGTTTACGAATACATCCAAAAAAATAACCTATACAGATAATCCGTGCTCCAAAATTGAACTCTATCTCTATCACGCATCCAAATGATAGGTATGATAGGCGTTCTTGCAGGGATTGCCCCAGGCGATGTGCATCTCGCGTGCGGTCAGGTCGATCACCAGCGCGTTAATGGTTTTCTCCCGGTCGAGCGGATCGTCAACGCCTAAATCATGTTTGCAAATCGAGTTGGGGTAATTGACATGGTCACGCTGGATGGCCTGCAATGATTTGATGGTGTGTTTATCTGACTGGTTGAGCAGCCGCAACGCCCGGAAGTATCGAATGCGCGAGGAGATCAGTTCCTCAGGATCGTTCTCGATTTCCTGCATGTTGGGTGAGAGATAGTGGTTGGTATGGACCACATACCCGTCTTTGTTGTACAGGAATGCAAAACGACGTGCTGAAACTTCCAGGTTGTAAATCTCGCCGCTTTCATGCACGATCAGATGGTTGTACCCTGCCGCACGGTGTGGAATCAGCGAACGGTTAATCGCTCCGCCGGGGGTCTTGGAGGCCAAAACCGCGCGCGCTACCACCAAACGCGGGATACCGATACGAGAATCATTGGGGTAGACCGAGTCGATCAATTGGGCGATGCCGTGTGCGTTGAAACCGATGTTTGGAATGAGGCCGCCATACGTCATCGCCAGGTAGGGCACTTCTTCTTTCGGTTTGGCATGGATGACAAAGACATCCTCTTCATCCTCGGGCACCCAATCCTCGTTATGGGCAGCCAGCACATGCCCATCCGCCGTACGTTCGTCGTTAACCGCCATGCTGGTGCAGCGCAACAGATGCAAAGCGTCCGTGGTGACAGCTTCCATAGCGGTCAACACCGATAAGTCATCAAAAGAGACATTTGCACCTTCTGCAATGCCCATCATTTCATCGACATACTGGGGATAACGTTCTTGCGAAAAAGGGATGTATTTGCGCGCCTGGATCTGCGCGCCTTCCCAGGTCAGTTCCAGTTCGTTATAGGCTTCATCCAGCAGCTTATGGGCATTCGCGATGCTGCGTTGTACGTTTTTACGGCGCGCCTCGCCGATCTGCTGTCCCATTTCACGGTGCGTGCCCGAGACCTGGATCAACGGTAACGGATTGGCGTGGACCGGGGTATCAACTGAATCTTTTTTTTGTGCCATGCTAGTGCTCCTAAAATGCAAACCTGCCCCAGTTTTCACCAGGGCAGGCTGATTATACTACCGGGTGCCGCGACAAACTAAAAACTCATAGGGTTGCGGTACGAGTAATGTAAGTGCGGAGGTCCTTTACCCTACCGGTTCATTTGTAGGAGGGGGAGCTGGTGCAACCACTCGCGGATAATTCTGCGTTCCAAAGATCGTCAACACAACAGCGCCAACGCCCAGCAATGCTACCAGGAAAGGCGCCAACCAGCCGATGCACGGGATCATGCCAATGCCACCAACCACGATCATCATCAGGAAGGTGCCCATGCCAGCAGAAAGGGGCGGAGCCCAGGTCTGGTTGATAGCACGCGTAAAGCGCTCACCCACTTCGGTGCCGATCGCGATCAGACCGAAGAGCCAGGCCAGGGCCAGGACCGCCGTGGCTAGAACAGCCACCGGGATCAAGATAAGCGTAATTACTAAAATCACCAGTACAAATGGCGCCAGAACGCCAGTCAACAGTCCAAAACTTCCAGCGATCACGGGTTGGGCAACCACTACTTGAGAAACACGTTCGATCTGTGGCTGCAGGAACAGGCTGGCTAACATAGCAAGCAGTGAGACTGCGATCGCGGTTCCAAACATCTGGAAGAAATTACTGATCGGGTTGAAATCAAAATTGACGTCAAACGGGTTGGGCGGCGAGGGCGGATTGGGCACATTCGGTACGTCGGGTACATCCGGCACCTGAATATCCGGAATACGGATGTCCGGCGCAGGAACGTTGGTGACAACATCCCCTTCCACTTTCGAGCCGGGATCCCGGCTTAGCGAACCGCCAATCGTGACCAGATCACTCTCCACAAGCGCGGATTCACCCATGCGGGTTGAACCGCCGATGATGACCATCGAGCCCTCCACAATGCCGTTCAGAGTAACGTTGCCGCCGATCACGACCGTATCGCCTCGAATGGTGGCATCCTCTTCGACGGTGACATTCCCACCGAAGACCACCAGGTCACCGTTCAGCGTATCGCCACTTTGCAACGTAAAGTTGTCGCCGAAGATGACTCGCCCATCCAGGGACCCGACAGTCAGGCCACGGGCATGGACTGCGCTGGTTGGCAACAATAGAATTGCCAATGTCAGCATCAATGGTAGTAGTTTCAATGTTTTTTTCATGAAGGTACTCCTTGCGGACGGCGCATCAAGCGCCAGATCGAGACAGACCATAGCAAACCAAGTCCGCCCAGTGTTGATAATAAAACTAACCAGAAAAACGGAGGCATAATTCCGGGTAAGACGCGGAAAAAGATCGAACCGGCTTCCGTTAGGGCCAGGGTTGTGGTGTAGATGAACAGTAAAGCGCGAATCATGGCTGAGAGCCACTCAGCTGGTGAACCGATAAAAGAAACCAGGAAGGGACCTGCTAGCAAAGCCAGCAAGGTCAACCCACCCAGAGAGAAAAATAAAGTTCCCAACAACGTGCGGCGGCGCTGTGCGCGGCGCGCCAGGACCAAACGTTCCTGGAAGCGAGCGGTGAAGCCCGGCGCAGGAGCGACTACACGCGCGGAGCGTAGCGCCAGGTTTGATTCAGCGATTCCTCTGCAAGCATCGCATTCGCGTAAATGCGCATCGAGATCACGTTTCTGTGTAGGGTCGAGTGGCTGGTCATCCAGCAGCCAATCTTCAAAAGGCCGGTGATTCATAAGGGCTCCTTTCCACATGTGCGGGTGTGGAAGATTCTTGCCAGGTCTTGCCGAGTTGTTTTCGCGCCCTGTGCAGGCGGCTCTTCACCGCGCTGACCGTCAGATTGAGCGCCTCGGCAATCTCTTTTTCAGAAAATTCATACCAGTAACGCATCACAATTGCGGCTCTATCGGTCGCATCCAGGGTGCCCACCAGGGCATGGACGCGTTCGCGATGTTCGCCATTAACTGCTTCAGCTTCAGGATGCAGCGCCTGAGCATCGGGTATCTTGAAGGTATATTCTTCGTCCTCATCCACCGAAAACACAGGCAGCTTTTTCTTCCGCAGGCGGTCGATACAGTAATGGGCCGCAATCGAGAGTAGCCAGGTTGCGAAGGACCGCTTGATATCATAGCGATGAAGGTGCTGGTAGGCCCGCAGGAAGGTCTCCTGGGCGGCATCTTCCGCCGCCTGGGGGTGTCCCAGCATGCGATAACATAAATTGTAGACCGGGGTTTGGTAGGTCTCAACAATGTATGTAAAGGCTTCATCGTTTCCATTTTTGGCCTGGAGGATCCAGGTTTTTTCTTCGTCCACGTTACTCCTCTAAACTTTCTGTACTTAGTTTACGCAATAGGACTTGAAAGGTTGCAAGAAAAACTAACGATTTTGTAAGAATATGATAGCCACTGAGACACTGAGACACAGAGATTTCTTTTCTCAGTGTCTCTGTAACTCTGCCCGCCCCGGCGCTGCCAGTCGGGCCGGGGTGGCATTAATGGGAATGTCCTCCACCGCCTCCGACGGGCCCCAAAACCTGCTCCCATTTTCCCAGCCTATCACTGCTGAGAGCGATTCCCGCGGCGATGGCCGTCGTCAACGGGACCGCAGCCACTAGCCCCAGCGAACCGACCAGCGTGCGTACGATCTCCTCAGCCACGAAGGAGAAATTGACCAGGTAACCGAACTCGCCGCGTCCCAGCGAGAACATCAGCAGCATGGGTAACGAAGCCCCTGCATAAGCCAGGACCAGCGTGTTAACGGTAGCAGCCACATGATCCTGACCGATGCGCATGGCGCTGTTATAGAGGCCTCGAAAGCCCAGCTCGGGATTTGCCCCGTGGAGTTCGAACACGGCTGAAGCCTGCGTCGTCACCAGGTCATCCAGCACGCCCAGCGCGCCGATGATCATGCCACCCAGCAGCAGCCCGCGCAGGTTGATACGCGACTCCAGCATCTGGATCAGGAAAAGCGCATCCTCGTCACCTGCGCCGGTCAGACGGGTGAAGGCGACAAAAATGAAGGCCAGTGTCCCGGTGATGAGCAGCACGAAGACCATCCCCAACACGGCGGAGTGGGTTTTCAGGTTCCAACCGTAAGTCAGGTAGAGTGTGACGCCCAGCAGAATAACAGAACCGATGATGCTGACGCGCACCGGATCTTCGCCCGCCAGGATGTGCGGGATGATGTAACGAATGATGACGAACAAGCTGAAAGCCATACTGATCAGGGAACGCAGTCCCTTCCAGCGGCTGATAAGCAGGATGGCAATCACAAAGGCTGCCAGCAGCCATAACAGCGGCGTGGTGCGGACATGTTCGGTGTAATAGGCTGTCAGCACGCCGTCGGGTCGTTTTCCGATTGTGACCAGGATGTCATCGCCCGGGTTGAGATAGACGTTTCCCGAGAGCACCTGTCGCTGGCCGTAGTCGATCTCCATCAGGATGCCGGCGTAATCGCCCTCCAGAATTTCTACGCGCGCGATCTGGTAGCGCTGGAGGGTGCCGCCCAGGTCGATCTCGCCCTCCTCGATGATCTCATCTACTTGTGCACGCACGGTCTCCGAGCCGAAGGCGGACATTTGCGCTACGGGCAATTCCACCTGAGAGAAATAAGGCAGGAAGAGCAGGGCAGTGGTAACGATGAGAAAAAGTAGAATAGGGATTACTTTATAGGTTGAGATGCGGATCATGTCCCCAATGATACCGCGCTGCAAAAAAACGTGACAGGTATTGCGAGTGGACTTTCCCATCTGTCAGGCTGCGTGGATTGTGTGCTATAGCCAGAAGGTTGCGTGGAAACCTTTCAGGCGCCCTCATAAAAACTTGGGATGGTAACGCCTTCCTAATACTTCTTTAGCGTGAGTTTATTCGAGATTTTCTAAATCAGCCAGATCTTGGTAATGCCCCGAAGCCTTTTTATTTCTTATGAGACTCTTATTATCAATAAAGTTGACAGAAACATCTTCAATTTCGACTGTGATATGTAAAGGAAAACACTCAGAGAAGTCCACTCCAGGTAAAGTAGTCAAAATATAAATTCGTCTGGGAGGATAACCAAACTGAATAATTTGATCAGGTCCTGTGAAATCTGCTTCTTTCAAATCCAGAGAGCCAAACCCAAACTGATCAAGTGCTTTGATAATCCTCGACGCATTTTAAATGGTCATTTCCACCCAAACATCCAAATCTTTTGTATAGCATGGATACCCATGCAACGCAACAGCATATCCCCCAACTACAAGACAACGGACGCCATTATCGTTGAACGATTTTATAAACTCTTTGAAATCCTGGTTCAGCACCGTACTTCCAATGGTGGTACTCCTTCCGCAACTCTTCCAAGGTAGCCAGTCTTGCCGCGTAAGGTTGTTTTTGCCAGTAAGTCGCGTCCGTTTTTTTGTCTGTGAGCTTCACTTTTGTAATGACTTTCGCGATTTTGGGTGTCTTTTGCATAGCTTAAGTATACTGTCAAATGCTTACTTCCACGTTGACATTCACCCCCATTTCCGCTAAACTATACGAAAAAACTACACGCTAATTACGATTGGAGGCGACATGTCTGCCGACTCTTCTGTAGCTCATCTGACTCCGCAAAGTTTGCTCCCGCCAGCCATCAAGGCCTGGGAGATGTATCTTAATGACCAGGGACGTTCACCCAATACTGTTAAAGCATTCCTCTCCGATGTCCGCATCCTGACGCAATTCCTGCCGCCAGACCGCACGCTGGGAGCGATTACCACTAAAGACCTCAACCGCTATTTCGAGTGGATGGAGCACGAGCGCCCGGTGCCATGCAGCCCAAAAACACTGGCGCGGCGCATCACCTCGACTAAATCCTTTTTTCGCTGGCTGCATCAGTATGGGGTGTTGCTGGTCGACCCGGCTGAAAAGGTGCTGCAACGCTCGGTCATGAGCCCGTTGCCCACGGTGTTGACTGATGAAGAGACACAGGCCGTGCTGCAGGCGGCAGAACGCCATCGTTACGAGCGCAAGCCAGATGCGCGTCCGTTCGCGCTGGTCTATCTCCTGCTGTCAACCGGCATCAAGAAGAGCGAATGCCTGGGCATTCATCTCAATCATATTGACCTGGAGGCAACTTACGGCCCGATCGTGTTCATCCGCTATGCCAGCCCGTCCAACCGCTATAAGGAACGCAAAATTCCCTTGCCCGAAGATTGGATTCCAGCCTATCAGGAGTATCTCATTCAATATCAACCGGTGGACCAGCTTTTTCCCTGGTCGCCGCGCCGCCTGGAATACCTGCTGGAAGACATCGGCGAAGAAGCTGGCCTGGAGAAGCATCTCTCGTTTGATATGTGCCGCTGGACCAGCACCCTGACGGACTATCGCGAGGGCATGGAACTGGATAAAATCCGCCAGAAGTTGGGCGTTTCCAAAATCCAATGGCGCGAGATCAACCTGAAGTTGAGACAATTGAGCGAAAAATAGATATTGGGGATTATGTAAAAATAAAACGGTACTAGTTTATCGGGAGCCGTTTTTGCGTTTTTATTTTTTCTGTGTCAATGTGAAATAAATGGCCTGCCGGGTCTTATCCGTCAGGCGGAAGGGATGTGCCGGTCGGAAGCCAGGCACCCAGATGACCGTCTCGCCCGCGCACAGCAGAGGCCAGCCATCCCGTGCGCGTTGAGGCAGCTTCTCGTTGATGAAGAAATCGGACAGTTTCATCGTATGACCGTCCATACCGAACGGCTCGAAGCGGTCCCCGGCGCGGCGGGCACGCACCTCCAGCTTTTTGGGCAGGCGGCTCGCGTCCAACCAGACCTGGAACGGGTTCTCGTTATTGAGAGCCTGTTCTAACGCCAGGGCCGGAATGCGCCATTGTTCGCACGAGAACAACCAGCCACCGGACAGATTCAATTGACCGGGGATGGGCAGCATCATGGAATCTTCGCGCTGTGGCATTTGCGGCCAGCGCTCGAAGGGCAGTTTTACCCCCTTCCCGGCTATGTAGACTAGATTCCCCTCCAGAAGCAGACGCACACCACCGGTCAGGTCGAGGCGGCCAAAACGTTTGGTGGAGAGAAACTCGGCGGCCCTATCCAGGGTCGAGAAGCGCATATCGGCCACATCCGGCACGACCTGTTCCAGCGCACGACGAATCAGGTTGCGCTGCAGCCCCGGCGCATAGCTGGAGATCATATCCGCGTTAAAGGTGATCAATCCCGGACCTTCCGATTTAACGCATTCTTTCCAGGTGGCATCTAGTACCTCAATCAAGGCCAGGTAATCGCCGGCCAGTGCGCGCGACGAGCGCCAGACCGCCTCACGGAAGCGCGGATTGTAGGTTTCAAGTTGTGGAATGAGCAAATGTCGGATGCGATTGCGCAGGAAGTTGAGCGAATCGTTACTCGGGTCGTGGTACGGACGTAACCCGTTGGCGGCACAGTACACCACGGTCTCTTCGCGCCAGATGTCCAGCAGCGGTCGAACGATCGGCATGCCCTCGTCGAAGGCCGGTAAAAATGAACGGTATGTCATGCCCTTCAAGCCCGTCAGACCGGCGCCGCGCAGAAAGTGCATTAGCACGGTTTCCACTTGATCGTCCGCTGTATGCCCGACGGCTAAGGCCTGGGCGTTACTCCCCCTGGCCTGCTCGAACAAAAATCGGTAGCGCAGGGTCCGCGCAGCCTCTTCGAAGGACAGACCTTCTTTTTCAGCATAACCACGCACATCCCCGCTCTCGAAAACGGACGGTATGTTATTCCGGGAAACAGTCTTTTCAAGCGTATTGGCCTCTACGTCTGAATCCGGGCGCAATTGGTGATTGAAGTGCGCCACGATGACCGAATACCCTTCCTGGCGCAATGACTGCATCAGGCATAGGCTATCCGCCCCACCGGAAACTCCCACCAGGATGGGGCGGTCATAGGTCAATTCACATTGGTCGCGAAACGTAGTCGCGATTTCATCTAACATCGGTTCTATTAAACCACAAAGGCTGCCGTATGCGACGACCTTTGAATCTCAGAGTTCGTAAAGTTCCACCAGCACCCCTGATGTGCTCTCCGGGTGAATGAAGGCATATTTCTTACCGTCAGCGGCGATGCGTGGTTCCTCATTGATAAGGCGCACTCCCTTGGCCTGTAATTGTGCCAGCATACCGAGGATGTCATCCACTTCGAGACAAATATGGTGCATCCCCGGACCGCGTTTGGACAGATATTTTGCAATGCCCGAATCATCGCTGGTCGGCATAACCAGTTCTACTTCGGAGCCTTCCAGCGGTAAAAAGGCAATCTGGGACTTCTCAACATGCACATCGCGCAATTCATGTAATTCGATTCCCAGTGCATCCCGCCAGAAAGCCAGGGCTTTGTCCATATCATCTACCACTACCGCTACATGATTGATTTTTTTGATCGAGGGCATAATTACTCCAATTATCAGTTCAATGAAACAATTTTTGTGTCTACCAGACGTTCAAATTTTTGCCAGTCGCTTTCGTTTTTAAAGAATGTACGCGGAAATATGACCAGGAGTCCTTCGCGCGTCACCAGCGTGACCAGGTTCCTTGCCTTGCGCATACGCGTGAAACGTTCCCAGGGGATTTCGCTAATTCCTGCCTCGAGCCGGTATTCGATACCTTTTTTTGTCACCACCCCAACCAGTTTTCTCTGCACCGCAGGGTTACTCCACATACTTCGTGCTGCTAAATACGGCTGCAAATAGGAGCGTGCCAGGAATGCGCTGATAAGCATCACCACGGTAATGTAGATCGCATTGCCAAAAATATCACGTGTCTCGATCAGGCGGATGACCAGGACGACGATGGCAACCAGGATGAAAGCCAGCATGAACGACTGCACGATGCGGCGGTTCTTCGGCGGCTGGTTGGCCAGCATGACCGATTTATAGAACTGGCCTTTATCGTATTGACCGCGGAATGTAATTTCCATTTGCTGAGTTCTTAATGGGTGCCAGTCTCGAGTAAATCCATATAGGCCCCCTCGATCAACGCATCTTCCCGGATCCCCAGCCTGCGCATCAAATCCTCGGCGATAGCCTGTCCCTCGGCATCACTCTGACCTTCGCGCATGACGACTTCCAGTTCCATAAAATGGCCCAGCCCTTCAACCTCATCCAGGTGGATGCGTGTTTGCCCGACCATGTACAGGTAGCGGTTTTTTTTGACCACACCCCGAATTCCATAGGCCAATGACAGGGTTTTCTTGAGGCTTTCCGGGTTTTTTGTCTCAGCCAGATGGTAGTCGGAGCGTTTGGGTCCTTCCCGGTCAGGGCGTTCATAGTAAATGAGATACCCCTGGTCAGGGGCCTGGATACGCAACTTCAAACGTCCTTTTTCGGTGTTGAAGAAAGTGTCTTCCTGCGGAAGGATCCTCAAAGGGCGGTCGCTTAAAGATTCAGCCCGTGCCTTGAGGGCTTCAAAATTATCGGCACGGGCTTTGATTTCAATGTTGGTTGCCATGTTTATCGGGGAAGAGAATTAAAGCAAAATAGAGCCACCCATCATCCGGCGCGGGTTTCAGCGGTAGAGATGGATAGGAATACAAAGGAGCGCTCGTAAAATGCTGGTAGGTTCCATTGCATGAGCGCCATAAGCTTCGATTATTTCTTTAAGCGGAGCATCTGTTCCCCCTTGCCCGGGATGCGCTCAATCTCACCGCGTGCTTCCAAATCGAGCTTGACGGTGGTGACGTACCAGGAAATCGAACCCTCGAAGCGGTTGCGCAGGTTGTAATCAATCAGTGAAACCAATCCCTTATAACTGATTGTCCCTTGCGAACGGACGGCATTCAGGATAGCCTGCCTGATCATGTCATATTTGGCACGGCTGATATTGACACCCTGTTTATCCTCCTCGGGATGTAGGGTCAAGATTTTTTCTTCTTCCATTTTTTCCTCCGATAAAAGTTTACCATAACCGGGATTTGTCATGATGGTGTAAGGGTAAGTCCTAGCAGTTTGGAATACCCTCTAAATAAATATGGAAACCTCCAAACGGCCTCAAACTAAACATACCGCTATCTTGTTATCGAACGTTCAGCAAGAGTTGCAGGTTCTCTTTACCTCCATTTCTGAAGCAATTTTTCTAATTGAATCGAACGGTACTATTCTGGTTGCTAACGATGTTGGTGCCAGGTGGTTGGGTCAGGATGCCGAGGCTCTTTCCGGCCAAAATCTTTTCCCTTTGGTTACGCCCTTTGGGGTTCCAATACGAGAATGGGTGCACAAAGCAATAAGTATTAAATCTATCGTTGAAAATGATAACCAATTCGAAAAGCGTTACATCCATACTCGTTTGATTCCGATCTCAGGTGGTCGCAAAGTGACACGCTTGATCATTATTGGACAAGACATCACCGAACATAGAAGAGCTGAAGAACAGGTACGCGAATTTACCGATCAAATGGAACGCAAAGTACGCGAACGCACAAAAGAATTGGAAGCACTCAATCGGAAGTTGATCGAAGATAAACGTCGTACGGAAATACGGGCGGGTCTCTCCCAACGTTTGATGCAAGATACGCGGGACTACGGCTATTTGCTGGAACATGTCACAACGGAAATCTCCAACCTGGTCGGTGATACCTGCCTGATTGCGCTCTTTAAATCAGATTTGACGCAATTAGAAGTTGTGGCGATTACGGATCGAGATGTTGAAAGCCTGCCACGCCAGCGAGCGCATCTTCTTGAGCGATCCATCATCGTAGGGACAAACGTAATTGCCAGTAAAATTCTCAATGGGGAAAGGTATTCAGCCAGAGGAATTTCGAAAGAAGAAGGATTTGATTTACTTCCTGTTGAGTTTGCTGGCCAATTGGGGGAAAATGGTCTCAGTGTACTGGAAGTGTTCCCTTTGCATGCAGGTGATCAACCCCTGGGGATGCTGGCAATTGCCAAGAATGACGGGCCTCCTTACACTGACGATGAACTCTCTTTCATTGGAAGCCTGATAAGCCCGATCGCGCTGGCTATTCAAAACGCACGGTTGTTTGAGCAGCTAAATGAAAGCCAGAATCAGTTGCGAGGACTTTCTCAGCAATTGGTACAGGTGCAGGAGAATCAATTCAGCCGCCTGGCCGAAGAATTGCACGATAGAGTAGGGCAGGATATGACGGCAATTAATGTCAATTTAAATATTTTGCGCACGCTGTTACCAAGGAACATCCCGGAAGATGCGGTTGCGCGTCTGGCTGATACCGAGAAATTAGTCATGGAGAGCGTCAAACGTTTGCGTTCAACTATGACAGAGTTGCGTCCGCCTATGCTGAATCAGTACGGTCTAACTGCAACATTGTATTGGTATTGTGAACAATACCAACGCCGAACGAAAATTCAGGTCAATATCGATGATCGTTACATGAAAAATGCTCGCTTACCATCAGAACTTGAAATCGCATTATTCAGAGTTGCGCAAGAAGCTTTGAACAACGTTGCTAAACATGCGAATGCTTCGTGGATAGATATTGAGTTATTTAAAGATAATGACGATATTATGATGGCAATCACTGATAATGGTGAGGGATTTGATGTGAACACACAAAACTCGCGTAATCCTCAACATTGGGGTGTGCCCCTTATGCAAGAACGTATCCGGGCTTTAAACGGGGAATTCCTGCTTCGGTCTGTTCCGGGACAGGGAACACAAATCGTTATTCGGGTTAGGGGCTAGGAAAGAGATATGAATATTACCGTATTCCTGGCAGATGATCATCGTGTGCTACGCGATGGGTTACGCATCCTGCTCGAATCTCAGGATGATATAGAGGTTGTCGGGGAGGCTGAGAATGGCAATTCAGCCATCGATGGCATTATCAAGCAAAAACCTGATGTCGTCGTCATGGATATCACCATGCCTGAACTGAACGGAATAGACGCGGCCGAAGTCATTCACGATGCCCTGCCTGATACCGGCATTGTCATTCTCTCGATCCATTCTGATTTAGAGCATATCTTTCGCGCATTACAGGCTGGCGCGCAGGGATACATCTTGAAGGAATCGGCGGGATCAGAAGTGATTTCTGCTGTACGGGCTGTATTTTTAGGCCGTAGGTATTTGAGCCCCAGTATCCGGGATACGGTCATGGAAGCTTATATGCAAAATCGCCAAATCCAAAGTCCGCTAGAAATACTCAGTATGCGAGAACGGGAAGTCTTACAATTGACCGTTGAAGGTCATTCCAGTGCCGCAATTGCCAATAAATTGGGTTTATCTTCAAAAACAATTGAAACCTATCGCAGCCGCTTAATGGGGAAAATCGGCGTGCATGACCTGACCGAACTGGTACGCTTTGCGATAAAACACGGCATTACCCCTCTCGACTGAATCCGACTCTTCTCTACAATTTGCAAAATCGTAAGGCTTAAATCAAAGTTTCCCGACAGACAATAGTCAACTCCTTTTGTATCATATGTGTAACAAAGTACAAATCAATCTTCAGAAGGAGTTTTCAAATGTTCAATTCCCGTATCTTCCGCAGTATCGTCATTCTGATCGTAGCGCTGGTCTTCGCCAGCACCGCTTATGCCCTGGCAGCCAGCAACACCCTGGCTGATGCCGGTAAAGCAGGTGATGGTAGCAACAGTGTCAGTGGGTATACAGTCTCTGGTGTCACCTACAACCTTGATGCGACCAACCCATCTCTGATTGCATCCGTGGAGTTTGATCTGGACGCTGCTGCCTCCAGTGTAGCTGCCAGCCTGACCAACACCGCCACCTCCACTGAAACCTTTGCCAGTGCATGCAATAATGGTGGTTCCGGAAACCACTGGACCTGCACCTTCGGGACAGTTTCAGCCCTGAACGCAGACAGTTTCCGCGTGATCTCTGCCCAATAAGAATAGCGATTGCCCTGTTCTAAAGAGACGATACCTGCCAGGATTATCTGGCGACAAAATTACAACGAACCTGTCATGGGAACCTCCATCTGACAGGTTCTCTTTCTTTTATAATTTTTGAAATGTCCATTTACCGCCGTCAATCTCAAGCCTTGATAACAGCCTTCTGGTTTGCCGTAATGGTTGCTTTCTGGATTAATTTTGCTCCCGTTCAGGCTGGTGGACAGGCTTCCTACGTGATTGTGGCCGGGCAAAGTATGGAACCGGGTATGCACTTGGGCGATTTGGTGGTAGTCCATAAAATCGCAGATTACCAGGTTGGTGACGTTGTAGCTTACAAGAATGCTGATCTCGATCGTTACGTTATCCATCGTATTGTTGCTGTAGAAAACGGTCATTACAGACTTCAAGGCGATAACAATTTCTGGATCGATCAATATGAACCATTGAACCAGGAGGTGCTGGGAAAGTTGTGGATACACTTGCCTAAATTTGGTGTCTACATGGGAAAATTGCGCGAGCCACATTTCATGGCGCTTTTTGCCGGGTTGATCGGCAGTATGGTTGTTGGAACATTATTTGTTTCAAAACAACGAGAGAGACATCCTATGGAAGAAAATTCAAGAAGGACAGAACTTAATGTTCGAAAAGGGTTTGCATCGCTGATTCAGAACATGAAGGTCGGAAATCGTTTAGAAAAATTATTTAAAAAGCGTTTAAAAAATTCGGACAGCTTGTCTGACAATCAAATTCCTGCGCAAAATGGCAAGGGGAACAGAAATTTCACAGAAAGCCTGTTTTTTGGCCTGGCTGTCATCGCTCTACTTTCCCTTTTATTGGGGGTCATTTCTTTTACCCGTCCGGCGACTCAAATAGTTTCCGATGACTTCAGTTATCAACACCTGGGATTGTATGCATACTCCGCTGCGGCGCCTGCGGGAGTTTACGATTCAGCTACCATACAAAGTGGAGAGCCGATCTTCCCTAAACTGACCTGTACAATCAACATTGCATTCAACTACACTCTGGTGGCGGCCTCAACGGAAAATATCAGTGGAAGTTACCAGTTAACTGCTTTCCTATCCCATCCCCAAAGTGGCTGGCAGCGCACATTTCCCCTGCAGGAACAGACCTCTTTCAATGGAAATGCTATTGATTCCCAGGCAGAATTGAATTTGTGTGAAATTGTGAAACTGATCGAATCGGTTGAAGAAGTGACAGCTTCTCGCGCCGGTACATATTTCTTGTCTGTTAATCCCCGGGTGCACGTAACCGGTCTGGTTTCCGGGCGTACGCTGGATTCAGCATTCGAGCCTGAATTAACTTTTCAGTATGACCGCACACAATTCTATTTGGTCAGTCAAAATGAAGGTGTGGACCCTCTAAAACCTAACCAATTAGGTACTTTACATAAAGAGAAAACTATTCCAAATACATTGACGTTATTAGGAATGGGACTTAATGTGCCTGCACTGCGTACATTGGCTGTGATCGGGGTGGTGCTCTCATTAAGTGGATTGGCGGTGTTATGGCTCCAATTAGAACATGCCTCACGCAATGCTCCCGAGACCTTTGTACGCATGAAATATGATCCACTTATTATTGATGTGGAAGAAATTGACCTGCAAAATACTGCAAAAATGATTGGCGTCAGCACGATCGATGACCTTGCAAAGTTGGCCGAAAAACACAATGTCATGATCTTGCATGCCGGGCAAAATAATGTTGACAAATATGTGGTACATGTCGATGGCAATTCTTATGCATATGCACAGGTCAGACAGCAAACTGACATCATTCACAATTCAACAGGAATCTATCGGGCTGAATTTGACCGTGGGATTGACCGAGGTGAGTTTGAAGTACATTATCAACCTATCATTTCTCTGACAGATGGACGGATCACAGCAGTGGAAGCACTACTTCGCTGGCAGCATCCCCAACGAGGCATGTTATCGGCGGGTGAATTTATCCAAACTGCAGAAGTGACGGGTTTTATTGGAAAACTTGATGAATGGGCTCTGCAGGTTGCCTGCACGCAGCTCAAAGAGTGGCGAGATGCGGGCTATGATTTGAAACTGGCGGTCAATCTTTCCGATTACCTCTTGGCACGCGATCCTGCTGAACTCTTCCAGAGTGTTTTACGAAAGACACAAGCCGAGGCAAGCTGGCTTCAGATAGAAATCCCTGAAGGAAAGATGGCCCACCCAAATCCAACGGTTTTGCTCAAAATACAGCAATTAAAGGAAATGGGCCTGCATATCACCATTGACGATTTTGTCGGTGAGGTGGGGCTTTCATCGATCAGCCAGATGCAGGTCAGCAGTGTTAAAATAGACCGACTGCTGGTCAAGAAAATGGGTGACCCTGTAGAAGCGATTACGGTGCAGAGGATGATTGCTGTTGCAACAACTCTAGGGATGAATGTTGTTGGCAAGGGAGTGGAAACGGACGAAGAAAAAGTCTTCCTGGCAAATTCAGGTTCGCAGGCGCAAGGTTTTCTGCTGGGGCATCCCGTTCCTGCTTACGAAATCGGGAAAATTCTCCAGCAAAATGTTTCACCTGTAAGTTCCAAAACGCGAAGGCAGAGAGTGGGGGAGTAGGGTATGTTACTGAGAGTAAAAAAGCTTCAAATAATCATCTTGTTCGTTTTATTGACTCTTATCCTGATAAGTGTGGCAACTGCGCTGACGGCGGCGAACAATGTCCCTGTGACGCGTTTGTCGGATCAGAGCAGGGGACTGAACGCCAGCGACCTGGCTCCGCCTGAATGTAACAACATTCGAGCTGGTTTGGAAACGATCATTGTTTGTAGTGGGGGGAATTGCAATGGCTCAAAAGGCAATGAACTGATTTTGGGAACCGCCGGGAATGATGTGATCAATGGCAAGAATGGCGATGATTGTATCGTTGGGGGAGATGGTGATGATCTGTTATATGGTGATAACGACAACGATGTCCTGATCGGCGGCCCCGGTAGCGACACATTGGATGGGGGCAAACGCAAGAAGGATACCGATATCTGTGTGGACAGCCCGTCTTCTACCTTTGTCGATTGTGAGATTATTCGATAATTCAGTTTGAACTAACGTAATCGAAAATAACCTGGATTGTTTCTTCGGGGGATTCATCCAGAAGACGATAGGCTTCTTCGGCTTGATCCAGTGAAAACCGATGTGTGATCCACTTCTGGGGCTGGACTCGTTCCAACGCTTCTAACGTGACCTCGAACCTGCGTGCCTTGTCCCAGCGACCATGCAACTCGGGCATGATCGTGCTGACCTGCGAGGCAATTAACCGGATACGGCTGCGGTGGAAAGCTCCACCCAGATCGAGATTGGCTTTCTTCTCCCCATACCAGGAACCAATGACCACCCGTCCGCTGAAACCTGTCAATGCGATGGCATCGTCCAGGGCAGAAGGGGAGCCGGAAAGCTCCAGAGACAGGTCGGCGCCGGAGGGGAGCAACTTACCCACCTGCTCATGGAAATCAGATTGGTTCGGATCAAGCGAAGCGGAAACGCCCAGGGACAGGGATGCTTCTCGTCGAAGCGGGTAGCAGTCACAGGTAACGAGAGAAGCGAGCGGGAACTCTGATAATAAAGCTGTTGTTAACAACCCAACAATCCCCTGTCCAAATACCAGCACCCGTTCTCCCAGGATCGGCGCGCTGTCCTGGACAAAATTGACGGCGGTTTCCATGTTTGGCAAAAAGCATGCGGTTTCGGGGGATATCCCGCCGGTCAGCGGAATCAGTTCATCAGGCGTAGCGATAAAATGTGATGTGTGTGCCTGGAAGGCAAAAACCAGCCTGCCCAGCCATCTGCGCCGCATCTCCTTGCTGATCTTGACCACCCGACCGACACAGGCATAGCCATATGCGAGGGGATACCCCAATCCGCTGCTCAAAGAATCGTTTGAATCGCTTAGGTTCTTCGGGAATTGACCGCGATAAACCAGCATCTCGCTGCCCGGACTGATGGCCGAACAGACTGTCTCTATCAACATCTGCCCCTGTGTGAGCGGCGGCAACGGTGTCTGCCTGACCTCGACTTGCCCGGGCGCAGTAAAATAAATTTTATTATTCTTCATAGAATACCCCGTGGCTTGCTACGCGGGTTCTGTGCCTTAGCAAAATCTGTACCCGTAGGGGCAAAATTTCGTAATACGCCGTCCGCTTGCGGCGGGGATAGAAATTTTGAAGATTTTGCAAATTTATTTCAATTAACTTCCCTGAAATTTACGGCTTATCCTTCCAAAGTAAGAACAGCAAGATTACTTCAGAGATCTTGGATGGTACGCCATAAATCGAATCGTGATCGAAGAAAGGATATCCATCACGGATAACATAGAAGCCGACCCAAATCACGAGCCAGGCAATGATGGTCACGATAACGAAAGTGAATAGTGCTCCCCAAACCAACTTGTGTTGTTTCTGGAAGAACGAGATGGGCAGGAAATATGCGCCTAACAATCCCAGATAGCCCAATCCGTTCAGGATGAACAGTGGGTCGGGCCCATGCGAGAACAATATTTTGTCGAAGGCTGCGGCCAGATGCAAAATAGCTGTCACGAGGACCAGAACAATGATCCCATAATGGATACCGGTAAGTTTTTTCATTTCTCAACTCCTTATCTCTTTGGGGACCTCGGCAGTCCATAAAATCCCTGAGATCCTTTACTTGTCAATACGCATAAAACAATAAAATTGGATTGCTTTCATTGTACACGAAGTCCCCGGCCTGTCAGCAGCAATCCCAGCCCGCCGTTCAGGATGTCGCGGGCACGCATGAGCAGGCTGATCCCGATCCCAATCGCAGCCGGGTGACCAAAGGCCGTCATCACGTAAACCTGGCTGGCTTCCAACGCGCCCAGTCCACCGGGCAGGGGCATCAGGAAAGCGAACAGGGCGGCGGTTAATGCGGCCAGTGCCTGCTCGAGAGTCAGACGAGCCTGAAAAAAACCGGCCATCATGAAATACTCGATGGCCATACCGGCCCAGGATAACAGCGAAAACCCCAGCGCAGCCAGCAAAGCCATGGGATGACGATGGGTAAACCTGCCCGCCATGTGTTCCGAGACGATGATGAACCGCAGCCATTTTTGTTTTTTGGTCAGGGCCATAACGGCGTGGATGATCCCCGAAATGGGATGCCTGCCCCGGTACAGCAATATCAGATGGATGAGCGGCCACAACAATATCGCCGCCAGCGGTATCAAACTCCAGATAGCCTGTGTCCCCTCCCGATTGACCAATCCGATCCTGATAGCCGCCGTCAATCCAATCCCCAGCAGAATGAAGTTCGCCAGGAACTCCAGCAGCTTGTCCATAATGACGGCTGCGGTGGCGCGCGTGAAAGTCACCCCATGATCCCGTTGCAAATAAATGACCTGTAACGGCTCTCCCCCCACCTGCGGGCCCGGGGTGAAGTAGCTTAACCCGAAGACCG
The DNA here is from genome assembly GCA_050115035.1 of Anaerolineales bacterium. Lineage (GTDB taxonomy): Bacteria > Chloroflexota > Anaerolineae > Anaerolineales > Villigracilaceae > JAABUE01. The sequence goes on along the minus strand of JASFRG010000086.1, from coordinate 1,490 downwards.
CCAGCCGATAGCGTACCAATTGTAAGAATGGAATGTCGGGGTTTTGAACTCGTAGGATCGCCCACCAACGCGCGGTCATTGTCACTAACACAAACACATTGAGAAGCAACAGGACACCGATCTGCCAGGATTTCAGTTCCCGCAAAGTATTCCAGATTTCAATGAGGGGCACATTTCGCAGCGCCCACCAGAGCAGGGAGGCCAGAATTGCATAGACTGCGAGCGCGCGCAGAATGCGCAAAGTTCTTTCGCGCGTGATCGCCTTCACAAGACAGAAATGCCCTCGCCCGTAGGTGGATTTTCGATCAGGCATTTCATTTCCACCAGCACGGCCTGGTGGATGTCCACCGTATCTTTGCTGCCCAACTCTGCGACCGTGATCGGATTGCCGACTTGTACGGTTACATCCAGAGGTTTTCGATCCCATAAAATCTGTATCAGGAACTGGAACGCAGCTGCCAGCGTTTCTCTTTCTTTTCGTGTTTTCTTCACATAAGATAGGGGGTGATTGGCCGTTTTATCCCACAGTGCGCCGCGCACCAACACCGGCAGGATAGCCGTCTCCGGGGCCATGCGTAGGAAGATGCCCACGCTGTCGGTCCAATTTTGCAATGATTCAACTGCGCCAGGATAAACATTCGGGTCGGGCTCAATCCTCCCGGCGGGGAATGTCAGCGCCGCACCGCCGGAGCGCAGGTGCCCGCTCACCTGACGGATAAGCGTCATGCGCGTTCCTGGGTCATCGGTCACATAAAACAGTCTCTCGCTGACGTTGTGCAAAGATTTCAGGAAAGGACGGTCCACGGCGATGATTTTTAGATCATTACGATTCAACGCTGAAAACAAGGCCAACGTATCGACAGTGCCCGGATGATTGGACAAGGCCAGAAAAGGGCCAGCAGGCAAGGGCTGGGAGAAGATGCGCACGCTGCGGACATACTGTCGCTGGGCCTGGCGGGCAGCCTCGACCAATCCAAGCTGTCCAACCGCCTTGTCAAAGTCCAGCATCTGACCGGCAAATTTACGCGTCAGACCTTTAAATATCCGTCGCAGGGCTCGTGCCAGCGCGGGTTTATTTTCCCAGCCAAAGGATAAAACCAGGTCATCCAAATTTATTTCGGTCAGCGTTGTCAGATTACGAGATCGAACCGATTCAGATGAAAAGGGAATTACTTCGCTTGATTCCATGCGCATAACTATACCGTTCCTTTGGTGAAAATAGAGCCTCTACTCAGGTTCCAACGAAAAATGCAGCGGGTAGTTTTCCAAACCAGCGGCGAAGTGCGCTTTGTTGATGCGCTTTTCCGCTTCGCTTTTGGGCAGGATTTGCACAACGGCTTCCCCGCGATAATGAGCGGCGTACATGACCTTAATGGCGTCCGGCAACAGCAGCGTAAAAATGCTGCGCAGCACATGCACAACGAAATCCATGGGGGTTACGTCATCATTGTGGATGATGACGCGGAACATCGGCTCGTATGCCGTCTCCT
>JASFRG010000085.1:0-20342 GCA_050115035.1 Anaerolineales bacterium | reverse complement strand
GCTGTGGCCCAATCCCGCGCTTCGGGCGGAAAAGCCAGATAGACGCGTTCTTCCACCAGTTGCGGCGGTGTGAAGACTGTCGCCAGGAAACCGGTCTCGCGGTTGATCTCGTAGGTGCGGTAAAGATTATCGGGTTGGGTCGGCTGGCTTCCGTCAGTGAAGACTTCGCGCACCACTGTCGGACAGTCCGCGGTGGGCAGCAGGCCGGATGGGTCACACACTTCTATGGTGGTGATACCCGGGGGCGCATTCCAGCCGTCGGGCGGCATTTCTCGTGAGGCGGTTTGCATGAGCGCATACCAAAGGCCAGCCGGCAAGCGTGGTGACAGGCGCGAGACTGATTCAGTACGCGTGCCCGTCCAGACGGTCACCACACGATAAGGCGTGTACCCCACCGCCCAAACGTCCGCGCCATCCAGTGTCTGGCCGGTCTTTGCGCCTACGGGGCGACCGATCTCGAACGAGTTGGGATGTCCAAGTGAGGGCCAGCGGGCGGGCTCGTCGCTCAGGATGTGGTTCAGCAAATAGGCTAATTGCGGTGTGACCACCGGCTGTGCTGTTGGAAGACTGGCGTCCAGCCAAACGGCGTGGTCAGCGGTTTCCACGTGTAGGATGCTCACGGGAGCTAACTCATCCCCCTGCCCGTATTTGACGCCGTTGGTTGCCAGCGTTCCATAGGCGCCGGATAGCTGGAGTAAACTCAGGGGCACGGGATCGGTCAGGGGAACAGAGTCAGGTTGGACTTCCAGTCCGAAGGAGTTCGTCGTCCGGATCACGTTTTCGAGCCCCATCTGGTCCAGCACCTGCACGGCGGGTGCCAGATAGTCGTTTGCTAGAGCCAGCCGCAAGCGAACAGGGCCGTGATAGGCATCGTCTGGATTTGGAATATCAGCAACTGTGGGAATGTCCCAAACCAGAGAAGCGGGGCTCAACCCACGCGTGAAGCCTGTCAAATAGACGAAGGGTGTTAGCAGCGACCCGGCATCGTGTTCCGCCAAAAATGCCGTTTCCTGTCCCCGGAATGACTCCCCGACTACTGCCAGCACCTGCCCGTTGCGCGGATCAGTGACCACCGCACTGGCAGCCGGTGAGGGGACCAGCAAGTCAGGGGGCAGCGAGGGTAGCAGACGGGCGGCCTCACAATCCACCGGCATGGTGGACCTGCCCAGCAGGCGCGCCATGTAAACCTGCATGGCGCAAGAGGCCTGGGTTTGGAGGTCGTAATCGAGGCTGGTGGTAATGGAGAGACCACCGCGTTCAATACGCGCACGATCAAATTGCGAGTCGACTTCCTGGAAGACGAGATTCAGAAAAGCGGGTGCAAGCTCATCTTGTTCTTCTGGCGGCTGGCTGAATTCCGGAGACTCAGCCAAACTTGCTTGAGTCTCTTGTTCCGTTAGAAAGCCCAGTGCCTGCATAATGTGGATGGTTTCGCGTCCGCGCTGGAGTGCAGCCTGCGGTGCGTCTAAGGGGTTCAGGCTGGGGGCCTGGCCGACCCCAGCCAAAATCGCAGATTCGGCGGATGTCAGCTCGGAGACAGATTTGCCAAAGTAGAGTTGTGCAGCAGCCTCCGCACCGTAGGCGTAGTTACCATAATTCGCCGAATTGAGATACCACTCGATGACCTGCGAACGCCCGTATTCAGAGGTAATCTGTGCAGCCAGGAGCCGCTCACGGAAAGCACGTCCCAGGGAGGGCGACTCGTCCCAGAGCAGCAGATCGCTGACGAGGTGTTGGGCAATGGTCGGATGCGGGTTGGGGTTGTTCAGGCCGGACAAAGTATAGCCGGAATGCTGCCAGAAAGTCGGGTCGGCCATCGCCAGGGTAGCCTGCACCAGCGAGTCGGGCAGGTGTTGTGGGTTGGACGGGTCAAGCGGGATGTAGCGGCGCGGGGATTCGTTGGGCGCAAAGGTCTTCAACACATGCGTGCCGGTGCGGTCATAGATGCGTGTGGGTTGCAGGAGCAGTCCATCGGGTGGATTGAGCAGGCCTGGTAAGGATTGAACGGAGGGCAGGTCGCGTGTCAGCTCGGCATAGTAAACGGCTGTTCCGAAAATCAGGGCTGCCAGCAGGAGGCTGAGAATGAATCCGAACCCGAATGCAACGCGGCGTGTGCGTGCTTCCACTCCCCGGCGCGCAATTTTGCGGCGGTCTCGGCGGCGGCGGAGAATGGGGGTAACATCCGTCATAAGATTAAAGATTCTTTAAACTTTCTAAACCACTTGCTAACTTGACAGCATATTCGGCGCGATCCTCGGCAGCAAATGAGCTTTTCTGTGTACTATAAAAATCATCGTTTTCGCAACGTGGAGATGGTAATGAAAAATATTTTGATCTCCAGCAGGTTCGTTATGTTGTCGCAGCATGATTCCATCACATTGATATTCTGACTTCATCGTCAATGCAATATTTCTGCTAAGTGCATGAATCTCTGATGAAAGATACAGGGGCAGGTCAAATATATTTTCAAAGTGCTCATTTGGAATGATAAGCACATGCCCCTGGTTGTTAGGCCATTTTTGGGTTGCCATAAAAGCTGTTACATCAGCCGTTTGAAAAACAATGTCAGTTTGTTTCAACTGAGTTTGGTTGTTTTCCTTCCCTTTAACCAATAAACAGAATGGACAAATATAACCAGGAGCTGCATGCGTGTACATTAATTAGTCATCCAATAAATCTTCCAGCCAGTCGAACAGGCCGTTTCTATTCTTAGACTTTTTTTCTCGTGCAGGTATGTTGCCTTGTACAATGCCGTTTTGTCCGTTGATGAGCACTAAGATATTTTTATCTTCAACGGGGATTTCAGTGAGCCAGATAGGCACGAGTACCAATTTAAAGGACTCAATCGCCAGACTGGCAGACGAGGTTCTAAGGTTAAATAAAGATGCGATATCACCCGGCAACCTGTGCTTCAGCCGGGCATAGGCCTGACTGCGGGCGTCCAACGAAGCATCAGCCATGGGGATGTCGTAAACTTCGGCAGCCCAATTTGCCAAGTAGCGAGGGTCGTAAGGCTGGGTTTGTGTCAAGTCAAAGGAAGGCAGTAAACGCAAGATATGGCGGGCGATCTTGCGGCTGGCAGGAATCACCAGGTCATCCACGTGAACAGGGTGCTCGCCTTCAATGCGAACAACTCGACTGGCACTCTGGCGGAAACCATCTTCAGATTCATATTTATCACCGCGATACCCAATCCCTCCGCCAATATCGAAGGTCCAGATGGGCAAGTAAATGCCGCGCGGCGGGTCGATCTTTTTGATAGGCTCAATATCGTTGCTCTCAATCCAGTCCGCCAGCAAGCGAGCAGCCTGGTGCTGATCGAAGGCATGCGGCAGTACGCCCTCCGGTTGGAGCAAATCACGCGACTCATCCAGACTGACAACATGCGGCGAGTCGCAATAGGCACAGGTCGTAGAAATGACATCCGGCAGCAGGATGAATTCCGCGCCGCAGCCCTGGCAGTGGTAAATCTGCATGGCAACCGGTTTGCCATGTCCGCGAGCGGTGGCCATCGCGATCAGGAAATCCTGCTCTTCAGCTTCGCCGCCCGAACTCAGTTTATAACCGCTGGTGCAATGTTCGCAAATCAATCCCGTTCCATCTGGCGCGTAGACCATCTTCGCGCCGCACTGCGGGCACATAAAACGGTCTGTGCTGGCTTGCGCAGGGTCGGTCGAGGGAGCGGGCAAGGCATCCGGGTTGATGATTTCGTCCTCATCGAGTTTGCCATCCAGGATTGCCAACTCACGCCGGGCGCGCGCGTGTTGAAAATCCCACGAGAGACAATTCTCAAGGGCAGAACGTTTCTCAGTTGTGTCGTCTGTGATTTTGCTGATCCAGTACCAGGCTTCGGAAAGCACGTCCGGATCGCCGCTGGTGTCAACGGCGCGTTCCAGGTAACGGCGCGCGGTCTTTTTGATGCCCGCCTTGGCCTCAATGATTCCGCTGCGTAACAGGCTCTCTGAATAATCTCTTGCCATGAGTAGATTTTACAACGATTTTCCCCGATTGTCGTTGAGCTTGTGTTACAGACTATCTTTCATCTGTTATTGAGGGGAAGATGAAAGAAAAAAGCGTCCTTACTTTGTGCGCACAATTGCGTCCGTCATCTTCGCCACGCGGGCCATGTGCTCCACATCATGCACACGGATGATGTCCGCGCCGCGGGTGATGCCCACGCACACAGTGGCGGCCGTCCCTTCGACGCGTTGGTCGGGAGGCAGATCGAGCGTGAAGCCGATGAAGGACTTGCGCGACGGTCCCAGCAAAACGGGATAGCCCAATGCGCGGATTTCGTCTAAACGGCGGATGAGTTCCAGGTTATGACTGACCGTTTTCCCGAAACCAATTCCCGGGTCCAGGATGATGCGCTCGGACTCGATCCCGGCCTGCTCCGCCAACCTGACAGAGTCCATCAACTCCCGCTTGACGTCTTCCAGTAGATCGTCATATTCCGAGCCGATGTAGGCGTTGCCAAGCTGCGCGCGCACTTCCACGCTGGCCGGATTGCTGCGATTGTGCATCAGGATGACCGGGGCCATGTGCTTTGCGACCACACCCGCCAACGCAGGGTCAGCCCGCAAGCCCCAAACGTCATTAACAATGTGCGCCCCCGCTTTGAGGGCTTCTTCGGCAACAGTGGCTTTGTAAGTGTCGATGGAGATGAGCGTATCAGGAAATTGTGCTGACAGCGCCCGTACCACCGGGATAACGCGTTCCATCTCGGCTTTCGCCCCCAAAGGATCTGAGCCGGGTCGTGTGGACTCGCCGCCTACATCCAGGATATCCGCGCCGGAATCGAGAAACTCCCGGGCCTGCTCAACTGCCCCGAGGACGGATTCTCCTTTAGCCATAATGCCATCCCCGGAGAAGCTGTCGGGCGTAATATTAAGGATGCCCATCACATATGTGCGGGCACCCCAGTCGAAAGTATGTTTGCCGATTTTCAATGATTTCATGACATCTGGTCGAGCGGTCGGCCGAGCCAGGCTTCTGCCTCGTTGATGTCGGTAAACAGGCGAATGTAAGCGGTATCTCCGCCCGAGAGGGCGGCAATTTCTTCGATGGAAGTCTTGACCTTTTCCGATGACACAACCACTGCCATACGGATGTTGCGCGTGCCGGGGTCCGTATTGAGTTCCACTGCCATACGGACGGCCTTCTCGGGAATTTCATCCACCTGACGCAAATCATATAGGTTGCGCACGCGCTGGTCGGAGCCGAGCAGATGGTCTGAAGCAAAATCATACCAGTCGGCCAGCGTAGCGTCAGAAAGGTCGGTAAAAGTGAGCGTCATACCGCCATCACCGCGGCGCACCACGTTCATGCCAACGCCGGGTTTGGGCTCCCAGTTAAGCGGTTTTAATTCAGTCATGGGTCCTCCTGTTGGTCTGCTCAAATTATAACGCAGGCAGAGGTCGAATTCCGCTCACATCCGCACGTTGTAACAATTCCCATACCCGATCCCCAAGCACTGGGTGGACAATGTCCGCAGCCACATCCGCCAATGGGACCAACACAAATCCCCTCTCATGTAAGCGCGGATGCGGGATGATCAGCGGTGGCGTGTCAATGACCAGATCATCATAAAAGAGAATGTCCAGGTCGATCAGGCGCGGACCCCAGCGAAAGTTGCTCTCGCGTCCCAACTCAGTTTCAAGCTGCTTCAGGTATTTGAGCAACGCTTCTGGCTCCAGGTTTGTTTCCGCTTTGACAACCATATTCAAGAAGGCCGGCTGGTCTTTATATCCCCATGGCGGCGTTTCATATAAGTGCGATTCAGCAATAACATTGACATCCGGTGGCATTGCATCAATTGCCGCTCGCAGGTTGAACTTGCGATCGCCCAAATTGGTTCCCAGCGCAATGTAAACAGTATGTTCCATAAATGCGATTATAGTGCAGGTTCATGTGCAAATGGCAAACACTACTTGCTAAGGATGAATTGTGTAATTTAATGTTATAAGCAAGATGAAAAGATGGCAAAAGGACCCTTGATGAGCAATAATCCAGCGACCGCCAAAAATGTATTCCTCTTGTTAGAGAAAACCTGGCAGGGCAAGGGCCGTGGAGGCTATCCAACCATCGACTCGTTCGATTATCGTGAAAAACTGGTCTTCACACGTAAGAACGACTCCACGCTAGCCTACGATCAGCGTACTGAAAAGCGCATGAATGGAACGGATGAATTTATCTCCTCACACTGGGAGAACGGCTTTATCGTTATCCTTGAACACGGAGATTTAGAACTGGTCAATGCACAAAGTGGTGGCAGTGGCGAAGTGCTCACTGGTCACATCGAGATGCTCGGTTCAGTCATCCGCCTGCATTTTTCGAGCAAGGCTTTGATGAACGATGCATGCATTGTATCCACCGCGCGAACATTTGAACTCGAAGGCGATCAATTGCGTTATGAAATGGAGATGAGCACCACGAAAGTGGCCGATCTGACTCGGCATCTGGTCATTACCCTTGAACGTAAAAAAGATAATTGGCAACAGGGAAAGGTTAGGTTTGCAAAATGAAGATCGTACCTTTTTTAACAGAACATTTTTTTGCCCGATACGAATTCAAGACGCCTTACCAACTCTGCAATTCAGATTGTGAAACGATCACAATAGAAGAATTATTGAAATTGGCTGAAATAACTCTAGAACAACTCGGTCAATTGTCTTTGGGGTATACAGAGACACTGGGACATCCCAAGTTGCGAGAGGCAATTGCGGAAACATATGCTCAGGCCAATTCGGATGATGTAGTCATGCTGGCGACACCGGTGGAGGGTATCTATCTGATTGCGCATGCGGCACTTGATCCCGGGGATGAAGTCATCGTGCTTTCGCCCGCTTATGATGCACTGATTAATACCTTTGAGCATGTGGTTGGAAATGCGAATGTACACAAATGGGAATTTGTTTTTAGCAAAGACAATACTCACTGGGAGTTAGATTTTGACCAATTGCGCAGTCTGATCTCTCCAAAAACAAAGATGCTGGTCGTCAACTTTCCTCACAACCCGACCGGCTATTTGCCAACGCAAGACCAACTCAATGAATTGGGAAAAATCGCCGAGCAACACGACCTGATCCTGTTTTGTGACGAGATGTATTTTGATTTGGTTTACTCTGGAACAGCGTCAATCCGTTCTGCGGCGGATGTCACCAGAAATGCGGTTGTGCTTTCTGGACTGTCGAAAACGTATGGATTGCCCGGTCTGCGCACTGGCTGGTTGGTGATACAGGATGAAGAACTGCGTGAAAACATCATCAATTGGAAGTTCTATACCAGCATCTGCGCTCCAGTTCCCTCTGAATTTTTGGCACTGGCAGCCTGGAAGGTACGCGACCAGTTACGGGATAGAAGCATCGCTCAAATCGAGCAAAATCTTCAGTTGGCCGATTCATTTTTCGCACGCTGGCCTGACCTGTTCACCTGGCACAGACCAATGGCAGGCTCTGTTGCACTAGTTGGGATGAACGTTCCTTCGGTGACGGACTTCGCTATCCAACTGGCAGAAAAAGCCGGTGTGCTAATTCTTCCGGCAACAACCCTGGGCTCGGATGATCAGCACATGCGCATGGGATTTGGTCGAGCTGGGTTTGGAGAAGCGCTCGAGAAATTTGAAGAATACTTAGAGGTGAATTTTTAAAGTAGTTTACTCCAACCACCCCCGCCCCGCCGCAGCCGCAATCGCGGCGGCTCTTGAATCCACCCCCAACTTCTGATAAATACTCCCCAAATGTGCCTTGACGGTGCGCTCGCTGATCCCCAACGCAAAGGCTATCTCCTTGCTGGTCTTGCCCTGCGCGGCAGCCTGCAGCACTTCCATCTCGCGCTCGGTCAGGTCGACGTTTTCAAGTTGAGATTTTGCCCCGCTTGAAGTTTGGGTTTGAGCCAACAATCTCGCCATTACATCCGGCTTGAGCAGGGTCTCGCCGCGCGCCGCGGCTCGAATCGATTCAAACAGTGTCTCTCGGTCAGTGTCTTTGAGCAGGAACCCCTTGGCTCCTGCGCGCAGTCCGCGTACCATCAGATCGTCTTCGTTGAAGGTGGTCAGGATGACGATGGCGATCTCGGGCTGCGTCTCGGCCAACTGCTCGATGGCGGTCAGGCCGTCCATGCCGGGCATGCGCAGGTCCATCAGGATCACATCCGGGTGCAGTTCCCCGGCCAGTTGAACCGCTTCGGCCCCGTCCGTGGCCTCACCAACAAGCTCGAAACCATCTTCGGTTTCCAGGATCAGGCGCAGGCCCTGCCGTACGATCAGGTGGTCATCGGCAATCAGCAAGCGGATGGTGTCACTCATGGCTTCCCCCTTCAAACAATGGCAAACAAACCTTGATAGCTGCCCCATTTCCTTTTTCACTGACCACATCCAGCGTGCCGCCGGCTAATCGAGCGCGTTCGCGCATCCCCAACAGGCCATAATGCCCGGCTTCTATTGCTTCGGGGTCGAATCCACTCCCGTCATCGCGGATTTCCAGGCAAAGCTGGCTCTCCGTTTCATCGACCTGCACCCAGGCGTGTGACGCCTGCGCGTGACGGGCGACATTGGTCAGTGCTTCGGAGACGATCCGCAAGCCGGTCTGGACTATGGAGTTCGGTGGTTCGCCATTCAACCGGATTTCCAGTTCACATGGCAGCCCGGTCGCGTTCTCGAAGCGCTTCACTTCCGCTTCCAAAGCCTGCTCCAGGCCATCAAAATCGTCTGTGCTGGAGCGTAAATCGCCAATCGCGCGGCGCGCATCTGCCAGAGTCGCACGCGCCTGCTCCATCGCATCTGCGACAATTTTTTGCGCGCGCTCGGGCCGCTCTTTTGTTAGGTGGGCATCAGCAGCTTCCAGTTGCAGGATCAAACCGGCCAATCCCTGTGAGAGCGTATCGTGCAGTTCACGCGCCATGCGCTGACGTTCGGCAGCGATGGTCAGGTCTTCAACCTGGGCGGCGTATTCGCTCAGTTGATGGTGGGCAGCCTCGAGCTCGGTCAGAAGCGTTTGGGCCTGCTCGCGAGCTTCGGCTTGTCGTACGTAGAGCGTTACGTACACGACCACAAAGAGGATCATGGGAATAACGCCCAGCAATGTCCACCCTAATGAGACCAGTTCTGAAGTTTGCGCGAGGGCTACAGCCCCCAGCATCAGAAAATAAACTGAGGCTAGTAACGCGCGCCGATTGAGTCCCGACAGCCCGACAGCTTCGCCCAGCAATCCCATGAACAAAGCGAATACCATTCCGATCTCCCCGGACATCCAGGAGATAGCAAAAGCCAATATACCTTGAGCAATAATGTACCAGAATACCTTGCGTGGCTGCGACGCGATTGTTCCCAGCACCCAGTGCAATAAAATATGCACAATCACCAGAATTATATAAACGATTGCTATTAGGGGTCTTCGCAATGCCGGGTTCTGAAACACCGACCAGATCGCGAAACCACCGACAATGAAAGTCATAATCCAGACGAACAGGTTTGGGTCACGTTCGACTTTTTTAATAGATATAGATGTTGGGTTTGTTGGCATGCTTCCATTGTATATTAAATGGTTGGGTTCGGCTATTGTCCGGACGGACATTGTACGAAGGTACAGTGTCCGTTTTGCCCGAACGCCCAATTGTGCTGGGATGGGGAACTCCGTATACTGGTGGCAACAAACCAAAAACAAACCACAAGGAGTTTCAAATGAACACCACTCAAAAATCAACTGGTACTATAATCAACCTGGTCTTCAAGGCAGTCGCTTTGGCAATGGCCGTGGCCGTCGTCGTAACCAGCATCCTGGGGGTGATGGATGCCCAGGGACAGACCATCTTGCTCGGAATTGGATTGTTCGGACTGGCGATTACCGCGCTTGATAAAGAAGAGTAATCTTAGCCCCCACCCGACCTCCCCCATTTTCGAACTCGAAAATGGGGGAGGTGGAAATTGGAGCAATTATGAATGCAATCGAAGTCGTGAACCTGCACAAATCCTTTGGTGAGACCAAGGCCGTGCAGGGCGTGGATTTTAATGTAGAGCAAGGGGAAATCTATAGTCTGCTCGGTCCGAACGGGGCCGGGAAGACCACCACCATCTCGATGCTGTCCTGCCTGCTGCGCCCGGACGAGGGCGATGCGCGTGTGATGGGGAACTCCATTAAGGAGAACCAGATGGGCGTCAAATCATTGCTGGGAGTCGTTCCACAGGAGATCGCCCTGTACGAAGACCTATCCGCGCGCGAGAACCTGACCTTCTGGGGCAAGATGTATGGTTTGCGCGGCGGTGCGCTCAAGGCGCGTGTGGAAGAAGTGCTGAATATCATCGGGTTGCAGGATCGCGCCAAAGAACGCGTAGGCAAGTATTCGGGCGGGATGAAACGACGCGTCAACATTGGCGTGGCGCTGCTGCACAAGCCCCAGGTCATATACATGGACGAGCCTACCGTCGGCATCGATCCGCAGTCGCGTCGCAACATCCTCGACAGCGTAGTCGATTTGAAAAAACAGGGCATGACCGTGCTGTACACCACGCATTATATGGAAGAAGCCGAGGAGCTTTCAGACCATATCGGCATTGTGGATCATGGAAAGATGATCGCCAACGGCACACACGATGAGTTGGTGAAATTGGTTGGAGAGCAAACGCGCATCGATTTAACCCTGGATACACAAGCCAGTGAAGTGATGGATGCGTGGCGGTCAGTGGAAGGCGTGTCTCAGGTTTCTGCTGAGAACGGGCAGATCACCGTGCTGGTGGGGGACAGCAACGAGGTCCTGCCGCGCCTGTTCGATGTGACCAACCGTCTCTCGGCGCGCATCACCTCCGTGAACATTCAGGAACCCAACCTGGAAACCGTCTTCCTGCATCTGACGGGCCGCGCCCTGCGGGATTGAGGCTGAGATGAAAGCGTTCGATATTGCCTTCAAAGACATGCTGCGCTCCTTCCGGAGTTTTTTCGCGGTGGTCTTTATGTTCATTGTTCCGCTGCTGGTGACGGGCATGTTCTATTTTATGTTCGGGAACATCGCCAGTGGCGGCGATTTCAACCTGCCGAAAACACAGGTCGTCGTTGCCAACCTGGATGAAGGCGGGCCCAGGTTCAACGTCAATCCCAGGAACATTCCCGGGGGTCGCGAAGCAAACACGATGGGCGAATTGATCGTCAAAATCCTGGAGAGCGATGACATTGCTGAGTTGGTTGAACTCTCATTCGTGTCCAGCGCCGAGGCCGCTCGCGCTGCTGTAGACACGCAGCAGTCTCAGGTAGCGCTCATCATCCCGACCGATTTCTCGGACCAGTTCGCCGACCAGGATGGCGAAGCGGTCATCGAGTTTTATCAGGATCCGACCCTCACCATCGGCCCGGACATCATCCGCACCATCATGAACCGTTTCATGGACGGTATGGCGGGAGTCAAGATCGCTGTGAATGTCTTCCAGGATGAGGCTTCGCAAGAAGATCTGGCCTATTCAGGGCTGGTCGTTCAGCAATACCTGGACACTTCCCTGGCGCTGCGCGAGGATCCGGAAGAAGACCTGCTGGATGTGCGGGCGCCGTCCAGTGAACCGCAAAGTAAAGCCGAAGAGGGCCAGAACATACTTTTGAGCATCATCACCCCCATCATGGGCGGCATGATGATCTTTTACGCCTTCTTCACCGGCGCTTCCACTGCGCAGAGCATTCTCAGGGAAGATGAAGAACGCACCCTGCCGCGTCTGTTCACCACACCTACCTCGCAGGCGACCATCCTGAGTGGCAAGCTGTTGTCTGTGTTCATGACAGTTTCCATCCAGGTAATCGTACTGCTGGTTGCCGCCAATTTGATCTTTGGCATCCAATGGGGTGATACCCTGCCAGTAACCCTGACTGCCATCGGGATCATCTTGAGTGCTTCATCCTTTGGGGTTTTCGTCAACTCTTTCCTCAAAACCACCAAGCAGGGCGGCGTGTTGTTCGGCGGCATATTGACCGTGACCGGGATGCTCGGCATGATCAGCATCTTTGCCATCGGCTCCCCAACCGCCTCGCAAATGGGCGACACGGTCTCGCTGCTGGTGCCCCAGGGCTGGGCAGTGCGTGGCCTGATGCAGGCCTTGAACGCGGAACCGGTCAGCAGTGTGCTCATTACTGCGCTGACCCTGTTGGCCTGGAGTATCGTCTTTTTCATCATCGGCGTGTGGCGCTTTAATAGGCGCTATGCGTGAATTTTCGGTGGTCGAGTACCGCGACACTTGCACCGCACTGCGTTCCCTGGCACCGACCGTCAGGGCAGGTGTGGCGTAGTGCAGGTGAGCGGAGTATCGAGACCGCCACTTTCAAGAAATATTTCGCTTTCTAAACAACTTGTTGGTTTCTATACGGGCTACGCCCTACTCAACCAACGGAAAACTTTTGAGAGAAAACTATGACTCGCATTCTCGACATCGCCTTCAAAGACATTTTGCAACTCACACGTGACTTCAAGACCTTCATGTTCTTGATTCTTATGCCGATCCTGTTCACCTTCCTGTTTGGGTTTGCCTTCGGCGGCTTTAGCAATAACCAATCAGACTCGCGCCTGCCGGTCGGGTATCTGGATCAGGATGATAGTTGGGTCAGCGATACCCTATACGATCAACTGGCGGACTCAGATGTCATCCGCCTGGACGAAGATCCCTCCCGCACCTACTCGGCCCTGGAGCGGCTCGTCGCCGATGGAGATTTGGCTGCCGCCATTATTGTTCCAGACCGTTATGGCACAATCCTCGCGAAGGGCAAAAATGCCCGTCTGATCGTCATCGCGGATACCAGCACTACAGCCTGGACGACCATCGAGGCAGAACTGATGGCCACCCTCAGCCGCCTGGATAGCGCGCTACGCACAGCCACCATTATGGAAGGGATCGACGCTGAGCGCATGCCCTTCACCTATGCTTTTGAACAAAGTCTGGACGCATGGAATGAGCCGCCTATCGCCGTGGTTGAAACCACCAGCAGCGCAGTGGCCGATACGGATGACGCAGCCGAATCTCTGGCGCACACCTCACCGGGCATGATGCTGCAATTTGCTATAGCTGGGCTGTTGACCGCCGCACAGGTCATTGTCGCGGAACGCAAGTCGCGCACGCTGCAGCGCATCCTGACGACAGCTGCGAAGCGTATCCACATCCTGTTCGGGCATTACCTGGCGATCTTCTCCCTGATCTTCATTCAGTTCACGCTGTTGATCGCCTTCGGACAATTCATCTTGGGTGTGAACTATCTGCGCGATCCGGGTGCGACATTGCTGGTAGCTTTTAGTGCGGCCTTGTGCATTGCAGCCATGGGCTTATTGATTGGTGTTTTGGCCCGCAGCGAGGAACAGGCGATCACGTTCTCTCTCATCCCGATGTTCGTGCTCTCCGGCCTGGGTGGTGCCTGGGTGCCGCTGGAAGTGACCGGCGAAACCTTCGCCATGATCGGGCATGTCTCACCGGTGGCCTGGGCGATGGATGGCTTCAAGAACATCAGCATCCGTGGGTTGGGGGTTGAATCGGTGCTGCTCCCGATGGTTGCACTGGCGGGCTATACAATCCTGTTCTTTGCGCTGTCAGTCTGGCGGTTGAACGTGGCGGAGGAGAAATAGGATAATGCGTTTCGAAAACAAAGTGGTTTTGATCACTGGCGGCACGCGCGGCATCGGATTTGCGACGGCGCAACTCTTCGCCAGGGAGGGGGCACAGGTAGTTATCGTCGGCAGAGATGCGGATAAGACAACGGAAGCAGCCTGCAAGGTCCCGGGACGAGGCGAGGCTGGGGATGTATCCGTTGCAGCGGACTGTAAGCGCATCGTCAACCGGACCTTGGAACTGTTCGGCCGTCTCGACGTGCTGGTCAATTGTGCAGGTGTCATCTACCGCAATCGTACCGTCGAGCAGACGACTGAAGAAGAATGGGACATAACCTTCGATGTCAACGTCAAGGGTACCTTCCTGATGTGCAAGTACGCGCTACCCGCCCTGCGTGAGTCAAAGGGTTGTATCGTGAATATGTCGTCGTATGTGGGACTGGTGGGGTTTGCGGGCACATCGGCGTACGCAGCCTCGAAGGCGGCTATCCTGAACCTGACGCGCTCGATGGCGCTCGACCATGCAAAGGAAGGCATAAGGGTGAATGCCGTTTGCCCGGGCAGCGTGGATACAGACATGATCCACACCGCCTGGCAGCAGTTTGAAGATGTGGAACAGGCGCGCAAGCTATGGGCTGAGAAGCACCCGTTGGGGCGCATCGCCTCACCAGAGGAAGTAGCACAGGCGATCTTATTTCTGGCCAGCAAGGGGGCCAGTTTCATCACCGGCGCGGCCCTGCCCGTGGATGGGGGCATTACAGCAGGATAGACTGGAGATAAACGAAGATGAACATAGATGCTATCTCCTCCGTTCATCTATTATGTTCATCCCTGGTTTATGGAGCCTGTACGGTGAACTCCCGTGCTGAAGATGTTTCCTCTGGCGCAGTTACGACCAGTGAAACAGTGTACTCTCCACAATCGGCTGAAAAGGTTTCCGTTGATATTTGTTGCGTACCAGCCTGAGCAAAATTGAGGCTTGCATCGGGGAGTGTCTCCTGAGCATCCCCGCTCACCTCCCAGTGATATCTGACCATCGTTGGCCCGTTGGTTTGGATCGTACCGTTGAATGTGACCGGGTTGAGTTCTCCGCAGGCGCTAAAGGTTACCAACGCCTCCACAGATACGTGCGTGACTGAAGCCGCAGGCGGCTCAGCCAGCGGGACGATATTCAGGTTTCCAGCCGTGTCGACCACATCGTAGGCCACCCAACAGAAGTCATCCAGGTGGAGCGGATCGCTGACATACCACCAGGTGGTATCGACGGTACGCCCCTTGATCTCTGTACGCGTATCGGCTGGCAGGGAGCTGACCGCTTCCCATTCCTTCCCAGGCCCATAACGACAGTTGACGCCCAGGTCTTTCGGCCAGGCAATCGGCGCGTCCGGTGTGGAGGTGACTGTCGGTAAGGGTGTTTCTGTGGGGGTGGAGGTCAGGGTCGAGATTGCAAAGGTGGGTAATGGCGATGGCTCGATCACCGGTGCAGCAGGCGGCGCAACCTCCGACCAATTACAGGCGAGTGCTGCCAGGATCAATGTCAGATATGGGAGAATCCATCTGGTCTTCATATACTCTCCGAAGGTGTTTTGGCGCATATTTTCCATGCCGAGTATAGCACTTTCCTGCCGGGCATGACTCCTACCATCTGCCCAGCGCACTCTTATTAATATCAATGTTAACAACCCTGAAATTTTTACATAATCTTAAAGAAACCAGGGAAACAAACAATCCCAGCTGTCCGATACTTGCAGTACAATTTAGAGAGAAAATTGAAATTTATATGTGGTAAGGTAATAGCTATGACCAACAAACGAATCGCAGTACTTACAAGCGGTGGTGACGCCCAGGGCATGAACGCAGCCGTACGCGCAGTGGTGCGCACCGCATTGGATCGGGGGGTTGAAGTCTATGCAATTTACGAAGGCTACCAGGGTATGGTGGAAGGCGGCGAGCGCATTCGCCAGATGAATTGGGATTCTGTCGGCGGAATCCTGCAACTGGGTGGGACCGTTATCGGCTCGGCGCGCAGTCAGGCTTTTCGGTCCCGTGAAGGCCGGCTGCAGGCCGCTCAAAACCTGATCGGGAATGGCATCGATGGGTTGATCGTCATCGGTGGTGACGGCTCGCTGACCGGCGCAAATGTGTTCCGGCAGGAATGGCCTGAACTGGTGAACGATCTGCTCGAAGCCGGGAAGATCAGTCCCGATACCGCGGCCCAGTACCCCAACCTTTCTATCGTAGGCCTGGTCGGCTCGATCGACAATGATTTCTACGGAACCGACATGACCATTGGCGCAGACTCTGCGTTGCACCGCATCACCGAAGCTGTGGACGCCATCACTAGCACGGCTGCCAGCCACCAGCGCACGTTCGTCGTCAAGGTGATGGGGCGCAATTGTGGCTATCTGGCTTTGATGGGCGCCCTGGCCACCGGCGCAGACTGGGTGCTGATTCCCGAATCGCCGCCCGATGTGGATGATTGGGAGAAGGTCATGGCCGACCGCTTGCGGGCAGGTAGGGCAGCCGGTCGACGCGACAGCATCGTCATCCTGGCCGAGGGGGCGCATGACCGTGATGGGAATTACATCGGCAGTTCTGATGTCCAGAGGGCGCTCGAGGAACGGCTGGGGGAAGAGGTGCGAGTCACGGTGTTGGGGCACGTCCAGCGCGGCGGTCGTCCCAGTGCGTTTGACCGCACGCTGGGCACACTCATGGGGCATGAAGCTGTCCTGACCATCCTGACCCACAAGCCCGAGGATGAACCGGTGGTGATCGGCATCAAAAATAACCGCATGACCCGCATCCCGTTGATGCAATGTATCCAACAGACTCTGGCGGTGGGCGAGGCGATCGAAGAAAAAGATTACGAACGCGCGATGGAATTGCGCAGTTCGTCCTTCAAGGATGCTTTCAGTACCTTGAAAACCATGGTGCGCGCCTTGCCCCATCCCATTGAACCGGGACAGAAGCGATATCGCATCGCTGTGTTGAACGCGGGCGCGCCCGCACCCGGCATGAACACCGCATCCCGCGCCGCCATCCGACTGGGGCTGGATCAGGGACATATCATGCTGGGTGTTCGTAATGGTTTTGAAGGTCTTGTATCCGGGAATATTGAAGAGATGGGTTGGATGAGCACCAGCGGTTGGTCCACGCAGGGTGGCTCATTACTCGGAACCAACCGCAGGGTCCCGAAAGGAAGCGACCTGTATGCCATCGCGCGAGTCATCGAGGACCAGAACATCGATGCGCTGCTGGTCATCGGCGGCTGGACTGCTTACGAAGCCGTACATTTGCTGTTATCCAGCCGACAAAATTATCCGGCCTTCAAACTCCCGATTGTTTGTATGCCCGCTTCCATCAACAATAACCTGCCGGGGGCGGAATTGAGCATCGGTGCGGATACAGCCTTGAACAGCATTTTGGATGCTGTTGACAAAATCAAGCAGTCGGCTGTCGCAACTCGCCGCTGTTTTGTGGTCGAGGTGATGGGACATTATTGCGGCTACCTGGCTCTGCTGGGCGGACTGGGAACCGGCGCGGAACGCGTCTATATGCACGAAGAGGGCATCACGCTGCGAGACCTGCAGGCTGATGTGGAAAAACTGACCAAGGGATTCCAATCCGGGAAGCGCCTGGGTTTGACGATCCGCAACGAATATGCCAACTCGATTTACACCACCCATTTTATCTGTTCATTGTTTGAGGAAGAAGGCAAGGATGTCTTCGATGTGCGACCGGCCATCCTGGGGCATCTCCAGCAAGGCGGCGACCCCTCACCCTTTGACCGCATTCAGGCGAACCGCTTCGCGAGTCTGTGCCTGGAGTTCCTGATTGAAGAATGCAGTATTAGGGGAGATCGCAACGCTTTCATTGGTTTGCAGAACGGTAAGACCCAGTTCCATGATATGCGTGATTTCGAACGCATGGTGGAAAGCGAATACCAGCGTCCACGCGACCAGTGGTGGTTGGCGTTACGGCCAATCGCCAGTCTGCTTGCCCAGCACGGGCCTCAGGAAGAAGCCTAACGAGTGTGAAACGGGCACAATATCCCCCCGAATTGTCTCTATTCACTTATAATTCGTTTGGAAAGGATAGCCTATGGAAATCATCATCTCAAAAGATCAGGGGACAGCCTTGGTTACTGTATTTCAACTGCGAGGCGCATTAGATGGCGAGTCTTACCAGGAATTTATCAACGAGGCGCAGAAGCTCTATGATGCCGGTACGCATAACCTTTTGGTGGATATGAGCGAACTGACTTTTTTGAGCAGCGCTGGACTTTCAGCTTTGCACCAGACTGCCCGCTTGTACCGCGGCGAAGACAGATCTACCTTTGAAGAAGGTTGGGCAGCGATCCATGCCATGGGAAAAGAACGAGATAGCGGTATCCAGACTCATGTCAAACTCCTCAACCCGGGCGAGAAAATCCGCAGCGTGCTTGATACGGTTGGTTTTTTGGCTTTCTTCGAGATCTTT
This sequence comes from Anaerolineales bacterium, assembly GCA_050115035.1. Lineage (GTDB taxonomy): Bacteria > Chloroflexota > Anaerolineae > Anaerolineales > Villigracilaceae > JAABUE01. The sequence goes on along the minus strand of JASFRG010000085.1, from coordinate 2,300 downwards.
ACGGATATGGATGCTGCGCTGGCATCTTTCCAGTAGGTGGACGCTGATAAACGAAAGAAGACGGGCAAGCCAATTTGGCTCGCCCGTTTTTCCATTTGCATTGTTATTGAAAATCTCGCCTCTTGCCCAACGATAGTAAACAATTCGAAGACGAGTATAATTCAGACAAATCCGGTCAGTAATTAAGCAATGCATTAATAGAATGCCCACTTCAGAACAGGAGCAGGATATGAAACCGAATGTCTTTATGAGTTATTCTCGCCGCGAAGTGGGCTTTGTAGACCAACTCACCAACCGGTTGGAAGCGGAAGGCTTTCATATATGGCTGGACTATCGCAGTCTGATTCCCGGCTCCCCCTGGAAAGACCAAATCGAAAAGGGATTGGACGAATCGGAGGTCATCCTGCTGGTGGTTTCGAAGGAATCGATTGCTTCGAAATATGTCGAACTGGAATGGCGGCGGGTGATTCAGGAGGAGGATAAACGCATAATCCTGGCCATCTTCGAGGCGGTCGATCTTCCGGAGGTGTTAGAAAAGTATGAATGGGTGGATTTCCGTGGAAGTTTCGAAGCTGGAATCAAAGAGCTGGTCGGGCAACTCGAAGCCCCGGTCGTAGAGGAGCACCCGGTACCGGAGACCGGTTTCAAAGTCCCTGGCGTGGTGTGGTGGGCATTCTTTTTGAGCCTGGCCACGGCGTTCATGTCCTTGTTCAGCCTGTGGTCGCTGTTCATCCCTTTCTTTTTGCTGCCCCTGCCTTATCGAATTTTCAAACGTGACTTCAACGTTTCCCAGGTACAGGCTGCCTTATGGATGCTGCCGCTCGCATTGCTTCTGACCAGCTTTGCAGCCGATCCTGTTCTGGCCGAAGATTATGACCCTGCCCTGGATGTTTTCTTTTATTCTCTGCCAGTTGTGCCTGTCCTGATCCTGTTGCTGCGCTCCAAAGGGATGCAGCGTTGGGGCAAACCACAGGCCAGCCTGGTGAAGTTCGCCGGATTGTACGAGCCGGAAATCCAGCAGCCGGAAGCGGTCTCTTTCTTCATTGACCATGCTCCCCAGGACCGTCGTATTGCCGAAGAGATGGCGCGCACCTTCGAATCATATGGTAATCCTCAAGCGGCGGACATCGCCTCTGCCCAGGCCGTCTTTGCGCTGCTGTCCGAGTTCAAAACCAACACGGAAGCCGACCCGGAGCGTCAGACCGTCTTTCCGGTCATGATCCAGACCTGTGTGCCGGCAGAGCGATTATCCAAAGTCCAGTGGATTGATTTCCGCCGGGGCGTGCGCAACCTGGACGCCATGGCCAAACTGCTGCCCGAGCCCGCCAAATTGCTGAAAGCCCTGGGCGTACGTCCGATGGGGGAACAATTGACGCTGCCCCCCATCATCATGGGCATGTATTATTTCCTGACGCTGTTAGGCATTTTCATCCTGGGCAGCGTGTTCAAGAGCATCTGGGAGTTCCCGGAGAATCTGATCCTGACGGCCTTCCCGGTCTTTTTCTTCTTGACCCTGATCGGCGTTATGCTTTTCTTCCTGACCCGCGCCCTGTTAAACCGCAAAGGCCGGCTGGCCGGTTTTGTCAACTTCAGTATCGCGTTGGTGGTATTCGGCGTGCTGTCTTTACTGCAGACGGTTGTGCCGCTTTCTATGCTGCCGGATGAGAACTTCAGCCTGGCCGACTTTTATCCGATAGTGGCTTACGTTGTCGGGATGACGGTCATGTTGATCTTCCTGGCCTTCCGCTACAAAGACGTGCGCCGCTGGTTCCCGGCTAAAGCGTAAGGAGGCTGACCTGATGGCAAGCGAAAAGCGACCTGTTGCAAGGTCGCTTTTTTGCTCTGGATGATGTCCGATTTTATCTTCTCACATCACAGGTTCTGTCCTCGGAATTCCACCTGCAATAATAGCCATAATCTTCACAGGTGGATCTTCTGGTGTGGAGACTGCAATCGATCGAGCAACTGACCGTCCTGAGCTTGAGCACCGTACAGCCCTGCTCAATACTCTGGGTTTTCTTCGTGCAGCATTTTTGCAGGTTGTTGTAGGCGTATCCGAACGGACAGCGGTCCAGATTTTCCTGGACCTGCAAGGCGCTGCAGGTCGAATCGCAGACCCTGAGTTCATAGTAAAAGGCCAGCGGCCCGGTGCAGATGATATTGCGCTGCCCATCCTGCACGCCTGCCTCCTGACACTGGACATGCTCGTGCAGCAACTCGTAGGTGGCGCTGTCGCTCAGGGCGATCAAATTATAGGGGCTCTTTTTCTCGCAAAAGGCGCCGGTTTGCTGGGCAAAGGG
>JASFRG010000084.1:0-21117 GCA_050115035.1 Anaerolineales bacterium | reverse complement strand
TATCACATCCGTCTCTTGGCTTTTGAGTGTCTCCATCCCCCAACTTTACCCTATTGTGCGAAATATCCTGTGCGAAAAACCTTTGGTTCTTTATCGCTGAGCGTGACGATTGTAACTGGACAATATACTTCCTTTCAGGTATTATTACGCAACCTGTGACTTGGTTCACATGCGCACAACTTAGATTCTGGAAGCAACCCGAGGGTCATGCTCCCAAGGTGTGCCCGGATATGAAAATGATCCGGGTAATTGTGTGTAATAGAGGAATACTGTAGCGGTCTGCTACTGAAAACCATTTCACCACATCGGTGTGGAGGCGAAATGTCAGATCTGATAAAGCAAATTACCAGCGATTTTCAAAAACAAATAGATGAATTCAAGCCCGAAGTCGGTATCAGTGATATCGGTACTGTTTTGGAGGCGGGTGACGGTATCGCCCGCGTGGAAGGCCTGGCGAAGGTGCGCTCGCAGGAATTGGTGCAGTTTGCCAACGGCGTGATGGGTACTGCTTTCAACCTGGAAAAGGACAGTGTCGGCGTAATCATCATGGGTGATTACACTGAAATAACGGAAGGAATGACGGTTCGCTCTACGGGGCGAATCGCTTCGGTTCCCGTAGGTGATGCCCTGATCGGACGCGTGGTCAACGCATTGGGTGAGCCCATCGACGGTAAGGGCCCGATTGCCTTTAGTGGCTATCGTCCTATCGAGCGAATTGCGCCGGGCGTGGTTGAACGTCAGGATGTGGACACTCCCGTTCAGACCGGTATCAAGGCCATCGACTCGATGATCCCGATTGGCCGTGGTCAACGCGAGCTCATCATTGGCGACCGCCAGACCGGTAAGACCGCCATCGCGATCGATACCATCATCAACCAGGTTGGTAAGGATTTGATTTGTATCTATGTTGCCATCGGTCAAAAGAGAGCCGCCGTTGCTCGTACAGTGGCTTTGTTGGAACAGTACGGGGCTATGGATAACACGATTGTGGTTGTCGCCTCGGCTGATGATGCAGCTGCTTTGCAATACATCGCTCCTTACTCCGGCTGCGCCATGGGCGAAGAGTTCATGGAGACCGGTCGTGATGCGCTGGTGATCTACGACGATCTTTCTAAACATGCCTGGGCGTATCGCCAGGTATCGCTACTTTTACGCCGCCCGCCTGGACGTGAAGCATACCCTGGCGACGTTTTCTATCTGCATTCCCGCTTGCTGGAGCGCGCCGCCCGTTTGGCGAATTCTTATGTGATTGTGAATAAAGATTTTGAAGAGGAAGCCTCCGAATCTGATGCTGTAGATGGGAAAGTCTATGCTGGCCCGGTCTCCAAAGATCAAGCCAGTGAAGCTCTCAAAGAGATGGAAAACGCCGATAATTACAAGCTCGCCAAGGTCAAAGGCACAGGCGGATCCCTGACTTCCCTGCCTATCATCGAAACCCTGCTTGGTGACGTTTCCGCTTATATCCCGACCAATGTAATCTCTATTACGGACGGTCAGATCTATCTCGAAAGTAACCTGTTCAACGCCGGTATTCGTCCGGCTGTGAATGTGGGTATTTCAGTTTCCCGCGTGGGCGGTGATGCCCAGACCAAGGCTATGAAACAGGTAGCTGGGCGTCTGCGCCTGGATATGGCGGCTTATCGTGAGTTGGCGGCTTTCGCTTTGATGGCTTCCGATCTTGATAAAGCCACCCGTTCGCAATTGGATCGCGGCCAACGCATGCAAGAACTGTTGAAGCAGCCTCAATATCAGCCGATGGAGATGGAAGATCAGGTCATGGTCATTCTGGCCGGTACCAGTGGTTACGCTGACCATGTTCCGGTTGAGAAAATGGACCAATGGCAGACCGAACTACTGCGATTTATGTCCAATTCACATCCCGAAATTGGTAAAGAAATTATCGAGAAGAAGGCTCTCTCAGATGAGTTGCGTTCGAAAATGGCGCAAGCCTTTGAAACCTTTTCAAAGACCTGGCAAGGATAGTACATGGCATCCGGACGAGAAATGCGGATGCGAATCCGCAGTGTAAAAAATATTTCGCAGGTGACCCGCGCCCTCGAAGCGGTCAGTGCCAGTAAGGTGCGACGGGCCGTTGCGGCTGTGGAAGCGACACGCCCTTACGCAACCAAAGCCTGGCAAGTGCTGACTCACGTCGCGGCTCAACCGGGACGCGAACAACTGCATCCGTTATTGATAGAGCGTGCTATCGTAAAAAACGCGCTGGTATTGGTCATTACCGGCGATCGTGGTTTGGCAGGTGCATACAATACCAACGTGATCCGTTTTGTCGCCCAAAACTTTGACAATTACAAAGTTCCGGTCAAGTACATTGCCGTTGGCCGTAAGGGACGTGACTTACTCTTCCGGCGTCGCAAGCAGGTGCTTGCAGATTTCAGCAATCTTCCGGCAGACCCTTCCTTCGCGGATGTTTCGGCCATTGGCCGTATGGCAGTAGACTCGTTCTTGAATGGTGAAGTAGATGAGGTGTTCCTGGTCTACACCAATTTCTATAACATGGCACGTCAATCGGTGGAAATGCAAAAACTCCTGCCATTGGAGCTTGATACCGAACACGAACATGTTGTGATCGATACGTCACGCCAAACATCCGCGGCCTATATCTATGAGCCTGCTGAGCGTGAGATTTTGGATGAAATCATTCCGCGCTTTACGGCTTTGCAGGTGTATCAGGCCATTCTGGAGTCGCTGGCCAGTGAACATGCGGCTCGTATGGTCGCCATGCGTAACGCAACCGACAACGCGCAAGAACTGGTCGGTGCGCTGCAACTGGCCTATAACAAGGTGCGCCAGCAGGCGATCACCAACGATATCTTAGACATTGTGGGCGGCGCAGAAGCGCAAGCTCAGTAATCTCGATACTTGGAGGAACTCATGGCAAATCCAACTGGCCGCGTTGTACAAATTTTAGGTGGTGTTGTAGACGTGGAATTCCCAGAAGGGGATATTCCTGAACTTTTCGAAGCGATCCGGGTTGATCGCGCTGAACAAGAACCGCTGATTCTTGAAGTGCAGAAACACCTGGGTGATAACTGGGTCCGCACGGTATCGATGGATTCGACCGATGGCCTACAGCGCGGTGTTCCCGCTGTAGCGACCGGCGACTCGATCAAAGTCCCGGTTGGCGAATCAACCCTGGGCCGTATCTTCAACGTGCTTGGCCGTCCAATTGACAAAAAAGGTGATGTTGTCGCGGACACCCGTTATCCCATCCATCGCTCTGCACCGTCTTTTGCCGAGCAGTCCACCAGTGTGGAAGTCTTCGAGACCGGCATCAAAGTCATTGACCTGATCGCGCCCTTCACCAAAGGTGGCAAGACGGGAATCTTCGGTGGTGCCGGTACCGGTAAAACCGTTATCATTATGGAGCTAATCCGCTCGGTGGCGACGGAGCATGAAGGAAACTCGGTCTTTGCCGGTGTCGGCGAGCGTACGCGCGAAGGTACACAGCTTTATCGTGAAATGCTCGAATCCGGCGTGATGAAAGACACCGTCATGGTCTACGGTCAGATGAACGAACCTTCGGGTGTGCGTCTACGTGTGGCGCTTTCAGCGCTTTCTATGGCTGAATACTTCCGTGACCAGGGACGTGATGTTTTGCTCTTTATCGATAACATTTTCCGCTTCTCCATGTCCGGTTCTGAAGTCTCAGCGCTGCTCGGACGTATGCCTTCCGCAGTAGGGTATCAACCCACGCTGGCGACTGAAATGGGTGAGTTGCAGGAGCGCATCACCTCTACCCGCACTGGTTCCATCACCTCCATGCAGGCTGTGTATGTGCCCGCGGATGACTATTCCGACCCGGCTCCTGTAGCGACCTTCACCCACCTGGATGCGACCATCGCACTCGAACGCTCCATCGTGGAAAAGGGTATCTATCCGGCTGTGGACCCGCTGACTTCTACTTCCCGAATCCTTGACCCCAATATTGTCGGTGAAGAACATTACAATGTTGCCCGCGAAGTCCAGCGCGTCTTGCAGCGCTATAAGGACTTGCAAGACATTATTGCAATCCTCGGTATCGACGAACTCTCTGAAGACGACAAATTGATCGTGGCCCGTGCCCGTAAGATTGAGCGCTTCTTCTCGCAGCCATTCTTTGTGGCCGAGCGCTTTACCAATATTCCTGGCCGTTATGTTCCATTGGCTGAGTCGGTACGTGGTTTCCGCGAAATCCTGGACGGCAAGTGTGACGATCTGCCCGAACAAGCCTTTATGATGGCTGGTACAATTGAGGATGTCCGCGAAAGAGCTGAGGCACTTGGTTCCCAAGGATAAGAAATGCCAATCCGCTGTGAAATAGTCTCTCAGGATCGTATGGTCTTTGAAGGCGACGTAGATATTGTCGTGTTGCCGGGTTCGTCCGGTGAAATGGGCATCTTGCCGCATCACGCGCCACTTTTGACCACTCTTAAATATGGCATCATTAAGGTGCGCACCAAAGGGGAGGAGGAGATCTTTACTGTGGCTGGTGGCGTGGCTGAAGTCCAGCCTGAGATTGTTACGGTGCTTGCCGATGCTGCTGAGAACATCCGAGAAATTGATCTGGATCGCGCCGAAGCGGCTCGCAGGCGCGCCGAAGAAATGCTGGAAAAAGGCATTCCCGAGGACACAGACAGATACCTTGCCATTGAGGCTGCTTTACGCCGTTCCAACTTGCGGCTGGATGCGGTCCGCAGGTATCGCAAAGTTTCCACACGTCCGTACGAAGAGAAGAATCCCTCCGGTGGGGATTAGTAGGGTTTGTGGCAGTTTTTTCCAAAGACCTGGGTATTGACCTGGGCACGATGTTCACCCGCCTGGCCGACAGCACGCAGGTGCTGCTCGAGGAGCCTACCATTGTTGCCATTGAAGTTGATGAACAGAAAATGGTGGCTGTTGGCCAAGAAGCGCGCGATATGTATGGCCGCGTGCCGGAGAGCATCGAAGTCGCTCGCCCCCTCAAAAATGGCGTTATTGCCGATTACGAAATCACCGAAACCCTTTTAGCTTATCTTTTACGCCGTGTCAGCGGCTCGATGCGCATCTTTCGTCCACGTGTGATGATATCCGTTCCCTACGGTGTCACCAGTGTCGAACGGCGTGCGGTTTTCGAGGCCGTTATGGAAGCTGGCAGCCGCGAGGCGTTCCTGATCCAACAATCGCTGGCGGCTGCACTCGGCATTGACCTGCCTATTGGCTCCCCTTCGGGGAATATGGTCATTTGTCTGGGTGGCGGCGCGACCGAAGCCTCTGTCATGGCCATGTATGGTATTGTCTCTGCGGATACGTTGCGTGGGGGTGGCCTTGACCTGGATGAAGCTATTATCACTTATGTGCGTCGCAAATATGGAGTGATCATTGGGCAGACTACTGCCGAACAGCTTAAGATCCGGATCGGTGCGGCTGTTCCACAGGATATGGAACAAAGCATGGAGGTCCAGGGGCAGGATCAGGTCACGGGACTGCCACGTCCGGTCACATTGACGACGGGTGAAATCGTCGAAGCTCTGCAGGATCCGCTCAAGAACATTGTCGAGACCGGACGTCGCGTGCTTGAGAAGACGCCCCCCGAACTGGTTGCGGATATTATCGACCGCGGCGTGGCTTTGTGCGGAGGCGGTGCGCTTCTGCGCGGGATCGACAAACTGCTGACCAAGTCCCTGGGCATTCCGGCCTACCTGGTGGATAACCCCTTGACTTGCGTGGTTGAAGGCACCATCCGTGGCCTGGGGATGTACAATCTGTTACGTCGAAACTTGCCACGAGTTTGACACGATCGTGATAAAGTAGAACGGCTTCCTGACGAGGAAGCCGTTTTTTGCTTCTTATAAAGACTTTTAAGCTAAATTGAAATAAGGGTTGCATTGTATAGAGAATTAGGGTATGATGTAACTAATATTTCGGATATTCTTGATGCTATTTATCGCCAAAGCTTGACTTTGAGCATCCTGAAGCCTTACTCCACACGCAGACTACTTTATTGTAGCCGCAGCCAATATGGTCTGGGTTGATGGTACTCATTGGGGGAATAAATCGAGACGAAATAACACACACCAATATCCCCAATATGTACATATAGCCTGCAAGACAGGAATTTTAGCCATGGGTGCAGCGTATGAATGATGATCGTATTCAACAAGTCTTACATATTGAAAAAGAGGCGCAAGATCTCTTTGACTCAGCTAATCGCGAAGCAGAGCAGTTATTGATTCAAGCGGAGCAAGAGGCGGATTCGCTTATTGAAAGCGAGAAAGCTGCGGCTGAGGAAGAGGCACGCCGATTAGTGGGCAAGGCAGATGCGGATGAAGAGAGTAAGCGCATCCTAGCTGAAGCGGATGAGAAAGTTGACCGTACGAACAATTTGGCAAAAGGGCATTTTGAACGGGCAGTTAGTTATGTCTTGAACCGAGTGGCAGGGAGGGAGTAATCCATATGCTTACAGGCGGGGCTTCGGGATATGCGGCTGTCCAGGCACGGGTTCGGGTTATGTACTCCACTTTGCTCAGCCCTCAATTTGAATCCAGATTGTGTGAAATCGAGGATTTGCCCGGCCTGGTCAGGATGCTCCGTGAAACGCCCTACAAGCCATACTTAACCGATACAGAGGATGTCGAATTAACGCCGAGTCGAACCACACATCAAATCAAAAATAGGCTCGCAGATGTATATCAATCTATTATTAGGTCAGCACCCAAACAAGCTAGGACGCTGCTGATCGAACTTTTCCGTCATTTTGAAATTGATAACTTGAAAGCCATTTTACGCGCTATTGTAGCGGGGACTGACAGGGAAAAGGTCAGAGAGATTCTCTTTCCACTTGGATCATTAGCCGTTCTTCCTGTAGAGAGATTATTGGAGTCGGAGACAGTAGAGAATGCCATAGAACAGTTAGCGCGCACACCTTATTACGACACGCTTTCATATGCCATGAAGCGATACAGTGAGGAGCATAGTCTCTTCCCGTTGGAAGTGGCCCTTGATTTGCGTTACTGGCGACAACTGTGGAACGATGCCAGCCATCTGAAAGGCCGTGATCGGTCGCAGGCTCTGCACGTATTGGGGCTGTTGATGGATTTGAATAACTTAATGTGGACTTTGCGCTATCGTGTCTATCATCATCTCTCTGAGGAAGAAGTGATCAATTACACCCTGCCGTTTGGATATCACGTTCGTGATGATGATATTCGTAGCATTGCTGCCGGAGCTGATATTACACAGGTGGTTGAACGTATCTATCCGCGTCTTGATAATTTACCCGAACTAACGGGTGAACCCGAAAATGTATTGCCGAGACTGGAAATACAGTTACAGCGCCATTTTCGCGAACAACTCAATGCGGTTTTTATTGGTTATCCCTTTCACCTTGGACTGCCTCTGGCTTATGTATTGTTGCTGGAGTTGGAACTTCAGGATTTGACCGTTTTGATCGAGGCAAAAGCTTCCCAATTGCCGCCCGAGGATTTCCTGCCATATATTCTCTTGGATACGAGTCTGACCGCTGAAGAGGTTGCATAGTTAGATAACTTATAAACATAAACGTTCTTATTAATTGAGGTTTGGAGGTGTTATGTTCTTTCCAGAGGAAATGACTGAGCTCGAATTGATCATTCCAGAAAAAGATTTGTTGCCAGTGACAAAAGTCTTGGCTGAGCAAAACCTTTTTCATCAGGTGGATGCTAGCTATCTGAATTCGGATGATGATTCTGTCGATTCCTGGAAGGAAAAAGCCGCCATATACTCGGCTCTGGAACGCCAACTTACCTTCACAATGCAAGCGTTATCGATAAAGGAAGGATCACTACCCACAGAAAACCAGGTCTCGATGGTGGAGATAGATGAAATCCGCCCGCTGATCGAGGAAATTGAGCAAGAGGTCAGGCAGACAAACGGGGACCTTGAATCCAGCCAGAAGAAACTTGAACGACTGCAAAATTATATCCACCAGCTAGAGCCGATCGCAGATGTAGACCTGGATATAGGCATGATACAGGAGCCGCGTTACATCTACTCCACGCTGGGAACGATTCCTGTTGTGAATCTGGAACGTCTCGAAACCAGTCTGTCGCGCATTCCCTATGTGTTGTTGACGCTAAATAAGGGCAGTGATGAGGCCATTGTCTGGTTGACGGGGGCGAAACGTCACGCTGACATTCTTGACAGAGCGGTCCGCAGCGCTTATCTCAATCCGCTTGAATTGGCCGATGGACATAAGGGACTGCCATCAGAGATTATCAAATCCCTCAAGGAACAAATTGCAGGCATACAAGAACATATTAAAGAACTGGATACCAAAATTGCGCATCTGAGCGATACACACTCACAAAAGCTGCGGGAATTGATCTGGCGTGTGCGTGCAAGCCGCATGCTAGCCGATGCAATGGCGCGCTTTGGAAGACTCCAATATACCTATCTCATTGTTGGTTGGATTCCTTCCTCAAAGTTGGAGAGGCTGAAAGGACAGCTTAAACAGGTATCCAAAAGTATCGTGATCGATGCCACACCCTCTGTGCGACGAGGTACCTCGAACCAGAATGTGCCGGTTGCCTTACAGAATCCGGGCATTCTTAATTCGTTCCAGCAACTGGTGACCACGTATGCGCGCCCACGATATGAAGAGTTGGACCCTACTATTTTGATTGCCTTTACATTTCCCCTTCTATTTGGAGCTATGTTTGGTGATGTAGGCCATGGTCTTTTGTTAGCACTCCTAGGCTGGCTGCTAGCCAGCAAGAGGGTTCCTGCGCTACGAGGCATGTCCAGTTTGGGAACGGTAGTGGCTATCTGTGGTGTGGTGGCGACGTTGTTCGGTTTCTTGTACGGCAGTTTCTTTGGCATGGAAGATTTGTTGCCCGCGCTGTGGATGCGGCCTATGGAGAATATTACCCAGATCCTGGTGGTCGCCATCGGTGGTGGGGTTGTGTTGCTCAGCCTGGGATTCCTGCTCAGTATCCAGAATGCCTGGTTGGCAAAAGATTGGGGACGGCTCTTTTTTGATCACAATGCCTTGGCCGGGTTGCTGCTCTACTGGTCATTACTGGGGATGGTCGCAGGGATCGCAATGCCTGCCTTTCCTGTTCCGACTGTTGTATTCGTGGTGGTGGCTGTTATCGCCGGGTTGGTGGTCATGTTCTCCGAGGTGCTAAAACGATTGGTAGAAGGGCATCGGCCGTTGGTCGAGGGTGGATTCGCGGCTTACTTTATCCAGGCGATCGTTGAGTTGTTCGAGAGCCTGATCAGTTTTTTAAGCAATAGTCTTTCCTACGTCCGCGTGGGTGCTTTTGCAGTTGCACATGTTGGTTTGAGCGCGGTGGTTTATATCCTGGCAAATCTGGCTGGCCCAGCTCATGGAATCGGTTACTGGATTGTTGTTGTCCTTGGAAACATGTTTATCGTAGGTTTTGAAGGGTTAATTGTCGGGATTCAAACGATGCGTTTGGAGTATTACGAATTCTTTAGCAAGTTCTTCCTGGGTGGTGGAACGCCTTATGTGCCATTGACTCCTTTGCCGGCGGGTGAAGAGTGATGGAGTTAGACGTGGTGCCCACAAAATTTGAGCGAACAGGCTTGTGGGTATTGAAAATCAAAAGACATAATAAGGAGTAGAAAGATGATGAAAATAGTTGTTGCAGTTATTGCGAGCTTGATTCCGTTAGCGCCAATTGGGATTTATTTTCTATACCAGCGTCGATATGGACCGGTCGGCGCGACCAAAAGATTGGTAAAAGGGTTCAAAGTCTATAACGTTGTAATCATTTTGATGGCGCTGGGTGTCGCAGCCGTCTGGCTGGCTTCGCCGGGAACGGCATTTGCAGCCGGCTCAGCAGCGCAAGAAACAGTCGCTGATCCCTATGCTACGCTGGCTGCTGCTATCGCAACCGGTCTGGCCACGATCGGCGCGGGCATTGCTGTCAGCACGACGGGCGCGGCCGCCGTAGGTGCAATCGCGGAGAAACCTGAATCGTTTGGTAGGGCCTTGATCTTCGTCGGCCTTGCGGAAGGGATCGCCATATACGGTCTTATCATTGCGTTCTTGATCCTGAATCGATAAACCTAATGAGAGTGATGGTTGTTGGAAACCAGGATGCGGTACTGGGATTCTCGCTGGTTGGCGTTCATGGAAAGGCTGTGACGACTGCAGCAGAGACAAACCAGGCTTTGGATGAGGCGATGGCATCCGACGAAGCCGGTATCATCCTGGTGACCGAGGATGTGGCCAGGTTGGTTGAGATGAGAATGGATCAACTCAAACTGCGCAGCACGGTACCGCTGGTTGTCGAGATTCCGGGTTCGCAGGGTGAGGGGACAGATCGTCCTTCTCTTAACGAGGTCGTCCTTCGGGCCATCGGAGTGAAATTTTAGGAATTCTGGAAAGTGTGTTTATGAAATCACCGGATGAAAACATTAAAGTCCTTTCTCGTGCCGTTTTAAGCGACGCGCGCGAGGATGCGGAACAAGCTTTGAACGAAGCCAAGGCCAAAGCGGAAGAAATCCGTCAGAACGCCAGGGAGGAAGCAGAAGCGAATCGTTCCAGGATCATGGAGCAGGCCCATCGGGAGGCTGAGCGGGTTCGCAGTCAAGCCGTTGCAGTTGCGCAGTTGAAGGCGCGAACCATGGAATTGGAACAGCGTGAAAAGCTGTTGGAAGATGTCTTTTCCGAAGCGCATCAGAAATTGACTGCCATGCAACGCGATTCTGATTACGAACAGGTTGCTGAACGTCTGCTGCGCGAATCTTTGAAGCAGTTGAATGCGGATATGGCCAGGGTCCGAGCGGATAAAACCACCCAGGAGATTTTCACGACCAGCTTGCTTGAGAAGGTTTCAAAGGATCTGGATGTCAAAATCCAAATGGGAGAAACACTTGAGCAGGGAACGGGAGTGGTTGTGGAGACCATGGACGGGCATAGACAACTCGACAATACTCTGGAGACCCGCCTCACACGGATGGAGGAAGCGCTGCGCACACCAGTTTATCGTATATTGACGGGAGAGAGTGCATGAGAGAGCAAATTGGAACAGTTACCTGGATCAATGGACCGGTGGTGCGGGCTCGCGGTTCTCGTCATGTCAGCATGATGGACCTGGTTGAAGTGAGTGATGAGCTGCTGGTGGGCGAAGTGATCGGCCTGGATGACGACATCATCACCGTGCAGGTATATGAAGAAACGTCCGGGATGCGGCCTGGTGCGCCGGTCTTCGATACCGGCCTGCCGCTTTCGGTCGAACTCGGACCCGGATTGCTGCGCGGCATTTTTGACGGGGTCCAGCGCCCCCTGCCGGTTATAGAGGAGGCCAGCGGATCGTTCATCGGACGCGGGATCAAGATGGATTCCCTGTACCGCAAAGACCGCTGGGAATTCACACCGAAATTGAAGGAAGGTGATAAGGTCAGCGGTGGTACGATTTTAGGAATTGTCCCGGAAACCCAGGCGCTGGAACACCGCGTGATGGTCCCGCCTGACGTGAGCGGCAAACTGACCTGGATCGCTTCGAAAAAACAATATACGGTCGATGAAACCATCGCCCGTGTGGAAACTGGAAACGGCGAAGAGGTAGAACTTAAGTTGTTGCAGCGCTGGCCTGTCCGTCGACCGCGCCCGTTTCGGTCTCGAAGCGGGATGACTGAACCGCTGGTCACCGGTCAGCGTGTGCTGGACACTTTCTTCCCATTGGCCAAAGGTGGGACGGCAGCCATTCCTGGCGCGTTTGGGTCAGGGAAAACGGTCACTCAGCATAGCATCGCCAAATGGGCTGATGCGCAGGTCATCGTCTATATCGGCTGCGGTGAGCGCGGCAACGAGATGACGGAAGTGTTGCAAGAATTCCCGCATCTGGTCGATCCCCGCAGCGAACGTCCGCTGATGGAACGCACCGTGCTGATCGCCAACACATCCAACATGCCGGTCGCAGCCCGCGAGGCCAGCATCTACACCGGCATCACCATCGCGGAATATTATCGCGACATGGGTTACCACGTGGCCCTGATGGCGGACTCGACTTCCCGTTGGGCCGAAGCCCTGCGCGAGATTTCAGGCCGTTTGGAAGAGTTACCGGCTGAAGAAGGCTACCCTGCCTACCTGGCCGACCGCCTGGCGGAGTTCTATGAACGCGCTGGCTCGGTTGAGACATTGAATGGAGAGAAAGGTTCCATCAGCGTTATCGGAGCTGTTTCGCCTCCCGGAGGTGACTTCTCAGAACCCGTCACGCAACACACCAAACGCTTCATCCGTTGCTTTTGGGCTTTGGACAAATCTCTTGCCTCCGCGCGCCATTATCCCTCCATCAACTGGTTGGACAGTTACAGCGAGTACATGGAATATGTGGCCGATTGGTGGCGTGACGAGGTCGGGCAGGATTGGTATGCGTTGCGGGAACAGGCTATGGAGATTTTAAGCGAGGAGAGCCGCCTGGAACAGATTGTCAAACTGGTTGGTTCCGATACCTTGCCTGACGAGCAACGTCTGGTGTTGGAAACGGCACGCTTGCTGCGTGAAGGGTTCTTGCAGCAAAACTCCTTTGACGAGGTGGATGCCTACTCGCCCGTGGAAAAACAGATCCGTATGTTGAACCTGATCCTGCACTTCCACCAGCGGGCGCAGCGCATCATCAAACAGGGCGTGCTGATTTCCGCCATCCATGAGCTGCCTGTAGTGGACACGCTGATCCGAATGAAGACTACGGTCGGCAATGAAGACCTGTCCAGGCTGGACGAAATTCACGAAGAGATCAACGAACAGATGCAGGAATTAGAAGCGGAGTATGCATGAGTGAATCGATAAATATAGGTGTTAATGAAGTCGTCGGTGTCAGCCGCATCGAGGGTCCGCTGGTTTTTGTGGAGGGCATCGGCAGTGTGAGCTACGATGAAGTTGTCGAGATCCTGGACGCAAAAGGCCGCCTGCGCTATGGTCGCGTGCTCGAAGTGGGGGAAGAGTTGGCTGTGGTTGAGGTCTTTGCCGGCACATCGGGGTTGTCCATCGACGGTACGCGCATCAACTTTTTGGGTCGCCCCTATCACATCCCGGTGGCTGAGGAAATGTTGGGACGCATCTTCAATGGATTGGGGAAACCGACGGATGGCGGTCCGGAACCGTTGGCCGATCGTTATGCCGATATCAACGGACAACCGATCAATCCGACCGCGCGCATTTATCCGGTTGACTACATCCAGACAGGCATTTCCACCATCGACGGGATGAACACGCTCTTACGAGGCCAGAAGCTGCCTCTGTTTTCCGCAGCCGGTCTACCTCACGACCAGGTTGCCGCCCAGATTGTGCGGCAGGCCACACTCGGCGCTCCGGCGGGCGAATCTTCGACGGAGTCGGAGCAGTTCGTCATCGTTTTTGCGGCCATGGGTGTCAAGAACGATGTGGCCGCCTACTTCCGGGATTCATTCACAGAAAGTGGTGCGCTGACCCGCGTGGCCATGTTCCTCAACCTGGCGGACGATCCGCCCGTCGAACGTCTGGTCACGCCGCGTGCCGCGCTAACCCTGGCCGAATACCTGGCCTTTGAGCGCGGTATGCACGTGCTTGTCATCCTGACTGACATGACCAACTATTGCGAAGCATTGCGCGAGATTTCGAACATCCGTGGCGAGGTGCCCAGTCGTAAAGGGTATCCCGGTTATCTTTACAGCGACCTGGCTTCACTCTATGAACGCACCGGCCGCATCAAGACCAGTGACGGATCGATCACACAGCTTCCAATCTTGACCATGCCAAACGATGACATCACCCACCCGGTCCCTGACCTGACTGGCTACATCACTGAGGGCCAGATCACCCTCAGCCGTGATCTCGATCACCAGGGCATTTATCCTCCAGTGGCCGTGCTGCCCAGCCTTTCCCGTTTGGCGAAAGACGGTATCGGCGAAGGCAAGACCCGCGCCGATCACAGTCACTGGGCCTCGCAGCTTTTTGCGGCTTATGCCCATGTCCAGGACGTCCGTGCGCTGGCCTCGGTCATTGGCGAAGAGGAACTCTCCAAAGTGGATCAGCGCTATGTACGCTTCGGACAGGCTTTCGAGCGTGAATTTGTCAACCAGGGCTCGTTGGAGAATCGCACGATCCAGACCACGCTCGAAATTGGCTGGAAGTTACTTTCGATGTTGCCGAAGGAAGAACTCACGCGCGTGAACCAGGAAGAACTCCAAGAGTACTATCAGGGCAGCGATGGCAGCGATTAATATTCCCCCGACCCGCAGTAATTTGCTGCGCATGAAGCAGGAGTTGAAGTTTGCGCATGAGGGCTATGAAATCCTGGATCGCAAGCGAGAAGTGTTGACCACCGAGCTCATCCGTATGGCGCATGATGCGCAAGAGCTTCAGGAAGAAGTCTGGAAGTTGGTCGCTGCGGCCTATCGTGCTCTGGAGCAGGCCAAACTGACCATGGGTAAAGAACCCGTTGAACGGGCCGCTCTGGCGGTGCATGAAACGGTTGATGTCAATCTAAAATTCCGTGGTGTGATGGGCGTCCCTATCCCCGTAGTCGAAGCCAAAGGTGGTCCGCCGGAAACATCTTACAGTCTGGGGGATACCAAAGCCACTTTGGACAAAGCCAGCACGAACTTTCGCAAGGTGCTGGAACGTATCCCCGAGCTTTCCGAACTGGTTACCTCTGTCTGGAGGTTGGCAGGGGAGTTGCGCAAGACGCAGCGCCGTGTCAACGCCTTGCAGCATATCTTCATCCCGGAATACGAAGACACAGTGGAATTCATCAAGAGCGCGCTAGAAGAACGCGAGCGCGAGGAGACCTTCCGCTTAAAGTGGCTCAAGACCAGGATGACGAAATCGGACAAGAAGAAACCGAAACGCGATTACGCACAGACCCAGCCTTATGTGTGAGCGTTGAACATTAGTAAAAGGAAATTGCTGAACAAAATAGCTTGAAAGGAGGTTGCTATGGAAATCGGTGTATTAGGAACAGGAATGGTGGGACAAACTATCGGTTCCAAGTTGCTACAACTTGGGCATCAAGTCATGCTGGGATCGCGCGACGCAGCGAATCCGAAAGCGATTGCTTGGGCGAAGGAAGAAGGTTCTTCTCACGCTCTTTACGGTACCTTCAAAAATGCAGCCGAATTTGGCGAAATTATTTTCAATTGTGTTCTGGGATCGGCCACATTGAAGGTGCTTCAGGGAGTTGGGGCGGAGAATCTAAAAGATAAAATATTGATCGATGTTTCCAATCCGTTTGATTATTCAACTGAGACAATAGCTCTTTCCCCATGCAATATCGACTCGTTAGGGGAGCAAATTCAACGCGCCTTTCCCGAGACGCGTGTGGTGAAGACGCTCAATACGATGAACTGCAACGTCATGGTCAATCCGGATAAAGTACCCGGGAGGACCGATGTGTTTGTCAGCGGGAACGATTTAAAGGCCAAAGAGGCCGTTACTGAGATCTTGCGAGATTGGTTTGGCTGGAAATCTATTATAGACCTGGGTGATATCACAACATCCCGTGGCGTAGAAATGTATATGATTTTGTGGATCTATTTGCGGCGTGTTGTGGACGCTGAACGGTTCAATATTAAGGTTATGACTTCTTAAGATTGTGATGGCGTATAAGGAGATACAGGCATGTCTACCCAAGCCGAAATGAAAACACATTTAGATGAACTTGAGAATCAGAAAAGACAGTTTGAGGTGGCCATAGAAAAGGCTGGTCAGAGATTCAAATGGTGCCTCTTGGGAGTGGGCATTGGAGTCATTCTAATCCCACTGTATGGGGTGGGTATCCCAGTTTTGTTGGGTTCAGGGGCTGGGGTGATCTACTATACAATCAAGCGTTCAAGGAGCCAAGATAGACTGGGTGACCTTGAAACCGAAATCCACAAACTGGAAATCTCCATGGCCTGACTGACAGAGTTCTTTCTCCGCTTCGTGCCGGACCGTCAGCCTGTTACCTGGTTTCAGACATTCTCGCTCGTCCGGCGAATCCTCATCACGCAGGCAGAGTATTAATGCTTTTACCAAAGATGGCTTCCGAAACTTGGAAGCCATCTTTACTTATGAATATTTCCAAACCTTTGCATATTTCTTGCGATACTTTTCATCCCCTTCCAGTTCTATCAACTCCATTGCTTTTTCTTTGATTTCACTCGACGTGGTTGCATCGTAGAGCTCCCGCAAGCCCTGGATGATGTCAAAACGGATCAGGGTGCAGTTTTTCTCGTCGACACATTCGTGATAGCGTTGCTCTAACCCATTGACGACCAATTGCTGCGCCTTTTTGCCAGCCAGGCCGACTTTCCAAATGGATTGCAGGCAATGCCGGGCGGTAACAAACCTTTCATCTTTGGTCACGGCCAGCAATGCCTCGAAATTCTTGAACATCCTGCCCTTCGAGTCGCTCTTGGCAAGGTTGGCCAGCACCTGTGATGAAATCGCGCGCACATGATTGTCCTTGTGCGTCAAGCCTTCGACCAGTTCATCCCAGGCTTCATATGCCCAATCCACAGGTTTTTCGGTGGCCTTCATCAGGAAATGAAAGGCTTCATTTTGCAGATTCCCATCTTGTGAGCGAATGTTATCCAGATGTGTGCGGACGGTCTCATCTAACTCGCCTCCATTTTTCTTCGCCTTGTGAAATGACAATCCATCCGCCTCAAGCGCTTCACGGAGCGTGCCAAGTGCATTGGGACCCATGCCATGCAATTGCAAAAGTTCTTCTTCGGTGGCTTCAGTTAATTGTTTCAAGTTGGTAATTCCTGCGCTTTGAAGTGCACGCCGGGCGGGACTTGCCAACTTCGGAAGTTCGTTTGGGCTGGAGATATCGCTCATAACGGTTAAGTATCCTGCCTGATAATACGAAAGCGTAGATGCGTTCTTCCACCGGGGAGTTCTATCACTGGCAATCTTTCCAATCGAATTTGTTCATGGGTCGTCTTTTCAAATAGCCGCTGACCGCTGCCCAGAAGCACCGGCATGATGTCGATATGTAGTAGTTCGTCGGCCAGACCTGCCTTGAGACACTGTTGTGCGGTGTTTGTAGCGCCAATGACGTTCACATCTTTATCACCTGCGGCCGCTTTGGCTTGTGCGATGGCACTTTCGATGCCGTTTGTTACGAAGGTGAAAGTTAATTTATCGGTTTCCCTGGGATGGCGCTTCGGAGGCAGGTGGGTAAGCACAAAGATCGGAACCTGATACTCGTAATTGCCTGCAAACCAATCAGGATCCTCGGCCATCGCGAACGAATTGCGTCCCATCACGACGGCACCGGTAGTTTTGATCGATTCTCTCCCTGGTTCCGTATTTCGCCAGGTTTCGAGATCAGGATAGAGGGCGGCTACGCTGCCATCATGGTCGTTGATGAATCCGTCCACAGACATGGTCGTGCCTAAAACCACTTTTCCCATCTACTTCTTCTTTCCACCAGATACATTGAAAGCTACCGCGGCACGGATGAGTTCCTTCAAGGCAGCCTCGTTAATCTCATCGCCTTCTTTGAGATCGATAGCGCGTGTGGCCTTGGCCTCCAGACCGGCGTTGAAGAGACTCTGTGGATCCTCCAGAGAAGCGCCTTTGAAAAAGTTGAGTTTTATGTAGTCTTTGAAAGCAGCTACAGCAACCACATTCCCTTTTTGAGACCAGACCGGCGTATCCCACTTCCAGTTCTCACTGATCTCGGGGGCGGCATCAAGCACAAGCTGGCGTAAGCGGGCAAGCATTTTACCACGCCAGTCCGACAACCCTGCGATGTAGTTGGTAATGTGCTGAGAGGGGGACATGTCATCTTCCGAGTCTGATAGGATCATCTTCACTCCATTTCTATATTTTCTGACAGTGAACGACCAGCCTTTAGCCTTGATCGCGTTTGGTCCAACACCGTGTAATTTTTTGATCTCTGCCACGCTGATATCGGTTAGCTGTTCCAGAGGTTGAATGCCAGCTTATCCGTCAGATTGCTCCTCAACTCATGTCAATTGAACAAATCAATCTGCCAGTCATTGCAGCGCATCTGATGCCCCGGCGGATATTCGAAATCGCATTCTTCAATTCTGGTAAAATCAAATTTTCGGCAAAGCGCATTTGAAGGCTCATTCTCTACAGATGGAAAAGCGTGCAGAAAGCGATGCATTCGTTCGGATCTGGCCTTCTCAAGCAGCAATGTGATCGCCAGACTAGCAACTCCCTGGCCCTGGTAAGCTGGGAGTACGCCCCATCCGCTCTCCCAGACGAGTTGGTCGTGCCAGGTTCTCTCCCAGTAACAAACCTGTCCAACCGGTAGCAGATTAGAACCGTAAGTGATTTTTAATACTCGTACGGAAGACTTTTCCGCTGCCCCCAGATAAAGGGCATGGCGGCGCAGAAGGAGCTCTTTACTCTCAGGCCCACCGAGAAATTTTGTCATTTCTGCGGTGTTCAATCTTTCGAGCAATGAAAGATCCTCGTCCGACCAGGGTTGCAGCTCGATTATGGGCATAACGTATTCTCGTTCTCACTCAGGTTTCAACTATCCGCTTTTGTAATCGGGATGGTAGTAAAGTAAAACGTTTCCGGAATTGAAAGCCCTGAAAGTTATGAATTTCAGGTCGAGGTTGTTAGCGAGGCCCGTAAACAGGGATTTTCCGTCCCCCAAGACTACAGGGTTGACCATGATCCGATATTCATCTACCAGCCTCATGTTTGTAAGCGAGACGGTTAACTCAGAACTGCCCAAAATGGCAATATCTTTGCCGGGTTGCCCTTTGAGCTTTGAGATTTCTTCAGCGACGTTTTCTTTGATTAACCTGGTGTTTTCCCATTTAACTGAATTGAGTGTTTTCGAAACAACGATTTTAGGCAGGTTATTCATTAACCCAGCGACGATGGGGTCATCCCGTTTCGCAGCCTCGGTCGGCCAGTAGCTTTCCATTAATTCGTAAGTTTTCCGTCCAAACAGGAG
Organism: Anaerolineales bacterium; assembly: GCA_050115035.1. Taxonomy (GTDB): domain Bacteria; phylum Chloroflexota; class Anaerolineae; order Anaerolineales; family Villigracilaceae; genus JAABUE01. The sequence continues at coordinate 2,221 of JASFRG010000084.1, read as the reverse complement.
TATGTCTGCTTCGCTGGTTTGTTGGCCCGCGAATTCATTGAATTCTTTGTTTACTGCGTTGTGCCAGCTTATATCCCCGTTTGGGCTTTCGTAGTAACCATCTAAACTGACCATCATGAATAGGAAAATTTTTCTCACTAAAGTCTCCACTTCGTACTTGCCAATAAACTCCCGGTGAGTGAACAAAGCTCCGATTTGCTCATCCACCGGGAAACATGTCTTGATTGTAGAACATATATTCTAGGTTGTCAAGATAGGAATTGTCCGATTTGAAAATTCACCAAACTCCTTTATTGAGATTCGTTAGCTCTGACGCCAACGGGGAATTCGCTCCGGGATGCGTTCATTCCCTAACTCGTGACAGAGTTCTTTTAAGCGCTCATGAGCGCCAAGCCACTCCAGGTTACTTAGCTTTTCTTCAAGCGGAACATCCTGCCGCAGTGTAGCTAACTCTCGATAGAGTAAAGCATCTTCTCGTTGACCGGTCAGGTTTTCAGCCAATCGCGCTGCACCGCGAACCTTCAACTCCCAATCATCGGGATTGTTGGGAATGTTTTCAATGTGCTCGTAATGCGCCAATACGCTGGCGCTTGAATTGGCTCCCCAAGCCGGGATGCCGGGAATGCCGTCCGCAGAGTCGCCTACCAACGCCAGAAAGTCCGGGATGGAGGCTGGGGACACACCGTATTTTTCGACCACCCCCGCCTCGTCAATGAGAATGTCACGCCGGCGGTCCCAACAGACAATGCGTTCCCCGGAAACCAATTGCGCCAGGTCTTTATCGGGTGAGCAGATGACAATTTGCTTGACGGATTTATCGTCCTTGAAACGCGCAACGGCACTGGCTAGGGCGTCGTCGGCCTCGAACTCGTCCATTGGCCAGACGACCACGCCCAGCGCGGACACGGCCTCCTCCGCCAGGGAGAACTGTGCCAGCAATTCGGGATCGGTGCCTTCGCCGGTTTTGTAGCCGTCAAAGAGGTCGTTGCGGAAGGATTTGATGACGTGGTCAAAGGCTACCGCGATATGGGTCACGTCGGGACTCGATAGTAACAGGAGCAGGCTCCTCAGGAGTCCGAGCGTGGCGCCCACTTCGCGGTCATCGGGAGCCTTCTTGGGTGGCGCGCCGAAGTGATTGCGGAACAATTCATAGGTCCCGTCTACCAGATGGATTTTCATGCAGGCTCCTTGTTCATAGCCTGAAGCAATCAGCCATTTTATATACAATTGCTTCGGGCTAACTTTCCGGTTTCATTTTATCAGGCAGGTTGGTATCGTTGATAAGTAACGCCGGTTGGTAATGCGGATGATTCGATCAATTTCAGATTGAGGCGCTTCCCATCAGGAAACAAGCGCTTGCCGATGCCGAGCACAAGCGGATAAACGTGCAGGGCGTATTCACCCACCAGGTCATTCTCTATCAGGGCATGCAGCAGAACGCTGCTGCCATCCATAATGATGTTTTTACCAGGCTGGCTTTTAAGCTTGCGGATTTCTTCGACCACATCGCCGCTGATGATATTTGAGTTTCGCCATTCATCCGCCGATTTCAACGTATTGGAAACAACATACTTTTTCATGTTGCCAAACGGATCTTCAGCTGGGTTGGGTTCGAACGTGGCGCCATGAAGTTGCCAGGTCTTGCTTCCCAGCAGCAATGTGTCAGCTTCAGCAAACAACGGCCCGAAGTGGTCGCCGATATCATCGTGCCAGTAGGGGAGTGTCCAGCCACCGTGAGTAAAACCGCCATCTGTGTCTTCTTCAGGGCTGCCCGGCGCCTGGATGACGCCATCCAAAGTAATGAACTCGTGAACGATAATTTTTCTCATGGGATTCTCCTTTTTCGTATCAAGTATTGACCTGATCATAGGGTAGCAAGGAGATTCTGTCTTGTAAAAAAACGACATCATTCAATTGATATGATGCAGAGATTTGTGACGGGGTTTGACCCAGCAAGAGCTTCACCGAACGGGTGAGATGGGACTGGTCGAAATATCCGGTTTGGTAGGCAGTATCAGGAAAAGGTATACCGCTTTGCAATAAGGCTAATGCCTGCCGCGCGCGTTCGATCTGTTGAATGGTTTTATAGGTCAGGCCCGTGACTTGCAAGAAATGTCGTTGCACCGAGCGCAGGTATGGTTGACCATCGCTAAAGCCCCATACTTCCAGCGCAGCTTTCCCTGATATGGGGGTCAGATCAACCTTCATCGTTTGGCCGGCG
>JASFRG010000083.1:0-21191 GCA_050115035.1 Anaerolineales bacterium | reverse complement strand
TGCTCACGTGCGATCCTGAAACGAAGGTCATAGTGCTGGTTTCCAAACCACCTTCGCCAGATATCGCTACAAAATTGATCACCGATGTGCAAAGTGCAGGCAAACCAGTTGTAGTGTTCTTTATCGGGTATCCGCCACCTGCCAGGAAAATTAGCAATCTGCATTTTGCGGTTAATTTGAGTGAGGCTGCGGAGTTGGCAGTGAAGATTGGAGATCAGAAACCAGAGACTGCCGGAGAGTCTCCAGTCTCCAATCTCTATTTACGTGGTTTATTTTCAGGCGGCACACTCGCCTATGAAACCTTGCTTGGCCTGCAAGCCACGCTATCCCCAATATACTCCAACGTACCAATTACCAATCACCAATTACTGAAAGACCCGCTCAAATGCGAGGCACATACCATCATTGATCTCGGTGACGAGTTCTTCATGGTCGGCCGGCTGCACCCGATGATCGACAACGATCTGCGCATTCGACGCATGCAGCAGGAAGCAGACGACCCAGAAGTAGGGATGATTTTGTTCGACCTTGTCCTTGGCGAAGGATCGCATCCTGATCCGGCGAGTGAGTTGGTACCGGTTATACGAGAGATAAAAAAGAAGAGATTAGAAACTGGAGAATTGGAGATTGTTTCCATTGTGATTGGAACAGAGGACGATCCGCAGAATTTGCAATCGCAAATTGACCGGTTAAGGGAAGCTGGAGTGACGGTGTTTCGTTCGGCAATAGAAGCCGTGGAGTATATCAGTTTGCGTTTTGGTCAACAAGAACAGGGAGAATATCCTCCGGTTGATCTCGAAACTTTGAAACAACCGCTTGCTGCAATTAACGTTGGGCTGGAGTCGTTTTACGAGAGTCTCAAAATCCAGGGCGCACAAACCGTGCATGTAGATTGGCGTCCTCCAGCGGGTGGGAACGAGAGATTGGCCGCCTTATTGGCAAAGATGAAGAAATAGAGAATTGGAGTTGATTTATGGATATTGAACAGGCCAACACGACCGTAGTGGACCGACTGATGGAAGCTCGTCCCATTCTGAAGAGTGTTGCAACTGCGCGCGATGTTGTTCCAGGAATGAAGGCTAACCTGTTCCTGCATGCGGGTCCGCCAATTGAGTGGGAACGGATGTCGGGTCCGTTGCGGGGGGCGATCATTGGAGCGATGCTGTTCGAAGGGCTGGCAAAATCGGAAACGGAAGCAGTTTCAATGGCGGAACGAGGCGAGGTCGAGTTCGAACCATGCCACCATCATGGGGCGGCTGGTCCCATGGCGGGGGTCATATCCGCATCGATGAAAGTCTACGTGATAGAAAACACCGAGCATGGGAACAAAGCCTTTTCCGGCCTCAATGAGGGTTATGGAAAAGTTTTACGCTACGGTGCGTATAGTGAAGAGGTGTTGAAGAAATTGCACTGGATGAACGATGTGCTTGGCGTTGCACTGGCAGATGCGCTGGCAGAATCCGATGGCCTTAATCTGCGCGCGTTGATCGCTGAGGCGCTGCACATGGGTGATGAGGGACATAACCGCAATAAAGCCGGATCGTTGATTTTTTTAAAGTCGCTTTCCCCATTGATTGCAAAAGTCGTGAAGGATGATGCAGTTGAATCGGAAGTCTTGCAATTTATCGGCGACAATGCCCTGAGTGTCTTGAACCCGGTCATGGCAGCCTGCAAGGCTATGACGGATGCCGCGCATGGCGTAGAAGGCAGCACGATTGTTACCACCATGGCGCGCAACGGCACAGATTTTGGCATCCGCGTCAGTGGGTTGGGGGAGAAACAATGGTATACCGCACCCGCTGAAATCCCGGTTGGGTTGTTCTTTTCCGGCTATTCGCAGGAAGATGCCAATCCTGATATTGGTGATAGCGCCATTACTGAAACGTCTGGCATCGGCGGTTTTGCGATGGCAACCGCGCCGGCGATTGTCACCTTTGTCGGCGGTACACCCAAGGATGCGATGAACGCAACGCTCGAAATGTACGAAATCACCTTCGCTGAGAGCAAATATTTCACCATGCCCATTCTCGATTTTCGCGGCACGCCGACGGGCATTGACCTGCGCAAAGTTGTCGAATTGGGAGTCACACCGCGCATCAACACGGGCATTGCCCACAAAGACGCGGGGGTGGGTCAAGTGGGAGCAGGGTTGGTGAGGCCGCCATTGAAGATATTTGAGGATGCACTTATTGCTTACGCTGAAAAATACAACTTTTAGCCAAAGGAGAATATGATGAAAATTTATGATTTATCCCAAGACCTCAACCAGGACGCATCGTTTTGGCCATTCTACCCACCCTTTGAAGTGAAGTACATCAAACGCAAATCGGAACAGGGAGTCAACGCGCAATATATTCAGACTTCGAACCACATGGGCACCCATCTGGATGCGCCGCGTCATTTTGTAACCAAAGGCAAAACCATCGACCAGATTCCAATTGAGTGGTGTTACGGCCCCGGCGTGATCGTAGATTTGAGCGATATGCTTGATGAACTCCGGCTCTTCACACCTGAAGACATTGAGAAACGCGCGGATGTGCAGGAAGGCGATATTTTATTTATCAACACAGGTTGGCATAAATATTCGTACTTTAGCGATGAAGCTGATGAGGAGAAATATATTCTACGTCATCCAGGCCCGCATTACAGCATCTGCGATTGGTTGCTGGACAAGAAAATCCACATTTGGGGTGTGGATATGATCTCCACTGACCACCCGATGAATCTGCCTATTGGTCGCTTCCTGGGTAAAGGTGGTTTGGAACACTGGCAGAAAGTCCGTGCAAAGACAGAATCGATTTATGGCGCGGACAAAATGGATGAACTCTTTCCCGAATCGGCATATCAACTGACGCACAATGCGCTTTTCCCGCATGATTGCATTCACGTTGAAAACCTGGGCGGCGATATGGGCTTGAAGGAATTACACAACAAGCGCATCACAATTGGCGTCTTTCCATGGAAGTTTAAAGGCGGCGAAGCAGCGTTTTGTAGAGCGGTGGCATGGGCATAATTACTAATTACCGATTACGGAATTACCACCCTTAGTCCAGAGTAAATAGTAATTGGTAATTGGAGGCGCAAATGGCAACACGATATTTCGGCGAACGGATCAAACGTAATGAGGACCCGCGTCTGCTCACAGGACAGGCTTTATATGTGGACGATGTGGATCTGCCGGGGATGCTGCACGCAGCCTTCCTGCGTAGTCCGTATGCACATGCGAAGATCAATAACATCGATGTTTCGCAAGCACTCCAACGAGAGGGCGTGGTTGCCGTTTACACAGCGGATGATCTGGGCGATTACTGGAAGCCCGGACCACTGCTGGTCTCGCCTCCGCCGGTGAATGACATTGTGTTTAATGAAAAAACACAGGTTCCGCTGGCAAAGGAAAAGGTCAAGTTTGCAGGGGAACCGATCGTGATGGTACTGGCAGAGAGTCGCTACATCGCCGAAGATGCGTTAGCTGATATTCAGGTGGACTACGGACCACTAGAAGCCGTGGTTGATTTGGAAAAGGCTTTGGGTGAAGACAGCCCATTGATCCATGAGGAGATTGGTTCGAATGTCGCCGCGCATGTGGTGCAAACAAAAGGTGATTATGAAACAGCGAAAAAGAATGCGGCGCTGGTTCTCAAGCGTCGATTCCGGTATGAGCATGGCTGTGCCGCCGCTATGGAGAACCGTGGCATCGTTGCAGAATGGGATAAGCGCGCAGGGCGGCTAACGGTTTGGGACACCACGCAGGCTCCGGTTGTGATCCGCAACGGATTGGCAGGAATGCTCGGGTTATCGGAGCGCAACGTGCGTGTCATCGCGCCGTTCATCGGCGGTGGGTTCGGTCCCAAGATCATGATGTTCTACCAGGAGGAGGTGCTTGTCCCGTGGGTCGCCATGCAGTTAGACCGTCCTGTCAAATGGATCGAAGACCGCGCCGAGAATTTCGTCGCCACCACCCACGAGCGCGGACAGATCCACGATGCGGAGGCTGCCTTCGACAAAGATGGCCACATCCTCGGGGTGCATGATGTCTTTTTGCACGACACGGGCGCATATGCCCCTTATGGCTTAACGGTGGCGCTCAACGCGCAGGCGAACGCGCTCGGCTTATACGACATCCAAAACTATTACAGTGAATTTACAGCGGTCTTCACCAACAAAACCATCGTCACCCCATATCGCGGTGCGGGACGGCAGCATGGTGTTTTTGTCATCGAGCGCATGCTCGACCTGGCAGCCAAAGAACTGAAAATCGACCGCGCCGAAATCCGCCGGCGCAATTTCATTCAGCCGGATCAATTTCCTTATAACAACGAAATCATCTATCAAGATTTCGCTCCGCTTGTGTATGACAGTGGCAATTACGAACCATTGTTAGACGAAGCGCTCGAAAGAATGGACTATCACAAATTCATCAACGAGACACAACCGAAGTTGCGCGACGAAGGCAAACATGTTGGCATTGGCATCGTGGCGTATGTGGAAGGCACTGGAATCGGACCTTACGAAGGTGCCAAGGTGCAGGTGATGAGCAGCGGACGCGTCTCGGTCGTCACGGGTGTGGGTACGCAGGGACAGGGTCATTTCACGAGCTTCGCGCAAATCGTTGCAGAACAACTCGGCGTTCCTGTAGACAGAATCGATGTGGTCACTGGCGATACCGACCAGTTTTATTGGGGTGCGGGGACGTTCGCCAGCCGGGGTGCGGTGGTTGCAGGTAATGCTATCAATGAGGCCACCAAGGTGGTGAGAAAAAAGATCTTGAAAGTAGCTGCCGAGCATTTCAACGCTCCTGAAGAAGAACTCGAATTGGTTGACGGCGAAGTGCGCGTGGCGGATGTGCCGCGCATGTCCATTTCGCTGGGCGAGTTGGCCGATAAGGCCAATCCTTTAAGGGGAGCGGTCAAACCTGGAACCGAACCTGGTTTAGAGGCGACCAATTATTTCGGTCCGGAACGAGGCGCGACTGCCAGTGGGGTGCATGCCATGATTCTCGAAGTCGATCCCGCGACGATGCAGGTCCACATTCAAAAATATGTCGTCGTCCACGATTGCGGCAAGGTCATCAATCCACTCATCCTGGAAGGGCAAATCCATGGCGGCGTGGCGCAGGGCATTGGTAATGCCTTTTACGAACGGCTGGTGTATGACGAATACGGACAACTGCTCAATGGCACCTTCATGGACTACCACCTTCCCACCAGCCTGGACGTTCCGCGCATTGAGACGGGACACGGCGAGACGCTCTCGCCGCTCAACGAGATGGGCGTTAAGGGCGCAGGCGAGGCCGGGGCGATTCCCGTGGGTCCGCTGTTTGCGCAAGCCTTGGAGGATGCGCTGTACGATGTGGATTATGAGATTTTAGAGATCCCATTGAATTCAAATCGACTCTGGGAATTGACCAACGCTTCCTTACACCAGGACGCATGATTCTCGTCACTGGCGCTGGTGGAAAAACCGGCAAAATGCTGGTTAAATCGCTTTCAGACATCGAGAGTGTCTGTGCATTTGTACATCGGGATGAACATGCTGTTGCCATGAAATCCCTGGGCGCAAAGAAGGTTATCGTCGGTGATATGTGCGACCATGCTACGATCCATTCTGCGATGCTAGGTATAAGGGCGGTTTATCATATCTGTCCGAATATGAGTCCCGATGAAATCGTAATCGGGAAATTGGTCATTGACGCGGCGCGTGAAGTTGAGGTTGAGCATTTTGTCTATCATTCTGTTCTGCACCCGCAAACAGAGAAAATGGAACATCACTGGAGCAAGCTGCATGTTGAAGAAATGATCTTCGAATCGGGTATCCCCTTCACCATCTTCCAACCCGCACCGTATATGCAAAATCTGCTGGCGGGTTGGAAGAATATTATAGAAGAAGGCGTTTTGCACGTGCCGTATTCCATTCACGCCAAATTCAGTTTCCTCGACCTGGAAGATCTTGCCGAAGCTGCCAAAGTCATGTTGACCGAACCCAACCACAAAAACGCAATCTACGAACTCGCCGGCACAATGCCATTCTCGCATGTGGAGGTGGCAGAAATATTAAGCCGTGTGTTTAAACGTGATGTGCGTGCAGAAAAGGAAGAGATTGGAGATTGGAGACTTCGCACGAAGGAATTGAGTGAGTACGCGATGGCGAATCTGGTTAAGATGTTCGAGTATTACGATCAGTGGGGGCTGGCTGGAAATCCCAATGTGTTGAGATGGCTTTTGAAAAGAGAGCCAAAATCGCTGGAATCATTCGTTGAGAGAACTGTGAAGGAGCGGGATGTTATCCATTAATGCGCTTTCTCTTGCTCCCGATGCCAAGGCTTGGCTGGTAAATACGCGCTACCCGCGTATTCTGCACGTGTTTGACCCTGCATGCAATTTGATCAATGAACATAGAGAAGTATTTTCTATCGTCGGGCCACAAATTGGTAATGGACCGTTCAACATTGTCCTTGATGAAGATATTTGCTTCTCTAAATATCTTCGTCTCGAGTCGCCAGTTACTCTATCCCATACTCACCTTTATCTTGGAGATTTGGCTATCAACACCGCAGATGCAAATCTCTGGAATCCGTGGCCTGATTGGGAAAGGTTGCATGCCAGACAAGATGATATTCTCAATCAACTTATGTCATTGCGAGCCTGTAAGGCGAAGCAATCTCCCGTAAAGTTAGGTATAGCTTCGCCACAAGGTACTCTTCTCTCCTCAGCGTTTACAAAGGCCGATATTTCATCAGCAAAAACGATCGCATCCCAACTAGCTGGTTTAGGCATCGGCCTCACCCCAGCAGGCGATGACTATCTTATAGGTGCAATCTACGCGTTGCGGATCATTCAACCGCCTGTAGTTGCAAAAGACCTTGCCATGAAAATAACGAACACCGCCGCGCCATTGACTACTTCTCTTTCAGCGGCATGGCTCAAGTCCGCTGGGAAGGGGCAAGCGGGAATTTTATGGCACGAGTTTTTCAATGCGCTTCTCACAGATGAGAACATAGAATCACCAGTAACCAAATTGCTTTCCGTGGGTGAGACTTCCGGCGCTGATGCACTGGCAGGATTCCTCGCTGTGTTTAGCGCCTACAAAGAAAGGATAATTGACCAATGTCCTTCCTGAATTCTTACACCGAAAACGTTCGCAAGTATCCACATAAAACTGCTATCGAATTTATCGATCCACCGCTCCAGCGGGTTTCCTACGCTGAACTGGATGAATCTGTCAGCCGAACAGCGGACTATTTACAGAGTCTGGGAGTGCAGCCCGGCGACCGCGTTGCATTGCAGCTATCTAAATGTCTGGAATTCATCCTGCTGCACATGGCGACGGTGCGATTAGGGGCCATTACTCTGCCGCTGAACCTGGCTTACCCGCCTGACGAATTGAAGTATTTCCTTGAAGATTCCGGTGCCAAATTATTCTTCGCGCTTGATTCAAATAAAGCAAATATCCAGTCTATCCTTCCCAATTTGCCCGATTTGCAGGAATGCATCTTCCTTGATCCTGCTGAACCTGACAAATTCCAATCGCTAATCGCACCCTCCGATGTGCACCTCGATAAAGATTTGGAAATCCTCAACCAACAATCTAATGACAATACCGCTGTCATCATTTACACAAGCGGCACAACGGGGCGCCCTAAAGGCGCGGAGATCACGCACGGCAACCTGGAATCCAATTTGCAGGCGCTGCATAAAATCTGGGGTTGGCAGCCTGATGATGTGCTGTTGCATGTCTTGCCGATCTTCCATGTCCACGGGCTGTTTGTCGCTCTGCATGGCGCATTGCACGCAGGTGCTACCGCATTGCTGATGCGAGAATTCGACCCGGGCAGGACATTGCAAAATCTTGTCGAACGAAAATGTACAGTGCTTATGGCGGTACCAACCATTCATCGTCGATTACTGGATGTGCCGGAGGCTAAAGGATTCGATCTCGCCCATGTCCGCCTGATCACTTCCGGTTCAGACCGTCTGCCCGATGAAGTCTTCATCGATTTTCAGGAGACCTTTGGTCACACACTGCTCGAACGCTACGGCATGACGGAAACGGGTATGAACTGTTCTAATCCCCTGAATGATGAGCGGCGCATCGGCTCGGTGGGACACCCGCTTCCCAACGTGGAGGTCAGGATTGTCGAGAGCGAATCCCGTGCTACGCTTCCAGATGGGGTGATTGGCGAATTGGAGATTCGCGGCCCGAACGTCTTCAAAGGCTATTGGGGTCAGCCGGAAAAGACCGCCGAATCTTTCTCCGCCGAAGGTTGGTTCAAAACTGGAGACCTTGGATTCCGCGAAGAGGATGGTTACATCACTCTATGTGGACGCTCCAAGGACTTGATCATCAGCGGCGGCCTCAACATCTATCCGCCAGAAGTGGAGCGTGTGCTGGTCGAACACCCTGCCGTGGATACCTGCGCGGTGATCGGGTGTCCGGATGCAGAGTGGGGTGAACGGGTCACAGCGGTGGTGGTGCTCAATCGAGGCGAAGCGGTTTCTGAGACGAATTTGATCGCTTTTTGTCGTGAGCGTTTGGCGTCTTACAAATCCCCAAAAACTGTCGTCTTCCAGAATCAATTGCCTCGCAATGCTATGGGCAAGGTTCAAAAGGCGATTTTAAGAAATGTGCTCTGTTCTGAAAGTGGTTAGAAACGGAGTTATACTGGAAGATGACTATAAAAAGGCACAACGCAGGAAGTAGCGGACTTAAAGAAGTTGGTTTTACGTAAGAATAAGAAAACCGGTCTCTCTTTTGAGACCGGTTTTGATTGGTGCCGATCGGGACTTATATTTCCTGGACATCCCATATTTCTTTGGCGATATCCTTAATGGCTTCTTTCGCTTCTTTTTCGTCTACCCCTTTTACCTTGAAAGTGACAAGACGGTTCGATGGGTCCTCGCCAGTAAACTGACCGAAGGCGATAAAGTTACCGCCAGCGCCGGAAATTGCTTTGGTGATTTTCGCAAGTTGGCCGGGTTTGTCATCGAGCAGGGCTGTGATGCGCACACCTTTTTCGCGGGCCCCCATGAACTCAAGGAAAATTTTGAACAGATCGGTTTCTGTGATGATGCCGACCACATGTCCATCGCGCATGACCGGCAAGCCGCCGATTTTGTTGTCAGCCATGATGCGAGCGGCTTCTTCAATGGGGGTGTCTTCGGAGACGGTCAACACATTCTTTGACATGACTTCCGAGACTTTGACCTTGCTAAGCAAATAGTTCATTTCCCATATGCTCAAGCTGGTGGCAGGGGATGGGGAGGCATTGAGCAGGTCTTTATCTGAAACGATACCAACCAGCTTGCCTTCCTTGACAACCGGGGCGCGGCGGATGCGCTCTCGTTTGAACATATCAAGCGCATCGTGAACCGGCATATCCGGAGCAATTGAGATGATAGGGTGAGACATTCGTTCACCGACAAACATGTTTTCCTCCAATACAGTACATTTAGGTACAATGTGTGTTCGTGAAATTTGTTACAAAATGATTATACGCCTGTGTAATCCAAAAATATGTAACAAATATGAAGTGAAAAAGGTCACTTCATATTATAGGCCCAGATAGGCTTCACGTACATGCTCGTTCTTGATCAGTTCGCGGGCAGGGCCTTCCAGTTCCACTTTGCCTTCAGCCAGTACATAGCCATAGTCACTAATCGCGAGAGCCATTTGTACGTTCTGTTCAACTAACAAGATGGTGATGCCCAATTCGCGCAACGCTTTCAGACTCTCGAAGAGGCCCAAGATCAAAACTGGTGCAAGACCCAGTGAGAGTTCGTCGATCATCAGGACGGTCGGGTCAGCCATGATGCCGCGGGCAACGGCCAACATCTGTTGTTCGCCGCCGCTCAATGTGCCGGCTTTCTGCACTTCGCGTTCTTTCAAACGGGGGAACATTTCATAGACGCGTTCGAGATTCTCTTTGAACTTGGGGATGGCACGTTTGTTAGATGCGCCCATCTCCAGGTTCTCGTAAACACTCATGTCCGTGAACAGTTGACGTCCTTCGGGAACCATCACCATGCCCATTTCGGCTTTTGTATAAGCTGGGACGCGACTAACGTCCTGACCATCGAATGAAATCGAGCCTTCCCAGGGTTTGATCAAGCCCATAACCGTACGAAGTAACGTAGTTTTTCCAACACCGTTACCGCCAACCAGACAAGTTAATTTGCCTTTTTCCAATTTCAGACTGGAATCCCACAAGATTTGCACTTCACCATAGCCGGAGGCAACGTTACTGATTTCTAAAATCGCCATGTTTACTCCTCCTCCTGTAGTAATTTCTCAGCCAGCTTGGGATCTCCAAGGTACGCTTCGATGACTTTTTCGTTGTTTGAAATTTCATCTGGCGTACCTTCCGCGATCTGTTGGCCATAATCCAGTACGATGATGCGATCCGATACGTTCATGACTGCCTTCATGACATGTTCGATCATGATGATGGTGATGCCACGTTCGCGAATATTCTTAACGGTTTCTACCATGCTGCCAATTTCAGAGGGATTGAGGCCAGCTAGCACTTCGTCAAGCAGCAGCAGGAATGGACGGGATGCCAGCGCCCGGGCCATTTCCAGGCGCTTCTTCTGTGCGACATTCAGGCTGCCTGCCAGCTGATCGGTTCTGGCTGACAACCCGACAAACTCCAAAACCTCTTCTGCAATTTCAGCAGCGTGTCCGAGGGTCTGATTTTCACGTCCAAAGCAAGCGCCCACCATCACATTTTCCCTTACCGACAGTTCATTTAACGGTTGTACGATCTGGTGTGTGCGTGCCATTCCCATGCGAGCGTGGTGGTAGGTTTTCATGGTGGTCACATCTTTCTCGCGGAAGATGATGCGCCCTTCTTCAGGCGGATAGACACCGTTGATCGCGTTGAATAGTGTCGTTTTCCCCGCGCCGTTCGGTCCAATTAAACCAAGGATTTGACCTTCGGGGAGATCAAAAGTGACTTGCGTCAGGGCTTGCAAGCCGCCAAATCGCTTGGTAACCCCTTGTACGGATAACAATACGGTCATGCCAGCACCCTCCTTAGCACAGGAACGCGTTGTCGGAACCAACCGACAGCGCCTGCCGGGATAAACAGGACGATGAGCAGTAGTATTACGCCAGAAACTGAAAGCTGTATATCCTTGAAGATGTCACTTGTAACCAGATATCCACGCATGCCTTGATAAGCAAATGCGCCCAGAATGGGACCAAGCACAGTGCCTTGTCCGCCCAGCATGACCATCACCAGCAATTCAATGGATGAATGCAACGGGAACGCGACGTGCGGTTCCACATTGCCGTTTTTGAAGAAGAATAGCACTCCAACCATTCCGGGTATGATGGCAGACAGAACGTAGGCCCAGGTTTTTGCATCCGGAGCAATCACGCCCATCACTTCAGCCGCATCTTCGTTTTCGCGAATGGCCTGCAAGCCCAACCCGAACTTTGAAGTGCGGACGAAGTGACTTATGATCAGCGCCGCAAAGGTCAGGGCAGCCATGATATAGAAGGACATCGCCAATGCCTGGGCGGCGCCACCGTAGGCTTTGTAGACCGAGAAGTTTAACGTCATACCGATCGGGCCGCCAAACGGTTTAAAGTTGTTTATGAAAGCTCTCATTGCTTCGTTGATACCGATGGTTGCCAGTGCGAAATAGGCTCCCCGTAGGCGTAAGATTGCCTTCCCTAGCAAGAACGCCAGGATACCAGATGCAATTCCACCGACCAGGATGCCAACCCAGATGGACCATCCCTGTTCGTTTACAAAATACAGGCCAACGTATCCACCAAAACCATAAAATACGATGTGACCGAAACTGACATAACCTGTGTAGCCGAGCAGTATATTTAGGCTGGATGCAAGCGCAATGGCTTTCAAAATTGTGAATGCGCTCTCGCGATTCGAAACGTTTCCAGTGACCACAGGCCATAGAACCATCACTGCGACCGCCAGAAGCGGTACAAGTAACCCAATATGGTTTCGCCAAATTTTCATTGTTTTGCTCCAAAGAGACCTGTTGGACGCACTAGCAGAATAACAACGAACAGGCCAAACTCGATGACTGGTACCCAAGATGTGTTCAAAAAGGCCGGAATAATGCCTTCAAGAATACCCAGAATCAAGCCCCCCACCAGTGCCCCAATGGGATTTCCTAATCCACCTAAAACGCCGATGACAAAGCTTTTTAATTCATAACTGCCGCCAGACAAGATATTAAACGGGAAGAACGTAGCGATTAATGCGCCTGAAACGGCAGCAAGCATGGTTCCGAGTCCGAAACTGAGCGCCAGAATTCGGGTGGATGGTACCCCCATCAATTCCGCTGCAGCACGGTTATTTGTCACGGCACGGATGAATTTTCCCGGTCGCGTTCGGTACAGGAACAGATAGAGTCCGCCAGTGAATAAGATTGAAATTAACGCCGCAATCAATCGCGTTCCAAGAATCGTTGTTGATCCTAGCTGGAAACTGCCCATGCTGAAATCTACGTTATAGGGCGAGGTGGTGAAGACAGCTGTCCCAATACCAATAATGATCATGTTTACACTAAAAGTTGCCAGTAGTGATGACAGGTGTGGAGCGTCAATTACCCTGTGCACTGCAACAAAGTAAATCAAAACACCCAACAACAATCCCAGGACTGCAATAAATAGCAATCCAATATAAGGATTGATGCCCATGTTGATAAAAAGGATGAATGTTCCGAACATCCCCAACGCGATGATGGGACCATGGGACAGGTTGATCACGTTCATTACACCCCAGATAAGTGTCAACCCCATGGCCGCGATACCATATACAAAACCAAGTAAGATGCCGTCAGGCAGGGATGTTAGAAGCAGGTTGAGTTGTTGCATTTCTACTCCCAGTAATAGGTTATAAGAAGGAATACATCCCCTCAGGGATCCCTGAGGGGATGTAGGATTGTAACTTTGTTACGGCGCCGGAATTGGGTAGAGTGGATCGGCAGTCGCCACATCGGCTGGCGCGATAATGACGCGTTCCAGTTCGCCAGCATCGTTCCTCTGCCACTGGGCAACAACCATTGCGTGAGCGAGCTGCAATCCATGTGCTTCTTCAGATGTATCGAATTTCGTGCCACCGAAGAAGGTCATCAGGTTCATGGCGTTCAAAGCGGCTTTGACAGCATCAGGGTCAGTGGTGTCCGCATCGATGATCGCCTTTTCTAGAACTGCACCAGCGGTATATCCGCCGGCGGCGTGATAGGTTGGGGGATCACCATAAGCAGCTTCATAAGCGTCAGCAAATTCTTGGCCGGTGATGCCGAACCAATTCATACCAAGATTGGCAGCTTCTGCTTCGGTGTGTGTGGCTGCCAATTCCCACTGACTGGATACTGCAATACCCAGGGCGGCGTCACCCAACTCGGGGAATTTGGAGTCTGCGGGGGCAACCAGCAGGTAAGCGAAGTTCAGACCAACGTTGCGTTCATAGAGCGTGCGGGCCAGAGCCGTACCATCGTTATAGTGCCCGCCACCGAGCAATACTGTAGCACCAGAGCCGGCAATCTTATTGACAATCGGACCAAAGTCAGCAGTGTCTGAAGCATAACTTTCTTCGAGTACAACCTCGAAACCCGCTTCATCTAGCTTGGGTTTGATGCCTTCAACAACGCTGGTAGAGAATTTCGCAGCTTCATATACAAGGGCAACCTTGACATCGGGGTCCAAGTCGGCCAGCATATCTACGGTACTTGCCATGTACAGGCTCCCAGGTGTATACAGCTGGAATAGACTGGTATTGCCGGTCTTGTAGGCTTCGTCATCAGCTGCACCTGTAGTGATCAGCACCTTGCCATTCTGTTCTGCTACGATAGAGGCAGCAGATGTCAAACCAGATGAATACGGGCTGATCAAGAAATCGGCGCCATCTTCATTGATCAGGCGCGTATACAGTTCTTGTACACGTTCAGCGTTGGATTCATCGTCGTAGGTTTGGGCAGCAAACTTGACAACCGTGCCATCACTCAATGTGACACCACCGGCCTCATTGACCTGGTCCATCCACAGATTGAAGCCATTGACCTGACGCTTGGATGAAACTTCCTGTGCACCGGTCAGTGATGATGTGAAACCAATCGTGACGGTTACTTCCTCCATCATGGGTTCTTCGGCGGCTGGCTCTTCTGCGGGAGCCTCAGTTGGTTCCTCCATAGGCTCTTCAGCAGCAGGTTCCTCCATGGGTTCTTCCATAGGTTCTTCCGCGGGGGTGCCACCGCAAGCAGCCAGGAACATACTGGCTACCATGAGCAAGGTGAGCAGTTTTACGATCTTGCCTTTCATAGTTTCTCCTCCTTTGACTAGGGGAAATAGGGTGATGGGAGATTGCAATGGGTATGCAATTCACTCCCGAAACAAAAGTATGACCTTTCTTCGGTTTCATTGTATTCATTAAATACAAAAATTGACTAAAAAGTAGGGAGATTGTCGTAAATATCGTGTAAAAACGGGAAGTCTTTGAGAAACAGAATCAGCCATCAAAACGGTAGCCGACACCGCGTTCTGTATGAAGATATTTTGGATCTAAAGGATCAGCTTCGATTTTTTGTCGCAATCTACCGATATAGACACGCAAATACTCCGCTTCTTCTCCATACTCTGGCCCCCATACGTGTTGTAACAGCGCCCGGTGTGGCAATACCTTCCCGGCATTTTTCATCAAATAGACCAACAGGTTGAATTCGGTTGGAGTGAGTTCTAACAATTCATCGCGCACCGTTACTTCGTGACGTGCCAAATCAGCGCAAATTTCACCACGAACGATCCGCTCATCTAACGTGCTTGGCTCCGACCAGCGAGCGCGTCGTAGAACAGCTTTGACACGACCCAATAGCTCTCCAACCCCAAACGGCTTTGTCAAATAGTCGTCAGCGCCATAGTCGAATGCGCGAATTTTGTCAGATTCCTCCCCTAATGCTGTCAGAATAATAATGGGAACAATAGAATTCTGGCGGATGCGACGCGTGGTTTCCAATCCATCCAGATGCGGCATCATGATATCGAGGATGACGAGATCGATTCTTTCGGTATTGAAAATCGCCAGTGCTTCCAGTCCGTTTGAGGCTGTCAACACCTTGTAACCTCGAATCTCTAAATTTTTCCGTACAAAATCGCGCAAAGATTTTTCATCATCAACAACAAGCACATTGGGATTGTTCATTTTTTCGTTTCCTTTATTGAGTCATACGATTTAATGTTTTCTGACTGTGACGTTAGCGGAATGGAAAAAGCAATACAGGCGCCCTGATTTTGTTTCTCTACCCATATCTCCCCGCCGTGGGCGCGTACCAATCCCTGGCAGATAGCCAATCCCAATCCGGCGCCGCTCGAAATGCGCGCCAAACTGGCGTTTACCTGATAAAAACTCTCGAAGATGCGCTGGCTTTCATCATCTGGTATTCCCGGGCCGTCATCACTGACGCGGAATACGATCTGTTCCCCCTGCTTGCTGGCGTCTACCTGGATAGTAGCCTTCTCTCCAGCATATTTGACCGAATTTTCAATTAGGTTTCTCAAGATTGTTTCCAGCCTTGGTCGGTCAGCGTATAACGGAGGCAAACCCGCTTCTATCTTGACTTCTAGCCTGTTCCCTGGTTGCAATTGGGCTAAACCAGACGCACGTTGTATTACCGTTTCGAGATTGCATTTATCCCGGTTGAGCATGAGAGAACCAGCTTCAATACGGGAGAGATCCAGTAGGTTGTTGACCAGGCTGGTCAGGCGGTCTGATTCGTCTGAGATAATTGACAGGAACTCCCGTTTCGAGGCTTGATCCCATTCCACATCTTCGGCCAGTAAGGTTGAAACATATCCCTTGATTGCCGCAAGCGGTGTCCGAAGCTCGTGAGAGACTGTGGAAACCAGACTGGATTTCATGCGGTCCAGTTCATGGTCTGCGGTGATGTCGTGCAAGATCAATCCACGTCCGATGGGGATGTTGTTGGTGTCGGTCACATCGAAGGTATCCAAGCGCAAGTGCACGGTTCGACCTAAAACGAGCAATGTTAGTTCCACCCTGCGGCTGTCCTTTCGCTCAAGCAAATTCATAACACTCTCACGGATATTTTCGGGATTGTCCGTGTTATCCACAATGCGCGAAAGGACAGTTTCAACCGGTGAACCTGCCAATTCTCCCACCGACATATCTGCCAGTTCGCTAATGCGTCTGTTGGCATATACGACAGCACCGGACAGATTGCTTAAGATCAACCCGTCTTGCAGGGATTGAATCAAAGCTTCCAGACGCCGAGTCTGTTCCTGCAAACGCATGTCGCTGCGTTCGTAAAGAACTGCGTTTTCAATTGCCATGGTGGCTTGATTGGCAAAGTTCGACAGCAATTGGATTTCATTGTGGGCAAAAGTGTGGGGTTTCGGGTGGAATACCAGCAAGGCTGTTGGCGGCGCGTATTGTGTATTCAGGGGCACAGCCAAGATGGCCCTGTATCCTTCTGCGCGCGCGCGCGGACGCTGCGGGGTATAAGATGGGTCGGTCTCTGTGTCGCTGACCTGAATGGGTTCCCGTGAATGTAGGGCACGCATGGTGACCGAGCTCGGTTCGGTTGGCTGGATGGTCAACTGTTCGGCGAACTGGGTTGATAAACCGCGACTGGCTCTGATCCGAAAAACGCCGGCTCTTTCATCCAATGCGATGATAGCACTCATGGGTACGTCCAATAAACGACTGGCTTGATCGAGAATACGCTTGAGCACAATGCGCGAGTCAAGCGACGAAACAACGGCGGTGCTGGTCTCCAACAAGGTAGAGTGTTCTTTCATTCGATCTGCGATCAATTCTTCCATGCGCAAGATGGAACGAGTCAGGTCCCCAACCTGGTCTCTGCGCCTGGCCTGAGTTTCGAGGATTTTACGATCTTCGGGACTGATGGGTTTGTTGATTCCGATGGCTTCACTGGTAGGGGCCAGGCGCTCAATTGGCGTGATCACGCGTCTTCTCAACATCCTCCAGAAAAATAATCCGATCACCAGGAAGGTGGCCGCAGCTACAAGTACAACTTGTCGTAAAAATATCTGCGTGGAAAATGCTGTTGCTGTTGGGCGGCTGATGATCACGCCCCAATCGATGTCCGGAATTGGGGCGTAAGTGTAGAGCCGTTCTTCATCTGTAGGACTTGTAGTCGTGATCGTGCCGCTATCCCCGGCCAATACACGTTCGTAAATTCCCGGAAGCAAATCGCTGGCCGGATGCAGCAGCAGGTCCGGGTCAGGGTATGCAATGATTTGGGCATCAGAATCGAGGATCAGGATTTGTAATCCCTCTTCAGTTTGATGCTCTGATACGATTTCAGAAAGGGTATTGCTGAGACTTTCAAGCCGGATATTGGTTCCAACCAATCCAAGGAAGTGGCCGTCATCAGACCAGATCGGCATTACAGCGGTTGCAACTGCCTGTTCGGTTGTAGGGGATATGCGCCCTTTAGAGACCAATGCCTCGGTTGAATTCAGTGCTTTTTGATAGTAGTCTCGAAAAGAGAAATCAGTTCCCACAGTAGAACTTGGTCCAACCGGGGAATGATAGAGCATGATGCCATCTGAATCGAGCCGATAGACCAGATTTACATCCGGACGTGTGTTCAGAATGACATCGAAAAGAACATGCATTGCATCGGTGTTTGCTGCAACAACATCTGGATAACTTGCTAGGTCCTCCACTGCTGCCATGGCATTGCTGATGGACAGGTCAGTTTCCTGCGCAATGGCACGCGCCAATGACAGGTCATTTGCAGCAACATCATCCTGGATACGTTCGCCTACCACCGTGTCGAAAAACCATAAGGTAACAAGCAACGGGATAATTAGCAGCAAATAGAGTGCCAAAAGCTGCCAACCAAGATCACGGTGGAAACGAAGCCAGCGGGGTAATTGCATTAAAAATTACTCAAAATCCAATCCAGGGAATAGAAGCCTGCGAAGGCAAAAAATGCCATCTTGAGAAGTTGACCGATCCAACACGCGAGCAGAAAGCGTTTGAGTGACATTTTGGCGATGCCTGCGGCTACACCGGCAACATCGAAGAAGGGATTGGGAACCGCCGAAAGTACGAAGATTGCCCACATCCCGTATTTTACAACCCAGGGATGAATACGCTCATAAATATTCGTGTTTTCGATCACAGCCTGACCGCTGAAACCAGCCAGGTAACCGGAAAGTTCTCCGAGTGCTCCACCGGTACCAGCTGCCAGGGTCACTCCGAGAGGGTTGAAAATGCTGCCCATCGCGAAGACGACCGCCACCCCTGGAGCAGGTAGAAAGACGGTCGCATTTGCCATCAGGGCGACCAGAAAAATGCCCGGGTACCCGTATGCAGCAAATTGATCTACTCGGTCACGAATGCTGTAAACATAAACTGTTATTGCGATCACCACAAGTATCGCGAGAATTCGCAACACATTGGTCCACAAACGTGAACGTTTTGGCTTAACCGCTTGATATTTTTCAGGTGCTTTCTTCAATGGATACTTTCAAGATTTTAACGCCGGGATATTCCGGGTTCATCGGGTCACGCGGCGGGATGGACATCAACACATCCATGCCTTCTTGTATCTGTCCGAAGATGCTGTGCTTGTTGTCCAGCCAGGGAGTGGGCACATGTGTGATGAAGAACTGCGAGCCGTTGGTGTTCGGGCCGGCATTCGCCATTGAAAGCATACCAGGTTTGTCGTGCTTCAAGCTGGGATCGAACTCATCTTCGAATTTGTAGCCGGGGCCGCCTGTTCCTATGCCGGTCGGGTCGCCGCCCTGAGCCATGAAATTATCGATCACGCGATGAAAGATGACGTCATCGTAAAATCCCTGGCGGGCCAGGAAGACAAAATTATTGACGGTTTTAGGCGCTTTATCGGCGAACAGTTCGATCACTATTTCGCCTTTATCGGTTTCCATGTGTGCGGTGTAATTCTTTTCGGGGTCAATTTCCATTTCGGGCGGGGTGTTCCATTTTTGTGCCATTTCTACTCCTAAATTTATTTATACTCGCTCTTGGTGGCGTCCTCGCCGCCAAGTACTTTGTGGACAAAATTATTATCTGAGCAAAGATTCGATGCGCGCGACAACCATATCCAGAGCGGCTCTGTTGAAGCCTCCCTCCGGGATGATGACGTCGGCATAGCGCTTGGACGGTTCAACAAACTCCAGATGCATCGGACGAACGGTGGACTGATACTGTCTGATGACGCTCTCCACCGACCGGCCTCTCTCCGTTATATCGCGTTGCAAGCGTCGCATCAAACGTACGTCTGGGTCCGTATCGACGAATATCTTCACATCAAACAGCGCGCGCAGGGCCGGTTCGACGAAAATCAAGATGCCCTCTACGATAATCACGCCACGCGGCTGAACTATAAAGGATTTTCCCGTGCGGCTGTCAGTCGAGAAATCGTAGACCGGTACTTCTATCGCCTGACCAGCTTTCAGCTTTTTTACGTGGCGGATAAGTAATTCGGTTTCCAGTGAGTTGGGATGGTCGAAGTTGACCTCGGCGCGCTGAGTGGGCGGCAGGCCGGTCAGGTCTTTGTAGTATGAATCGTGCTGGATATAAGCGATGCGGTCCGGGCCGACGCGTTGAAGAATCTCCTGGGCGACGGTGGTTTTGCCGGAACCGGAGCCACCGGCGATGCCGATCACAAGCGGGGAAGCGTTCGTCACAATGGCCGAATTATACCCGCTCCCTCAAAAAAGACACCCGTCAGGATGTCTTTTTTAGGTTCTTGAAATACCCGGTAATCGCCTTCCAGATTGGGCAGCGGTCGTACACGCCAGTGAACAGGATTAGCAGTCCAAGCGGGAGTAGCCACCAGGTCGAGGATTGAAGCGCGAAAATGACAGAGGCCGTGCCAACTCCCAGGCGCAGGAAACGGTCTACAGGTGAGATAGAAACATGAATAGTCTCTCCATTGGCCAGCGCTTCGAACATTCCGCGGTATGTATCTTCACGTTGCGCACCGCTGAATCTTCCGGCAACTTTTCCATCTTGAATAAGCAGCACGGTCGGAATGCCGAACACCTTCAGATCCTGGATCAGTTCCTGGTGCTCATCGGAATTGATCGGCCAAAATTCAACCGAATCCTGATATTCGCCTGCCAACTTTTCGAGTACAGGCTTGGTCATACGGCAGGGCGCGCACCAGGGTGCCCAGAAATCTACCACCACCGGTTTCCCGGAAGCTTTTGCTTTTTCAAGGAATTGTGTTTGGTTCATATATATTAGATGCAATTCCGGGCAAAATGATGCAAGAAAACACCCCTATCGTAGATTGGATAGGGGTGCCGTCTGTGTAGCGTTGGGATAGTTACATTCCAGCCATGTAGGCCAGACCTACCGTACCCGGTCCGGCGTGCGTACCGACGACGGGACTGACCGTGGTCAGGATGCTTTCTGTCGCGTTTAATTTTTTGGATGCTTTCTCAAGCAATTCCTTGGCTTCTTTTTCAGCAGAGGCATGCAGGGTTGCCAGCCGGATGGGTGATTTTCCCTGCGTTTTCTCGACCACCAGTTCCAAAACACGTTCAAGCGCCTTGCTTTTTGTGCGAATGCGTTCGACCGCTTCGACGCGTCCATCCTGGACTGCCAGCACCGGTTTCATATTCAAAGCCGTGCCCAGGAAACGCTGCGCGCCACCGATACGTCCGCCGCGATGCAGAAACTCAAGTGTGTCCACCGCGAAGTAAACGCCGGTGTGTTTACGGGCTTTTTCAGCCAGGGCGATTGCGTCCTCCAGGCTTGCTCCGTCCTCAACCGCGCGTGCGACCGTCAGCACCTGGAAGCCCATCGCCATTGCTGTGGACAAAGAGTCTACAAAGGTCACTTTTTCGCCTGCCTTGTCCAGCATATCTTTGGCCTGAATGGCAGATTGAATAGTTCCGGACAATTTGGCCGAGAGGAAAATACCCAGCACATCATATCCTTGTTCGATCAGACTTTCGAAGGTCGACTTCATGGTGGCAATGGAGACCTGCGAAGTCGTGGGCATTACTTTGGTCGTTTTCAAGCGCTCATAGAACTCGTTTGGTTGGATGTCGACGCCATCCTGGTAGGTTTCTTCTCCCCAGATCAACACCTGTGGTGTGATCGTCAGATTATATTTTTCGACCAGATCTGGTGGTATATAAGCAGTGCTGTCAGTGACGATTGCAATTTTGGACATGTATCCTCCTGGAAGGTGGTT
>JASFRG010000082.1:0-21547 GCA_050115035.1 Anaerolineales bacterium | reverse complement strand
TGGCAGGCGGCTGATGCGCTCCTGAATAGCAGCCTCGACACGAACAGGTAAAGTTTCCCAATCCAGCGACGGACCTGCAACCCAGTATCCTTCAAGGTCTTTGAAAATATCCCCTCTCTCTTGTAGGCCACGCAACAATTCGATTGTGAACAGAGGGTGTCCTTGTGTCTGTTGATAGAGCATCTCACGGAAAGTTTCATCCAACCGGTTAGGTTCTTCGTCTAGAAATTCATCTATAAATTTCCGGCTCTCAACTTGACCCAGCGCCTGCCCCAGGTTCACTAGGATATCGCCAAAACTGCGTCTGAACTCGTTAACCAATGGCTCCAGCGGATGGCGCATCCTGTCTCTACCTAGGGCGACCTCCTCTGATCGGTATGCGCCCAAAAGCAAAATTCGACACCTAGCCAAGCGACGCCCCAAATGGAATAGCATATTAATTGAACCAGTGTCCACCCATTGTAAGTCGTCCATCACCAGGAGTATTGGACTTTGTTCTTCCAATGATTGCAAAACTTTAGTGTATTGCTCAAACAAGTCAACTTGTTGCAATGCGGCAATGCTAAGGGCCGTAACCGGCTTACGATCCAGGAATTCTCCCAACCGAATCAGCCAATCCTGCTCTTCAGTGACTCTGGCGTTGGCTCGCTCCAACAAGGCAACACGTTGAATGAAGGTATCAATTAAATCTGGTCCAACTTCCACAAGAGCTTGTGCAGCGAGGGGCACTTTCTCCCAAAGTCGCATTGCATGCTCTCGGGTAATGGCACCCGCCGCCCAACGAGACTCGACATCTCCAGTCAAGAATTCCAAAATCTCTCGAAAGGGCAAATAGGGGTCACCGATACCGGTATAGGCATTACAGTTTCCAATTGCAACAAGCAAGCCAGGATATTGTTCTTGAGCACGACGCATAAACTCTTGGAGCAAACTCGTCTTGCCACTGCCAGCCTCCCCAGTAATAAAGACAACACTACCTTCCCCGGAAATCGCTGAAGCCAGGTATTCATCCAATTTAGATAACTCACGCGTACGCGCAACAAAAACAGGGGCTTCAAAAGTGGAGGTTTTTTCTTGCAAAAAAGCAGGAAGGTTGATCGTGGATTCACTAGAGAAATTTTTCGAAAACGCCTTTGCTTTTAACCGACCAGCTCGAATCTGATTATATAGTGCGGTTGTCTCTTCAGTTGGCACAACCTCCAATTCTTCGGCTAACAACGTGCGACAACTCTCATACTGTGCCAGGGCAGCACCGCGTTGACCGTCGAGTGCCAGGGTGCGCATAAGCTGTTGGTGCGCTAACTCGTCCCAAGGTTCCAACGCAAGCTGACGATGGGCATATGACTGGGCTTCCTTATATTCCTCCCGTGCTTCGCAAGCCTCTGCCAGAGTGCGAAACAAAGATGAAGCCTGCCGGGCAAGCCGTTCGCGAGTCAGAAGCGTCCACTCTTCAAAGGCGGAACAGTCTTCCAGCGAGAATCCTTCCAGGAAAGCCCCCTGATATAAAGCTGCTGTTTTTTCCATTGATTCGAATAAATGCGGACTTGATTTATCCACCCCTGAAGTTTCTGTGAAGCACCTGACATCCATTATGTGGTTACTTGAAAGATTGAACTGGATGCTATCACGAGTGATCAACAAAAACGGAGGCTCTGCCTGGCGGTCACCGATAGCACCGCGCAGGTCAGAGAGCGCATAACGCAAGTTGCTCAAAGCCTCCCTGTCCGGCCAATTGGGCCAGAACAGACCAGCCAACGACTCGCGACGATGCGGACGGTCCGCTTCTACAGCCAAATAGGCCAACAAAGCCCTGACTTTGTTGGATTTGAATCCTGAAACCGGCTGCCCATCCAATGTAACCTGGAAGGAGCCCAGCAAGGATATCGATAGATGCGCCATGCCCCTCCTCCCGATAAACTAAGAGCAATTCAGCACCTATAAACATTGTACACGAACAAGGGTGTGATTCCAAGCAACACGAATCCCCCACGTTTGCGCCACGATTTCGCCACCCTGGTTTCCTATACTGATGATGAATTTACATCCAACTTCTACTAAGGAGGTAGAAATGTCAACCAATCGTTTTTTCACTTTATTAATCATCAGTGCGTTAATGGTGGGTGTCGTAGTCTCAATTCGAGCATCTGTTGTCATAAGTGCCGCTTCCTCTGAGATGGATTCCGCAACTCGTTCATATATCGCTTGGGGAGACGCATTGAAAGCCGCGAACAAAGAAGGCTTTACGGTTCCAGGAACTAGATACGACAATGCAATCAATTCCGCAACTCGTTCGTATATCGCCTGGGGAGAAGCATTGAAGGCCGCGAACAAAGAAGGCTTTATGGTTCCAGTGACTGGATATGACAATGCAGTAGATTCTGCAAACCAGCCCACCATTGCATGGGCGAAAGCATGTGGAGTGGATCTTTCTTATGCTAACAACCTGGAATTGGATTCAGCAACGCGTTCACTCATTAGCCGGGCGATGTCTTTACAATGCGGAAATACCCCTTGATACAGAGAATTGATATCTACCCAGTCGAGTGCTTGCACGCACCATATGCATGCCCTTATTCCAAAAAGAAGAGGCTCTAAAGGAATATGGATCCTTTAGAGCCTTTCAATTGATTCACTTTAAAGAAGATTTGTTGTATCCCTTGTCTAAAGATTCCTTTTCTTGTATCCTTCATCTATGTCAAAAAAAGAGTCTCGTACTGTCTGGTCTTCCGAGAGAGGCGATCTTCGCAAGAGAGGTCAAAGGTCCACTACTGTAAATTCACTACCTCCTCAGCAACAGACCGCTTACCTGCACCGAGAGTCCAAAGGACGCGGCGGGAAAACCGTCACGCTGGTGAAAAATCTGGTTCTATCGGATGCAGACCTGAAGTCCCTGGCGAAGCACCTGAAACAGGTCTGTGGTAGCGGAGGAACGGAAAAAGAGGGCTTGATCGAAATCCAGGGTGAGCACCGCGAGAAAATCGCTGCCGCATTAGAGAATATGGGTTACAAAGTCAAGATCGCGGGAGGCTAAAGTTCATGTCTGAAACGGACCTTCTGCACCCCAATGTGCTCACGGCTGTTACAACCCTGTTCATGGCTGATGAACGCGAAACGATCACTAAAATATTAATCGAAAAATGCAATGCTGACAAAATTTATGCATTCACCGAGGCAGGTGTCGAGCGCATACAACTCGCTGTTCTAAAACTCAGCGGTGGCGACACTGACAAATTCCTGGCAGTCGTAGAACTCGCCCAACTCGACTGGCGCGATGTGCTGGTAGCTGCCGGGTTTGGTTATGACCTGGAAGCACACTTGGAATGGATCGATAAAATCGACAAGCAACACCCATCAACCAATGCCCCAATATAACTATTTAGCGCGAGTTATGATGTCCGATATAAAAAATAAAGGGTAAAATACAGCTATGGAAAACCAACTAGGATACGTACTGGTTGTCGATGATATTCCAGATATCTTAAAGCTACTGGATGCGACCCTTAAATTTAAGGGGTATCGGGTTGTGACTGCGCGTAATGGTCAGGAAGCATTGGATGCGATCCAACAGGAACTCCCGGCACTGGTGATTGCTGATATCTTGATGCCTACTATGGATGGCTTTAGCCTTCTGCGCAGAATACGGTTAGACCCCAACACCCGTCATATTCCTGTGGTTTTTCTCTCCGCTACCTACGTTGGATCCGAAGATAAAGATTTTGCACGCGCACTTGGTGTAACTAGTTTCGTCGAAAAACCGGTTGATTGGGAAAAGTTCTTGCCGGTTATTTCTGAAATCTTGACCAAAGGTGTGCCGATTTCGCCCACTTCGCTCAATGAAATCGAATTCTATAATCGCTATCGTCAACGGCTGGAAACAAAGCTGAAACATAAAGTATCACAAATTGCCCGGGACGAACATCTCGTAAAAACCCTGTCAGAACCAGAAAAATCGACCTTCGAATCCACCTTGCAACAGGCAATCAGGGAACGAGACGAAATACAACTTATCCTTGATCGAGTACGAGAGCGCCTTAACAATTTAACCCAAAAAGAATAACAAAAACGGCCTCTCAGGTTAGACTCATAATCTTTGTCTATAATGAACCCCTACCAATAACGGGGACGATACAACGCACATTCACCATAGAAATATTCGGGCAGAGATTCTAACCAATAAGGAGGTTCATAGTTTTAATTTCTCGACTCTACAAACGTAAGCCGATTCTGATTTTGTTCTCACTTTCTATCATCAGTGTCATGTTGATAGCAGGTACTGCGCTTAAGCCATTCCCCGAAGTGATACCATTGCCGAATGGTTTCCAACCGGAAGGTATTGCATCCGGGAATGGGACTACATTTTTCGCGGGATCCATTCCAACTGGTGCGATCTACCGTGGAGACTTAAGAAGCGGGGAAGGCGACATATTGGTGCCTGCCCAAGAAGGACACATGTCAATTGGCATGAAGTTCGATCCCCGCACCGACCTGCTCTTCGTGGCTGGCGGCCCCACCGGCAAGGCATTTGTCTACAATGGGAACACGGGCGAAAATGTGGCTGCCATCCAGCTCACATCAGAGCCGAGTTTTATCAACGATGTAGTCGTCACCAATGTGGCCGCATACTTCACAAATTCATCGCAAGCCGAGTTCTACCGCGTTCCGCTAAGCAACAATGGTGGACTCCCCAATCCGGCCGTGAGCGAAATAGTTCCACTCAGCGGCGATTTCCAACTGGTAGACGGATTCAACGCCAACGGTATTGATGCCACACCCAACGGCAAGACACTGATCATCGTCAATAGTGCGCTTGGTACAATCTATACAGTTGATCCCGAAAGTGGTTATGCAAGCCTGATCGACCTGGGCGGCGAATCCGTAGTAAATGGAGATGGCATTCTGTTGCACGGCAAGACCCTTTACGTGGTTCAGAACTCCTTTAATCAGATATCCGTTGTGGGATTAAGTTCTGATTTCAGTACGGGTTCCGTCGACCACATGATCACCAGTCAATACTTCCGCGTACCGACGACGATTGCGCGCTTTGGCAATTCCTTATATGTAGTTAATGCCCGTTTCGGTACTCCCCCAACCGCAGACACAGAGTATGAAGTTGTAAAAGTGTCCAGATAGAAAGCCAATTGTATTTACCAAAGAAGGTCTCCGAGATTTGGGATTCTCGGAGACCTTTCATTTATAAGACAAGTAAGCTCACAGGGAGTAAAATAAGCATAATCTATTTCAGCGAAGGAGGCATCCATGCAAATTGAACGCGTTGAGACCACACCTGTCCAATTGAGCCTGCGCGAGCCCTATCGCTCTGCAAAACACCCCGAATCCCTGAGCCAGGTGGAGGCCATCTTCATCCGCGCTGAACTGGTGCGTGACTATGGAGACGCCTGGGGATGTGCCGTGATGGATCCTTCTAGCGGAAATACGTTGGAACAAATCAGGCAGGTCTGCCAGGACTGCGCTGATCGTTTGCCCAACATTAATCCGCTTAACACCCAATTTGCCCTGGCTGAACTATCCGGTCTCACAGACGGTTATCCAACCGTTCAAGCTGCTATGGACATGGTATTGTATGACTTGCTGGGGCTCTGGTCTGGGCTGCCGCTCTACAGACTTCTGGGCGGATTCAGAGACCGCATCCAGACCTCCATCACGCTCGGAATCGACGATGTGCCTGCTACCGTTGAAAAGGCTCAAAAACACGCTCAAAACGGGTTTCGCATTCTCAAGCTCAAAGGTGGGCTGGATCCGGAGTTGGACGTCCGCCGGGTGCAGGCTGTCAAACGCGCGCTCCCCAATCTGAACCTACGCCTGGACGCCGACCAGGGCTACACGGTCGAGGCTGCGTTGGAAGTGGCGCGTGTGCTGGATGGAAAACTTGAATTCCTGGAGCAACCTACTCCGGCAGATGACATATCTGCGCTGCGCCAGGTCACGATTAACAGCCCGGTCCCCATTCTGGCAGATGAAAGCCTGCGCGGCCCCGCCTCCGCGTTGGAAATCGTCAACTTGCGCGCCGCAGACGGGATCAGTACCAAACTGGCTTCCTGCGGTGGCCTGGACTGCGCTCGCCAGATCGATACCAT
This sequence comes from Anaerolineales bacterium, assembly GCA_050115035.1. Taxonomy (GTDB): domain Bacteria; phylum Chloroflexota; class Anaerolineae; order Anaerolineales; family Villigracilaceae; genus JAABUE01. The sequence goes on along the minus strand of JASFRG010000082.1, from coordinate 15,452 downwards.
CGCCCGCGCCGGAAATCTCTCCACAATGGTCGGCTGCCTGAACGAACCGGCCCTGCTTATCGCCGCCGGCTTGGCCCTGGCACTGAGCAGTTCCAACGTACGCTACGGCGACCTGGACGGCCACTTCAACCTGGAAAACGATCCTACCGTGCCCGGTTTCACCTTCAAAGATGGCTGGTTGATCGCCCGTGAAGCGCCTGGCCTTGGTTGCAGGGTTGATTTGTAATGTGCAATCTTTCTTGATGAAGTTTTTATTAAAGGACACATGAATCATAAAACCATATCCGGTGTGAACGGTGATGTCCATTTCTGGACTGGAGGCCAGGGAAAACAAAGCGTTCTATTTACGCATGGCGCCACGATGGATAATGGTATGTTCCAAACTCAAATGGAATATTTCTCCGATACTTTTCAGGTGCTGAGTTGGGATGTCCCTGCACATGGGCTATCAAGGCCATATGATGGTTTCAGCTTACAAAAAGCCGCCCGTGAACTGGTTAACATTCTAGATATTGAAAGAATCGACAAAGCGCACATGGTCGGGCAGTCCATGGGAGGCTATATCAGCCAGATCGTTGCGTTGGAATTTCCAGATAGGGTAGCTTCTATCGTGGCGGTAGATTCCTCTCCAATCCAGCCATCCTATTACTCGGCATTTGACACCTGGTTGTTGTCCATCACACCATCCCTCTTGCATCTTTATCCTTACGACACACTGATCAAAACCATCGCAACACAAATCGCAGTCAATCAACAGGCTCAGGATTATGCGTTAAAAACCTTGAGGGGATATACAAAATCAGAAATTGCAAACATTATGGCAGCAGTATATAGCGGCCTACAAGAGTATAAAGCCGACTTTTATTTACCTCATCCCATCCTTATTGTGTACGGCGAATTAGACCGGTCCGGGAAAGTCAAGGCATACTGTCAGCGTTGGGCAGAACGAGAAAACAGGGAATTAAAAGTAGTCGCGGATGCGGCTCACAACTCCAACATGGACAACCCTGATATATTTAACAAAATCCTGAAAGAATTTCTCACAAAGGAACTCAAATGACCAATTTCTACCTCTCCATTGATCAAAACATCGTCGGTGACATCTACACCAGCCCTGAAGCGATGGACAACTTATCCCGCTTATGCGATGACTTCGGCTCCCGTTTCGGCGGCACTGCAGGTGAACGCTTGGCAGCAGATTTCATCCAATCCAAACTCGAAGAGTATGGCTTGGAGAATGTCCATCGTGAAGAGATCGAATATCTGGGCTGGAGCCGCGGCAAAGCCAGTCTGGAAATTGTCAGCCCAATCCGAAAGAATGTCCCCTGTATCAGCCTGCCGCACTCGCCACCCGTTGACATGCAAGCCGTTATCATAGACATGGAAGATGGCGCGCCATCAGACTTCGATGCGCGCGCCGATGAAATCAAGGGCAAAATTGTAATGACCACCAGCGTCTTCGAGCCCAAGGACACCAAACGCTGGGTGCATCGCAACGAGAAATACGGCCGCAGTTTACTGGCTGGTGCTGCGGGATTTATTTTCGTCAATCATTATCCTGGCTATGGTCCCGCCACCGGCGGCATCAGCCTGCTGGGCAAAGCCGGACCCATCCCGGGTCTGTCTATTGCCAAAGAAGATGGCGCTTTCATTAAGCGCTTGATCGAACGTAAAGGTCCGGTCACTGTGCATATCAAAACCAGTGACAGCCTCGCCCCAGCCACTTCCTGGAACATCATCGGTGATCTACCCGGCAACCAGCACCCGGACGAAATCGTCCTGCTTGGCTCACACTATGACGGACATGATATCTCACAGGGTGCGGTCGACCCGGCCTCTGGCACGGCAGCCGTGCTCGAAGCCGCGCGTGTACTCGCAAAGTATGCAGCTCCGCCACCGTGCACTCTGCGCTTTGTGACCTGGGGCGTGGAAGAGATCGGTTTGCTGGGATCTCGGGCCTATGTCAAGGCGCACGCTAAGGAACTCAAGAGTATCCGCTTTTATCTCAACATGGACGCTGCCGGCGGTGACATGCCTAAGGACATCAACCTGCACGCCTGGCCTGAACTGGGCGAAACCTTTGCGCATTACCAGAAAGAAATGGCGCTTGACTTCGCTATCGGGCAGGAATTCCATGATGCATCCGATCATTATCCGTTCTTACTGGAAGGCGTCACCACCGGCGGCATCGAAGCCGTGCGCAAGACTCGTTCCGGTCGCGGATACGGACACACCTGGTATGACACGCTTGATAAGGTCGATCAAACCAACGTGCGCGACGCCGCATCCCTGGCTGCCCGTTTGGCTCTGCGCATCGCCTCCGAAGAGGATTGGCCTGCCTCCCAGCGGGATAAAGAAGCTGTCACCGAATTAATTACCCGTCCGGAACGCAAAGCCTTGTACGATCATCGCCAGCGCATCGTGGAATATTTCGAGAAGCAATGAATGAAAAGCCAGAAGAAATCGCTCTCCAACCCGGCTTGAGTACTGAGGTCGAACAGATCGTCGGCAAAGCAGAAACTGCTGTCCACATGGGCAGTGGCTCACTGGCAGTCTACGCCACCCCAGCACTGGTCGCACTGATGGAGAACGCCGCAGTGCGTGCATTGGAGGGATATTTACCTCACGGGCACACTACGGTCGGCGGGCAAATTGACGTTCGTCACCTGGAGGCCACTCCGGTTGGGATGAAGGTGCACGCTCACGCAGAATTGATCGAGGTGCAGGGACGCAAAATCACGTTTCGAATCCAGGCCTGGGATGAGGTTGAATTGATTGGAGAGGCTAATCACATCCGCTTTTTGATCGAAGAGGAAACCTTTATGGATAAGGTTATGTCAAAGGGAAGTAAATCCCAAACCGAATAAATAAGAGCAGCGGAAGAGTGACGAATTTCCGCTCTCACTTTATAATTGCAAAAAACATAAGACCGAGCGAACTAATTACAGGAGATCGAAATGCAAAAATGGGAATATCTTTCCTTCGCCCGTGTGTACGGCCAATGGACAGACGATAAATTCGATGGCAGGTCCGTGCAGGAAAAATTGTCTGACTTTGGAAAAGAAGGCTGGGAATTGGTGTCGGTCGTCTATGATTCGTCTGGATATAATTTTTATCTCAAACGACCGGTTGCCACCCGGCGCAGAACCACGACTAAAAAAGCAAAGTCAACCGCCAAAACCAGCAAATAATAAAGTGGATGAGGAATCTCCCTGACTGTAAAAGAAGGTTTCACCCAAACTGAAGGCATCCAAACAAAAGCCAGTTTTTTCTTATTAGCTCTCATGCTATAATAAATATATGACAACACCCACCCCAGAATCATCTGAATTGACTGTTCTTGAGGAAGCCGCGCAACGCGAAGCCGAACGAAGGCAACGTACAATTGTAATCACAGCCGTGATCGTGGTAGTTCTACTGATTGGTGGTATCGTTGCAGCCATCATCGGACTCTTGCAGCCAAATACCCCAACAGAAAAAATTCGTGATATCTTCATCATCTTTATGGCGCTCGAGTCGCTGCTGATCGGCGTAGCGCTGATCATCCTCATTGTGCAGTTCGCCAGCCTGATCAACTTGCTCCAGAATGAGGTCCGTCCGATTTTGGACGCCACCAATGAAACAGTCAATCATTTGCGTGGCACGGCGGAATTTCTGGGTGAGAATGTTGTCGAACCGGTCATCAAGCTTAATGGCTACCTGGCCGGTATGCAACGTATGTTAGAATTAATCGGAGTAAAGAAAAAATAATTATCCCAAGGAAAGGAGATAAATAATATGTCAGATAGAGATGAATTTGGTGCATTCCTGGTAGGGTTTCTGGTCGGCGGACTCACCGGCGCAGTAGTCGCTTTGCTTATGGCGCCGCAATCCGGGGAGGAGACTCGAGCTATTATCAAGGATAAAAGCATCGAGTTACGCGACAAGGCTCAGGTAACGGCTGAAGAAGCAATTGCCAAAGCCGAGGCCTCGGCTGCTGAGGCACGCGCCCGGGCAGATGAACTGGCGAAACAGCTCAAGGATCGCGGTACTGAAGTGGTGGAAACCGCCAAAACCAAGGGGCAAGAAGTGGTCACCACTGCCAAGACCAAGGGGCAGGAAGCTGTTGATAACGTCAAGAAGGCCACCTCCCGCAAAAAAGGCGACTCAACAGAAGCCGCCTAACAGACAAAATTTCGTAATCGAGAGCAAGGGTTTGACTGAGTTCGGTCAAACCCTTGTTTCATTCCTATGCGTTTGCTTTCCAGATTCCTACGCCTTTTCTTCCATCTTCTCTACCATCCTTTTGCCTGGACTTATGACCTGGTCTCATGGACGGTTTCTCTCGGTCGCTGGAAAGACTGGGTCGAAAGCGTAGTTCCGTTCATCAAAGGGAATCGCGTACTGGAGCTTGGCCATGGTCCCGGACATTTACAACGCATCCTTCACGGCTTGAACCTGCTGGCCATTGGATTGGATGAATCCCGGCAAATGGGGCTTCTCGCTAAAAGAAATCTGGCCCAAAGCGGTTACGCGCAGATTAGCTTAATTCGTGGTCTCGGGCAGGATTTACCCTTCCCATCTGAGACAATTGACGCTGTTGTCGCCACCTTCCCCACCGAATATATCTTCGAGGCGCAGACTCTGTCCGAGGTGCAACGAATATTGACAGACGGAGGCAGGTTCATCCTCCTGCCCGTTGCGTGGATCACGGGCGCGGGTTTGCTGGATAAATTCGCAGCCTGGCTGTTTCGCATCACAGGCCAAGCCCCACCCAACCTCAATCAGGAAATAATTAATCGCTTTTCAGAGCCATTTATCGAAGCCGGTTTCCAAGTACAAACCGAACAACTTGAAGTAAAATCCAGTCTAGTTTTAATCGTAATCGCAGAGAATAGAGGCCTTGATGTTTAAAAAACTACGAGAACCCGTCAATGGATTGACACACTTATTTGCTGCCATTGCAGCTCTGATTGGATTGGTCATCCTGATTATCGTAGGCTGGGGCAGTCTGGACAAAACCCTGGCATTGACCATTTACGGGGTTAGTTTGGTGTTGTTGTTTGCTGCCAGCGCGACCTATCACATGGTGAGAGCCAATCCGAAGGTAATGCAAATCCTGCGCAAGCTGGATCACTCTGCCATCTACCTGCTTATCGCTGGGACATACACACCGTTCTGTGCCATCATGTTCGATGGTTTCTGGAAGTGGGGTATGCTGGCCATCATCTGGTCGCTGGCATTGATCGGCATAGTCGTCAAGATATTTATCATCAACGCACCACGCTGGTTGAACGCCGGCATTTACATCCTGATGGGCTGGCTGAGTATTATCTCCATCGGGGAGATGCTGCGCGTAATGCCGCCCTGGGCCCTGACCTGGCTGCTCATCGGAGGCGTGGTGTATACCTTAGGCGCTGTCGTTTACATTACCAAGATCATGAACTTCTGGCCGGGCAAATTCGGCTTCCACGAGGTCTGGCATATCTTTGTCATCCTGGGTGCACTGGCGCATTTCATCGCCATCGCCTTTTTCATCGCGCCAATGAATGGGGTTTGATTCACTGTATATTTGAAGGACCAATTGTTTCTCAGAAGTAGAGGCTTTCAATGCTCGCCAATTTTGACCTGAACCACTTACTAGCTTTTCCCATAAAAGACGATCAAGCGCGCAAGCAATTCCTTATCGGCATTCTGGTCTACCTGGCCGGGTTTATCGTTCCCATCATTCCTCTATTTTTCGCGACCGGCTATATTATGCGGATTATGCGACAGGTTTTAAGGGACGAACAACCTCGCATGGTCGAGTGGGAGGATTGGGAAACAATGTTCATCGACGGTGCGCGGCTGTTTGGTGTGCGTTTGGTTTATGTACTGCCAATTTTCCTATTTCTGTGTCCGCTCATGGGATTAAATTTTGCTTTGCCATTTATCATGGAAAGTGTCGGGGAAAATGCAGAATGGATCTTCCTCCTTTTTCCAATTATGTTCGGTGGATTCTTTCTCATTTTTATGCCGTTCATGATTGTTTTTAGTGTACTCTTACCAGCGGCAGAAGTTCATGTAACGGACAAAGTTGAATTTGCTGCGGCCTTTCGAGTACGTGAATGGTGGGAGATCTTTCGTGCCAATTGGGGTGGTTTTCTGCTGGCGCTTGCGATTGCCTACGGAATCAATTTCGTGTTGACCATTATTATACAATTTGCGATGCTCACCGTTGTGTTGATTTGCGCTTTACCTATTGTTATGCCCGGGATCATGATGTATATGTCTCTGGTCATGTACGCAGCCTTTGCACAAGCCTACCAGGAGGGACGAAGGCGGTTGGCAACCGAGTCCAATGCTGTTGCGGTGTAACCTAATCCTTCCGTATTCCAACCTGAACCCATAAAATACGTTTGCGCGCTTCGATTTTAAGAGCCACCTCCAGGTGGCTTTCTAATTTGGAACAAGAATCATAAAAACACCTAACAAACTGAAACCAGAGTATTTAATCATGGACAGCTAAATCACGATTATCAGATTCTTCTTTTTACACTCTTCAGTTTATATACTCGCGAGAGATTGAAACGGTGTGCGCTTGCTATTTGGGCGATTCCTTACAAATACTTTATAACTGCCCAGTGTATCTTGTTTTGCTAACTGCAACGCCATTTGAGCGTCACTAACAATTTCATCGGCGCTGCGATAATCGGAATTGCAATAGATTACACCGATATCAACTTTGACCTGATCCTTCAACTGAGAGTTAATCAAATAATCTTCAAACTCTAGATGCATCCTCCCTGCAATTGTGGCAGGCGTAAAGCTATCTGTTGCATCTTCAATGAGCACCATGAATTGATTTGAATCGAATCTAGAAACAATATCGGTTGGACGTAAAACTTTTTGCAAAACCTTTGCCAATCCCTGCAAAACTTTCTGGCGATTCTCGGTTCCATTCTTCTTATTGTATTTTGATGAATATTCCAGATTTATCGTATATACGATAAAACGACTGTTTTCAACTTGGCGCGAATGTTCGAGAGCTTTCTTTAGGCGAGTATTGAAAAACGTAGGCGTATAAAAACCCGTTAGTGTATCCCAGGGAGATTTTTCTACAGATTTATCGATAGAACCTAGTAGCGAAAATAAATTGATTAACCGCTGCTCGCTGACAGGCATGAGCAAGACAACAGTAGCAAATGAGAACAACTGATTAGCTACTTCTTTATGATTTGCTAACGCAACCACCGGAACATCTTTTAAACTTTCGTTTTGTAAAACATCCAATACATCATTGCCTGGAAGTTCATATTTACTAAAGTACAAAAAAATGACATTGGGTTGAATGTAATTGATTCGGTCAAATGCAACCTGCTCACAGGCAATAAGCTCAGTGGAATACCCGGCAGAATCCAGCAATTGCCGGAAATCTAAAGAAACGATATCCCGTGAATCCACAATAATTAAAGCCCGCGGCAAGTTCATTAAAACTTCAATCTCCTATTTACATAACTGGTAAAACACAATTTGCTTCTCATTTTAAAATTTTTCTAACATGCGAATACGCGGCTAAACAAAAAACAGCCTGTGCCCAATACAACACAGGCTGTTTTCTAGATCCCCCAATTACGCGGAAAATAAAGTCTTATTTTCCACAAAATAATGAGCCTGTGCTGGCATGTTTTGTTTAATCTTGTAACTATTGAGCAATCCACCTTTCCTAACTTGAACTGCCTGTTGCACATCAGGCAAGATCTCATCTGTTGTTTCGTACTCGGCATTGCACTTTAGAATCCCGATCTCTATCTTGATACGGTGTTTCAGACCCAAACTGATAAGAAACTCGTCGAATTCGAATTGCATCCGGTCTGCGATCGAGATAGGAGCGTAGCGATCTACTGCGTTCTCAATCAAAACCAGGAATTGATCAGAATCAAATCGAGAAACGAGGTCAGTTGGTCGCAACACTTTCTTCAAAACCTTAGCTGTTCCCTGTAAAATTTGCTGTCGGTATTCTTTTCCAAATTTCTTTTCATATTTCATCAACTGGTCAAGATTGATTGAGAAAACAATAAAATCCTTTGAGGCATTCGGTTGCGATTTTTGAATTGCCTGGTTCAGGCGCGCAATAAAGAAAGAAGGAGTATAAAACCCAGTCAATGCATCCCATGGAGTTTGATCCATTGGCTTGTCAATCGAACATAACAGCGAAAGCAGGTTAACCAGGCGTTCGTGATTTACGGGACGTACTAAGACAACATCTGTAAGAGGATACAATTTGTTGGCAACCTCTGCAAAGGCAACAATCGCAACCACCGGAATATCTTTTAACCGCACATCGCTTTGTAAATTTCGATATAGGGTCGAACCGTGGATCGTAGGAAGGTCAAGGTGCAAAAAGATGACCTCCGGGTCGATTTGGACAATTTGGTCAAAAGCTACCTGATTGTCAAGAACTAATTCAGTAGCATAGCCTGCATTATCCAATGTTTGACGAAAATCAAGTGACACGATATCCAATGTATCAACAATGATCAACGCACGTGATTGTTCCATAAAATTGCTTTTCATCAATTACATGACGGGAATAATCAAATTTTGTTACGCTCAATACGCGACAATTTTGGTCATAAAACACGGGAAGGATACATCATTGGGGATCGAAACATCATCAGAGCGGTCTTTTCTAGGACTTTGATTTGCTCCACACCCGAAAGAATTTGATCTGGACCCAAAAATACTCCGCAGAGAGCATGAATGCTGCGCTGTGACTACACTTAGAATGCCGATTTTGTGAAGGTTGCTCTGTAATAAATTCCTGAATCCACTCTGGGGCGGTAGTAAATGGAAAATCTGCCTAGTACAAATGGGCTATACAAATAGGTTAATTATGAAACTGTCACATAAAATTGGGTTATCAAGCCTGATACTTTTGAAAGTGCAATTACTCTTGGCTAGAGAAGGTAAAAAATAAATGTGGTCTTTGGTTGTCCGTTCAATTAATGAAGAACTTCATGAACACGATCTGAAACCCGGTCAGAACATTATTGGACGGGGATTGGATAATGACATTGTTCTAAATGATAGTGCCGCATCAAATCAACACGCTGAAATATTTTATGACCTTGGCAAAGATACAATCTCAATTCGAGATCTTAAAAGCACCAATGGCACATTTATCAACAGTAAGCGAATACACGATAAGCAATCTCTGCAACATGAGGATCAAATCCGCATAGGTTTTTGTCTGATTACTATAATCTCTTCCGAGCCGCAGCCAACTTTAAAATTTGAAAGTCAAAACACACGCACAAAAGTTACCAGTGAGCTGATATTAGAATCAATTGACAACTATGGGGTTTTACTCCATGAGGTTGGCCAAAGATTGGTTAACGTTCCGGATCTGGATAATGCTTTGTTTGAAATTACGGGATTGATCAGGCGAATGATTGGAGCAGAAGAGTGTCAAATTGTGCTCGCCAACAGATTCACCAAATTGAACGAGAGGGGCATCCCAGCTTCAATCGCACATGGAATTATAAATAACAAAACTGCAGCTACTTTTTTACATGTACCGACCACATCTGAAAACAAAAAAGATATTACAAATCCAGCACAGCCCATGTTGTTGGCTCCTGTTGTCGTTGAAGAAAATGTGGTTGCACTTATTTTTGCGAAAAAGAATAGCCAATCATCAAACGCTTTTTACAACAGCGATCTTCAGTTGGTACTAGCAGTCGGTAATCAAGTGGCAATGTCAATTCAAAGGGATCAAGTACAAGAAAAATTACTGCATAATTCCAGTCACGATGCATTAACCGATCTTCCGAATCGAGCATTTTTTCTTGATCGTCTTACACACTCCATTGCTCGGGCCAAGCAACCAAATAGAATCGAATTTGCCGTTCTGTTTTTTGATATTGATAATTTCAAAATTGTCAACGATAGTCTAGGGCACAGTGTCGGAGATAAATTACTGATGGCAATGGCAAACAGATTACACAATAATGTGAGGGATATCGATATTGTTGCCCGACCAATCGTCGCTCGCTTTGGAGGAGACGAATTTGCCATTTTGCTTGATGACATTAAGGAGAGCCAATACGCCATCGCTGCTGCAAATCGGCTAAAAAAGCTTCTATCAAGGCCTTTTAAAATCAATGGGAAGGAAATTTATACAACAGTTAGTGTAGGTGTGGCCTTGAGCACGAACGATTATGAAAAGCCAGAAGACATACTACGCGATGCCGATATAGCAATGTACAAAGCCAAAGAAATGGGTAAAGAACGTGTTGAGATTTACGACAATGAAATGCATGCCAAAGTAGTGGAGCGGATGCAATTAGGAACGGCCCTTAGGCAAGGCGTACTGCAAAAAGAATTCCGAATATATTATCAACCGATCATTTCGTTGAAAAATGGAAAAACCGTCGGGTTAGAGGCACTCTTACGCTGGCACACACCTCACCGAGGAATTTTAACACCAGACGAATTCATGGATGTTATCGATACGGCCGGACTTCTTTACACCACCGATCATTGGGTACTAAAAAATGCATGTAAACAGATTATTCAATGGCAAACACAATTTCCAAACGATCCCCCTCTCTTTATCTCAGTAAATATATCAGCAAAGTATTTCAAACATCCGCACTTCGTGGATAACATAGGCCAGGTACTCGAAGAAACAAATTTGAATCCAAATCAGTTATGGCTAGAAATTACAGAGAAGGTCAGCGCGGCTAACGATGAATCAATCATCACAATTTTGGAAAAACTGCATACGATGGGAATTCGAATTAGTCTCGATGATTTTGGCACCGGGTATTCAGCCTTGAGTTACCTCGCCCGCTTTCCAATTACCTCGCTTAAAATAGACCGATCCTTTATAAACATGATCGGTATTAATGATGATAGTTTGAAAATAATTGAAATGATAAGAGCGCTGGCAAGTCATTTAGGGTTGATTCTTATTGCTGAGGGTATCGAAACTCCAAAACAAGTTCCCTTCCTCAAATCCATAGGCTGCGATTATGGTCAAGGATATCTTTTTGCCAAGCCATTAGATGTACAGTTGGCAACAGAATTTCTCTCAAAAAGTCATCGAGAGTAACTTTACATCGCAAATCCCATTTTTAAACTAACCTTCCATCGCTAATTTAAGCTGTTGCAAATGATTACCGTCCTCTTTTTTTAAGATGTTGATTACAACCGGTACGATTGCCTTCTTCAATCCCTTTGCATTGACGTTACAAGCCAGATTAATGCGCGTGCCTTCCTCTTCCGACCTGAACATATACTCATAAATCGTCTCGATTCCCTGCGTCTCATTACGGACCGAATACCTGCTTCCGTTTTCGAACGCAACAACCTCCAATTCGGTTTGTTGCTCTTTGCCATCCATCAGTCGTGTTTCTCGATAACGCGTGCCAACGCCAACGGTGCCGTCTGTCAATTTTTCCATTCGGGTGACGGAATCGCTTACTTTGGGGGCATTGGCAGAATCTGTCACAAACTGGAATACCTCTTTCGGGGAACGGGCAACCCATTCGGTCATTTCGAACGTAGTCATTTTTTCTCCTTGTCTAATGTCATTATTTGTCTGAATCCTCACGCACAGGTTCAACTGCCAGGTACACATCAGTAGCATGGATATGTAAGTCGTTGTTGATCTGAGTGTGACTGTAAATTTCGAAAGGCGGTAAGGGAACGAGCTGATATTTACCAGAGACGATGCAAGTATCATAGATGTGCGCATATGTTTCAGCAAGACTATCGAATGAACCATAGTGTCGCCCGATAGCATATAAACCTGAATCTATTGTCTGGCAACCGATATTATCAACCGGATCGTGGAATTCCGACACTTGTACACCGACATCGAAGCGCTGTTTCTTCGGTGGTGTGACAGTCGGATCATCTTGTGGAATACCGATCAACAAGGAATCGTTGTCGACTAATCCGCGGTCCGCACCCCATTTGAACAGGGTATCCCAGAGCAAAATCAACTTCGAGCCCGGTTCAAGAATATTCCCGTATGGGCCGGTATGCCGGATGAACGCCACCAGGATCGGTCGCAATCGCTCCATGCGTACCTGTAATGCCGTAGCCTGGTTGGGCAATAACGCAGTGTTGTTTGCAAATACGTCCTGTTCTGCATATTTCAACCAAGTTTTTCTTTTACGCACATTTGCTGCACGGACAAACTCTTCACGATAGCCACTGGGGCTGATCCCAAAATGTTTCTTGAATGCGCGTGTAAAAGATTCGTGCGTCTTAAAACCTGCTTCCAATGCAATCTGGATAATTGGGTCGCCGCTGATCTTCAAGCGATAGGCGCTGCGCTCCAGTCTTAAACGTCGCACATACTCTTTTACGGGCTCCCCAACATATTCCGTGAACACCCGATGGAAGTGAAAGGGGGAAAATCGAAAATCCAACATTTCTCGCTAACTCTTCCAGAGAAAGTTTTTCCTGCAAGTGTGTTTGGATATAAACCAATGTTGAAACCAACGCCTGTTCGTATTTTGGATTGGCAATGAATTGCATAATATCTCGATGGGATTACTATAAGCGAATTGATTTATATTTTCTTGACATTTTTTGCTTTTTTACCGTAACTTTAATTGTCTGAACCAACGATTCCAGGCATTCAAAAATTGGTAGTAGAAATTCATTGAACAAAGTTGTACAATAAATAATGAATTCATCAACATTTTAGCGCAAGGAGGAGAATGTATGTCCAGAAAACGAATATTTCAATTGTGTCTGATCGTGATGTTGGTTTTGGGTTCCTTGGCATTTACCCAAAGTGTCTCTGCTAGTGGGTACTGTCCTGGAAGGTATGTTGTGAAGCCGGGTGATTGGATGGCGAAGATCGCCCGAAACTGTGGTGTCACATTGTCACAGATGTACACCGCCAACCCAGGAGTTGGTTCCTACATATATCCCGGGCAAGTGCTAAATATTCCAGGTGGGTATGATTACCACGATCATGGATACTATTTCTGTGGACCAGCTTACAGCCCATATTATGGCAATTACTATGTCGTCTGTCGTGGTGACACTCTGAGCGGTATTGCGCGTTACTATGGCGTAAGCACGTATTACTTACAACAGCGCAATGGCATTTGGAATGCCAATTGGATTTATGCCGGGCAGTTTATCTATCCATAACGGCATAAAGTACCTTTCTCGAGAATCGGAAATATACCTCCCGCAATGAAACGGGAGGTTTATTTTTTACAAAGGGTTCTGCTGCCTACAAAGTAACTATTCAGCCATAGATGCAGATGTTTTCGTGTAAAAATATGCATTTCACCCATATATGGGCAGGCTTCCTGATGAAAATTTGTGCAGTTCTAAACCTTTGTGTAGTTCTCAATCAAATTAACCGCCATATATGGTGGTTTGAAGAAATTTCTAACCATATTTAAGCCTGAATAGATACCCTACAAAAAGTAAAACAACCTATTCCCAACCAGATAGCAAGGCTTGTTTCCATAACAATGGCTTATCCTTGATAAATGAGATATGAGGCACTACATAGAAATCTTGCTTCACAGCTTCGATTGGTTCTCCCAACTGTTGTATACGTGCTTCATTGAGGGTGCCATCATAAGGCAAAAGTAAACGCAGGTATTCAATATTTTCCGGGTATATTCCCATAAGCCGTGTAGCAGTTGCATCGACGGCAGAGAGATTATCCCCCATTACAATCACACCTGAATCTACTGCTGTGCCATGCAAAGGACCATCCCCCTCCATCCCAACAATTCCATCGATGATCGCAAATCCAGGGTGAATAGCCGTAGCAATATCAGCAATACTGTTCGAAATACCATGCCAGTGTAGGAAGTTTTTGGGCCAACCATACTTTACACCTGGGATGACTCCAAACAAATTTTTCAACGCTAACGTGGTACCGGCCCAGTGGTGTGTTTTGAGTTTGGGCAGGGATACCACCAGATCAGCATTCAGGATTGTGTGTGGGAAAAAGAGTTGTGATAGACCTGTATAGTTCGAAACCAGATTCACCGGGCTGATCGCGTCCAGATTTAGATCCACAAAGCGGACTCGCTCGTCCTTCAAGGCACCGTCGATACCCGATTGCTCCAGGACCATTTCCGTGTCCCGGTTGTGGGCCGGGCCATCCGCAACGATCACTTCCTTTGCCCCAAGATGACGGAAGGCGGCGATGGCCGCTGCAACGACTGCCGGATGTGTACTCAACGGATGACCGGGATAATAATCCACCATATTGGGTTTCAATACAACCCTGCCACCACGAACCACTTGCTGAATATGAGGGTAATTGTCAAGCCCGCGGCGGAGTGTGTCCACCAGATTGTTATGGTATGAATTTTCTTTAAGAATTGTGACGTTAGCAGCAGGTTGCTGCAAGCGTTTGATCCAGGGCACAGTGAAGCCCCCTAAGAAAGCACCGGCTACTCCTGTTGCAGATAATTTCAAGAAATCACGTCTGCTGAGTTTTTTAAAGTTTGAAGACATTTTCACCCCCCCCAACAGCCTGTAAAGCCAGTACACTTAATGCGGTCCACCAGGTCATTTTACGCCAACTCCCATCCGTTTCCTGGCGATCTAAAAGAAGACTGACATACTGGTCAACAGGTCGGTCATATAGTTGCAAGCACAAAATCCCCAAAGACAAGGCTAAAGCAGTAGGGTAGTTTGGAAGTTCGGCCTCCAAAATCGCCAGTCCATCTTCTATAGCGGAGGTAGCTTCGGGCACGTCCTGTAGCGCAAACAGGGCAATTGCCGTCTCCGAAAGAGATGGATCGATCGGACGGTCCAGGATGACCGGATTGCCAAAATTCCAACCGCCTCCCGGGCATATTCTGTCGAACAGCAGGGCTTCAGCTTCCTTAACCCGCGCATGATCCCGTAACCCAACAAGTTTCAAAGCGAAAATGGCATAACTGGTAGGTTGCACCCAACTGAAGGTGTCACTGATCCAGGGCCAGCCAATTAACGTGCCATCCAATGTAACCACCTCGGTTGTTTCGATATATTGACTCTTCCAATCCAACAACCAATCGATGCTAACCTTGCGTACATCCGAAAGCAGATTAAGCCGGGACAGGGTGATGATCAAATGCGATGTCCCCCAGTTAGGCGAATCATCGTTGGGTAAATACAGTTGACCTTTTTCATTGACTAATCCAGCCAACCACCTGAGTGGTTCGTCCTGCGAAAAAGAAGTGTCAGCCAACGCCAATAAACTGTAACAAGTGGGTTCAGGAAACGATTGGGAACTATCTGCACGGTAACCCCACCCACTTCCAGGGATTTGAGATTGGACCAGAAAATTTTGTGCCGACAGGATTTCTTTTTGCATTTCCAAATCCTACAAGTTGTTTTGCGAAATAAGATCATTAGCAAGTATGGTTTAGGCTCAAATAGCCAAGTTCATTATGAAAATCATTATATTCTAAAGGGCATATTTGATATGTTTCTAAGATATTGCA
>JASFRG010000081.1:0-21833 GCA_050115035.1 Anaerolineales bacterium | reverse complement strand
GCGAAAGGAATGATCCCGCCGCTTCCCAGGCCTGTTTGACAAATGACTTTGGCGAGGCGTACTGCCAGAGCGCGTGCAAGGGATGGATTTGCAAGGGCAGGAAGTATAGACGCACCGGATCGGTGGAAGTCACAATGGCGCGCGTCAACGCGTGCGCGCTCATCAGCATACCGGTCTTAAACTTAACCTCGATGATCGGGCTCCATTCGCCGGGCTTCAAGGATAAGGGGACGCCGCCAACCACGAGACCCACATTGTTCTCATCCAATACATCCAGTTGGAACTCGACTTCGGCAGGCACGGTTTCGCCTTTGCGTTTGACAAAGGGGCCTTTCAGAGATGATTTATATGTTTTTCCATTGCCGGATAAGATTTCAACTGGCGTTTTGTGACCTTCCTTTAGAAAGCCGTTTTCAGTTGAGTAAAAACTGCCCAGCCCCAGTTGACCTTTGATATCCGGTGTCCCCAACCCAGGGATCACGCGCACCGGCGAACCGGGATTAGACGGGAACATGGCCGGCCACCACAAAGCCGTAGCAGGATAACCCTGATCCACAGCCTCGTCAAACATGGTGCGTGCCGTATAGGGAGCAGTAAATTGTGTTCCAATGGCACTGGTATGCGTCGGCAGGATCGAGACATAAGGCACGTAAGTATCTGGGTTACGATGGACAAAATCAAATATACCGTGACTGCCCGGGTCCGCACCCGTTGCGATACTGGTCCATGAAACCTCGGTCTGTGGTGGAGCGCATACTTTAAATGGAGAATACCCGTCGCCCTCTGCAAGTTTGCTCAGATTCGGCAGATTACCATTCCTGGAAAATTTTTCAAACAATTTGGGATCGAACGAATCGAAGCCCAAAATCAATGCTCGCATGTAACTTCCTTCCTTCTTATCGCATTTACAATAAAACCGCCAAGCTCGCAACACCGGTCCTAGCGAACGGTGCCAAAGTGAACGCCAAGATTTCTTAATGAGCTGCAATTTGGCTTGGTGGTAATTTTAGCTTCCAACTGGCTCACTACTATTACAGCGGCGAGTATTATACCAACAGAATGAAAGGGGTAAAAAATGGTCATCGGGTAGGGTTTCGAAAACAGCCTTTTATGATATGTTTTATTGTAACCAAAGAGAGGAGTTCTATGGAAACCAATCAAATACCCTTTTATACCCGCATCCTTTTAATTATCGGAATTGGGGTTGCTCTGGCCGTAGCGCTGGACAATATCGCAGTTGGGATTGGCGTTGCAACGGTCTTCTTTGCAGGGCTTGTCGTGAGAAGAAAAAAGAGTACCAAAACATCAGGAGAGAAGTATGAATAAAAATCCCGAAACTCAATTCGATTTTTGGCTTGGTGAGTGGGAATGCACCTGGGGGGATGACGGCAAAGGCAGCAACCGTGTGGAACGTATCATGGATGACAAAATCATTCAGGAGAACTTCGATGGGGGCGACTTCCGCGGTATCAGCGTTTCAGCCTGGGATGCGGAACGAAACCTGTGGTGCCAGACCTGGGTGGACAACACCGGAACCTACCTGGACTTTACAGGCGGCTTCCGGGATGGACAGATGATCCTGTCCCGAGACGCCTTTGCAAAAGGCCAGTCCTTCAAACAGCGCATGGTCTGGTACAACATCACTGATGAGGATTTCGATTGGAACTGGGAACGCTCAGACGATGATGGGAAAACCTGGGATGTGAAGTGGCAGATTAAGTATAAAAGGAAAAAGCCCTAATATCCATCCGCGAATTTTCGCTAATCACCACGAATAAAACAATAGTCAGAGTCAGAGGTACAAAAAGCAAATTAGCGTATATTGGCGTAGATTAGCGGAAAAAACCGCTATAATCTGGGAATGACCCACCTCAGCCCATCCGCACAAAAAGTCCAGGACGCACTGCGCGCCCTGGGCTTTGACTTAACTGTCATCGAAAATGTCGAGTCCACCCGCACGGCGCAAGAAGCCGCGAATCGTGTTGGCGTGACGCTCGGTCAGATCGTCAAATCGCTAATTTTCAAAGGTAAGAGCAGTGGAAAACCCATCCTGGTGCTGACCAGTGGCGCCAACCGCGTGGATGAGAAACGCATCAAGGCCTACGCCGGAGAAAAGATCGGGCGCGCCGATGCAGATTTTGTCCGAGAAGTGACCGGGTATGCCATCGGTGGCGTTCCGCCTATCGCGCACATCCAGCAGATGGAGACTTATCTGGACGAAGACCTGATGCAATACGACCTCATCTGGGCCGCCGCCGGGACACCGAATGCTGTCTTTGAATTGACTCCCGCGGATTTGCAAAAAATGACGGCTGGCCGCGTCGAACGCGTAAAATGAACCCCTCCGCAGAAGTCGTTATCATCGGCGCGGGTGTGATCGGCTGCAGCACAGCCTACCACCTGGCAAAGATTGGGCTCACTGATGTAGCCGTGGTCGAGATGGAACAGGTTGGCGCGGGTTCATCCAGCAAGTCCGCTTCCATGCTAAGCCTGCAATTCGGGAGCGATGCGCTGCTGGCGCGCATGGCGCAATATTCGTACCAGCGATACATGGGGTTTGAAGAGGAACTTGGCACGACTATCGATTTTCGAAAAACCGGCTGGATCTCTGTCGCATCGGGACCAAAAGCTGCGGAACTCCGCCAACACGCCGAGATGTTGAACTCACTCGGCATCCGAACCGAATTGCTGTCACCGGATGACGTGAAGCGACTCTACCCGGAAATCAACACCACCGATCTGGAAGTCGGCACCTGGGGACCGGATGATGGTCCGTTCGATCCGCACATGATCATGTGGGGTTACATACAACGCGCGAAAGAGAAGGGCGTCAAACTGTACCAGGGCGAAAAGGCTCTTAGTTTGGAAATCGAGAATGGACGGGTGATCGGGGTGAATACCAACAGCGGTACCATCTCAACAAATACTGTTGTCAATGCCGCCGGGCCCTGGGCGCAGGAAGTGGGGAGTTGGGCAGATGTCCACATCCCGTTGACAAACAAAGTCCGCACCATCGTCATGACTGGGTCCCTGCCCGAGATACCGGCTGGCAGGCCATTCGTCGAGGACGAGACGGTGGAATGGTATTTCCGACCGGAGACCGACGGCGTGCTGATGGGTATGGGCAACGTCCCCGCAAAATCCCCCGAAACACAACTGGACAACGAAATGGTAAACCAGATTGTGGACTACGCTGTGCATCGCGTCCCTGTGCTGGAAAATGCCTCCCTGCTGACCGCCTGGTCTGGCGTGCGGCCTTTGACCGCAGACGGACGTCCGATCTTCGGTGTAACCCCAGGCGTGGACGGTTTTCTGCTCAATACTGGTTGGGGGGGTGTGGGTATTATTCAAGCCCCTGCTGCCGGCCAGATGATGGCGGAGTTGATTTGCGATGGACACACAAGCACCTTTGAGAGCAAGGAACTGAATCTGGAAAGATTCCTGTAAACACAAGTTGCTCTAATCCAACTGGAAATACTAGCCACAGTGATACACCGCCCGTGCCGCGAACACGCCGGTGCGCCGTTCGTCGCGAGCGACGAAGGTGCTACGCAAAGACGGCAGATTCACGGAGAAGATCATAAAAAGATCTCTGTGACTCAGTTTCTCCGTGGCAAAAATCCCGAATCCACATTCAAGAGGAATATCCTTCCTTATCTTCCAGGGGAATTGTTCAAGAGTCCTAATTCCTATGTTTATATTTGCAATCGGACAATCTTTGTCGTAAAATCTTAATATACGCACCAAAGGAGGCCGAATGACAACTACTGCAAAACCTGAAACACGTGCAATCACCGAAGAAGGTGATTTTCTTCAAATCAAATCCATTGACCACGTGCATTTCTACGTGGGCAATGCCAAACACGCCATGTATTACTGGTGGAAAGGTTTCGGCTTTAGGCCGATTGCTTACTCAGGTCTGGAGACCGGTAACCGCGAATTTGCCTCTTACGTTTTACAGTCCGGGCAAATTCGTTTTGTTATCTCCGCACCTTACAGCCCATCCAGCCCGTTGGCTGCGCATCACATGGTGCATGGAGACGGGGTCAAGGTCATCGCCCTGGAAGTAGACGACGTTGAGCAAGCCTGGAAAGCCACCACCGAACGCGGCGGCAAATCCGCCTGGGCGCCCCGCGAAGAGCAGGATGACCACGGAATCTTCCGCACCGCCGCTATTTACACCTATGGAGAGACCCAGCACGTCTTCGTCGACCGCTCAGATTACAACGGAATCTTTGCCCCAACCTATCGTGAGATCAAGAACAAGACCACCGAATCCGCAGGGTTGGCCGCTATTGACCATATGGTCGGCAACGTGCAACTCGGCAAGATGAACCACTGGGTCAATTTCTACCACCACATGATGGGCTTCCGCCAGTTGCTGCACTTCGACGACAAGGATATCTCCACCGAATATTCCGCATTGATGTCGAAGGTCATGTCCAATGGCAACGGGCGCGTCAAATTCCCCATCAATGAACCTGCCGAGGGCAAGCGCAAAAGCCAGATCGAAGAATATCTGGATTACTATCTCACCCCTGGCGTGCAACACGTGGCCATGTCCACCGGTGACATCCTCAAGACTGTGGATGAACTCAAGTCGCGCGGAATCGAATTCCTGCGCGTGCCCGACACCTACTACGAAATGCTACCCGACCGCGTCGGCTCTATCAAAGAAGACCTGAAAGCCATCAACGAACTCGGCATCCTGGTCGACCGCGATGACGAGGGCTATTTGCTGCAAATCTTCTCCAAGCCCATCCAGGACCGCCCTACCATGTTCATCGAGATCATCCAGCGGCACGGCGCGCGCGGATTTGGCAAGGGTAACTTTCGGGCCCTGTTTGAATCGATCGAACTGGAACAAGAACGCCGCGGTAACCTTTAATGAAATTTGTCACCTTTTCCGCTTCCGGCACGAACGCTCATCCGGGTTTGTTGACGGCGGATGGAATCCTACCTCTGCCGTTCGACTCGATGTTGGAGTTAATTAAAGCTGGTGAAAAGGGACTGGATACCGCCCGCAACACGCCCCGCGAAAACCTGCTCCCGCTAAATGAAGCCCGATTGCATGCCCCTATCCCACGCCCACCTACCCTGCGGGATTTTTATGCCTTCGAGCAGCACGTCCGCACTGCCAACCAGAACCGTGGACGGGATGTGCCCGAGAACTGGTACAAGTTCCCGGTCTTCTACTTCACCAATCCCAACGCCATCTTTGGCCCGGATGAGGAAGTGCCATACCCAGCCTACACTGATGCGCTGGACTACGAACTCGAAATCGCAGTCATCGTTGGCAAAGCGGGAGTCAACATTCAGCCCGAGAAGGCTGCTCAGTATATATTTGGCTATACGATCTTCAACGATTGGTCAGCCCGTGATGTACAACGCGAAGAAATGAGAGTGGCGTTAGGCCCTGCCAAATGCAAGGACTTCGCTTCCTCGCTGGGACCGGTTATCGCTACAGCCGAGGAATTCGGCCCGGAAACGGAGGGCAAGCCCGGGGTTCATAATGCAGCGATGGTGGCGCGCATCAACGGTGAGGAACGTTCGCGTGGCGACTTCAGAGATATTTACTGGTCATTCGGACAGATCCTGGCACGCGCGTCCGAATCAGTCATGTTGTATCCCGGTGACGTGATCGGATCCGGCACGGTCGGCACAGGCTGTCTGTTGGAACTGACCAAGGCACAAGGTCCCTGGCTGCAACCGGGAGACACGATTGAACTGGAGATCGAAGGGATTGGGGTGTTGAAAAATAGTGTCAGCCCGAAGGATACGTAAATATGGAAAAAGTTAAGCAAAACAAAATCGTTACTGTCCGTTCGAAAGAAACGCTGCTCACCAAGCAGCAACTTCCAAATTTTGTTGGCATTTCAGAGAAAACCGCTGGTTCCACCGGGCTGTGCATGCATATGGTGGTCATTCCACCGGGTGGGGCAGCCCAGCCGCATATCCACAATGGTTATGAAACAGCACTGTACGTTATCAAGGGGCGCGCAAAAACCCTGTATGGCGAAGGACTTTCGGAATCAGTCATCAACGAAGCCGGGGACTTCATTTTCATCCCCGCCAACCTGCCGCACCAGCCGATGAACATCAGCGACACGGAGGAAGTAGTTGCGATTGTGGCGCGTAATGATCCCAATGAGCAAGAAAGCGTGGTCCCTTACGAAATAATAATCTGACTTTTTATCTGAGAGGAGATATGAAATTCAATTTTTTCTTTGCGCTTGGACTCATCAGCGCATTGTTGGCTGCCTGCGGAGGGGGGACTTCCGCGCCGGCAAGCAATGAAGTACGCCCGGCGCCTGACTTTATACTGCCAAACGCCCTGGGTGGAGAAGTGTCACTGAACGACTATGAAGACGAACCGGTCTTCCTGTTATTCCACATGGCAGTCGGTTGACCACCCTGTATGCAGCAGGTCGTTGACCTGCAAAATTCCCCCGAATTCCAAGCGACTGGCGCGCAACTCATCAGCATTTCCACCGACCCGGCAGAAGTGCAGGCCTCCGAAGCTCGCACGCTCGGCATCACCGTCCCGATGTTGGTGGACGATGGTACCGTCACCGAACTATACGGCGCGGACGAATTTGCCCTGGCAAACGGTGAACCCAGCCATACCTTCGCGCTGGTGGATTCAAACGGAAATCTGGTCTGGTTCAAGGATTATGGCGCACCGGACAATCCAAACCGCACAATGTACGTAGAAACGGATGAACTGGTAAGATTTATTCAACAAGAATTGCAGTAAGCCGCTACGGAAATGCTCTCGGCAGCGAGGACGCCGCTGAGAGCTTAGTAAGAATTGCAACAAGTTTTTCTAACAAGCATATGGAGGTAAGATGCCCTTTTATCACAAACTCGGGGAAATCCCCCACAAGAGACATACTCAATTCAAAAAACCGGACGGTAAGCTCTACCGTGAAGAAGTGATGGGGCTGGAAGGATTTTCGTCCATCCAATCCATCCTGTATCATCATTTCTTGCCGCCGCGCGTGCAGGAAGTTGAAGACCTGGGGTCAGCCAAGCCGGAATACGAGGACTTCGGCCCCATCCGCCACCGCGCTCTGGCAACAACGGAAGTTCCAGCAGGAGGCGATCCGGTCGCTGCCCGACGGGCGCTGCTCGGAAACAACGATGTTATCTTGAGCGTTGCACGGCCCGCCCAAAGCATGGACTATTACTACCGCAACGCGCAGGCTTACGAGACCTGGTGGGTGCATGAAGGAACCGGCACTTTGAAGTCGCAATTTGGGAACCTGACATTCCGACCCGGTGATTACATCGTCATTCCCTTTGGGGTCACCTGGCAAATACAACTCGATACGCCTGAAGCACGCTTTTTCACCATCGAGAACCCGTCCCAGATCGTGCCACCCAAACGCTATCGAAACGCCTTCGGGCAGTTGCTCGAACATGCCCCTTATTGTGAGCGCGATATCCGGGTACCGTCAGAGTTGGAGACGCATACGGAACGGGGGCAGTTCGAAGTCCGCGTAAAGGTGCGCGACCGCATCACCCGTCACATATTGGATCACCATCCCTTTGACGTGATCGGCTGGGACGGCTACCTGTATCCCTGGATCTTTAACATCGATGACTTCGAACCTATCACCGGGCGCATCCACCAGCCGCCGCCTGTCCACCAGACTTTCGAAGCGCGTAACTTCGTCGTTTGCTCGTTCGTGCCGCGCCTGTTCGACTACCATCCCCAAGGCATCCCCGCACCGTACAGCCATTCGAACGTCAACTCTGACGAAGTCATTTACTATGCTGAAGGTAACTTTATGAGCCGTAAAGGTATCGAACGCGGCGACATTTCGCTGCACCCCTACGGCCTGCCGCACGGACCGCAGCCCGGCATGACCGAAGCCTCCATTGGCGCGGAAAAGACAGAAGAATTGGCCGTGATGGTAGATACGTTCTATCCCTTGCACATCACCAAGCAGGCATTGGAACTGGAAAAGCCGGAGTATATGGCTTCGTGGTTGGAAGGCGATGGTGAATAAACAAAATTTAGGTTCAGAAGCAGCCGTTGGTTGAGTAGGGCGTAGCCCGTATCGAAACCAAAAGGCATTAGAAAGTTGGTATTTGTGGCTTCGATACGCCCTCAGCTATCGCTTCGGGCTACTCAACCACCGTTGATTACAATATTATTGATTTCAATAACAACTCCCCGTCAGGGGAGCTATTATTCCCCCAAATCTGTAAAAGCTCGAGAAATTATGTTTCCCAAATTCCAATTTTTGCAGATGGCGCGATACTTAAGATTAGATATATCTTCCACCAATTTTGATACAATCTAAGCTATTCAACACATACGAGGAAAATCAATGAACAAAAAAAGCAGCTTGAAAAAAATCAAAAACAAAAAATTTCTAAAAGCCTGCGAAACGATCGTCGCAGAGGTGAAACGCTTGAAAATCCCGGGCGTTTCGATTGGCATCTATCACAACGGGAAAGAATACGCCGCCGGCTTCGGTGTGACCAGCGTCGAAAATCCCCTGCCTGTCACAGCGGACACGCTCTTCCAGACCGGATCCATCAGCAAGACCTTCACCGGCACGATCTTCATGCGGTTGGTGGAAGATGGCAAAGTAGATCTGGATGCGCCCGTCCACACGTATTTGCCAAAGCTGAAACTGGCAGATAAGGATGTGGCCGAACGCGTCACCATCCGTCACCTGCTGACGCACACCGGCGGCTGGATCGGCGATTATTTTAATGAGTATGGCAATGGTGACGACGCGCTGGCGAAAATGATGCGTGACATCGCCAAGCTGGAACAGGTCACACCGCTGGGAGAAACCTTTTCCTACAATAATGCCGGCTTCAACATAGCTGGTCGCGTGGTGGAAGTGGTAACCGGGAAACCCTTCGAGCAGGCCGCCAAAGAATTACTGTTGGATCCGCTCGGTTTGGACATGACCTTCTACTTTCCAGATGATGTCATGATCACACATCGCTTCGCCGTTGGCCATCACAAGGAGGGTAAAAAAGTCAAGGTCTCACGTCCCTGGGCGATCGGGCGCGCCGGCGCACCGGTGGGCGGCGTGATCAGCACCGTCAACGACTTGCTGACATATGCGCGCTTCCACATGGGAGATGGAAAAGCCGCCAGCGGGGAAAAAATCCTGCTGGTCAAAAATTTGAGAGAGATGCGCAAGCCACAGCATCCTGCCACCGGCTTCGACCAGATCGGCCTGACCTGGTTCATCCGCAAGGGAAAAGCGTTGGATATCATCACGCACGGTGGCGCAACCCACGGTCAGATCGCCGGGCTGCATTTCATCCCTGAAAAAGATTTCGCTCTGGCTGTGCTGACCAACGAGGAAAACGGCCGGCTGGTCACAAAGGCGGCGCTCAAAAAGGCTTTGGAAGTCTATTTCAAAATCGACACCCCCGACCCGACACTCATTGAAATGACAGATGAGGCCTTACATGAGTACGAAGGGAATTACGAGTTGCCCCTGACTGCCTTCGAATTAAAACTCAAAAAGGGACATTTGGTCCTCTACGACAAACCGCGCGGCGGCTTTCCAACCCCCGACTCACCGCCCCTGCCTGCTTCGCCGCCCATGCGTATGGCGTTCTACGAAAAGGACAAAATCGTCATGCTGGACGAACCTATGAAGGGGGGGCTGGGTGAATTCCTGCGCGATGCCGATGGTAAATTGCAGTATTTCCGGCTCTCTTCCCGCGTTCACAGGAAACTGGATTAATTGATGGAAATTGCCCCCGATTCAATCCCCCGCGCATCCCTTTACAAAATCCTGATTGGTTCGGTCGTACCCCGCCCGATAGGCTGGATCTCTACCGTCAACACTGATGGCCAACCCAACCTGGCCCCGTTTTCCTTTTTCAACGTGGCATGTGCCAAACCTCCAACGATCCTGTTCTGCCCGATGATCCGGGGGACGGACGGCAACACCAAAGATACGCTCAACAACATCAAAGCGACCGGTGAGTTTGTGGTCAATATCGTGAGTGAAGAACTGGCCGCTGAAATGGTAGCAACCTCGGTGGAGATCGCGGCGGAGGTGAACGAGTTCGAGCTAGCCAAGCTGGAGAGCGCACCGTCAGCAGTGGTCAAACCGCCGCGCGTGTCCAGGAGTCCCATTCATTTTGAATGCAAGTTGACACAGATCGTAGAAATCGGGAACAATCCGGGGGGCGGCAGCGTTGTAATAGGAGAGATTGTCCATTTACATGTGGACGAGCGCGTTTTGTTCGGCGGCGACAAAATCGATTTAGCGGCGCTCAAGCCTATTGGTCGTCTGGCAGGAAGCGAGTACGTCCGTATGACAGATCTCTTTGAAATGGAACGTCCGAAATCGCAGATTCCTAGAAAGTAAGGAGGACTCCATGCGAAAAATTGGCTTGCTTTTCCTTTGCCTTTTACTCACAGCCTGTACCATTCCGTTGGGAGAAGATTCTTCCACTGAAGATTTGAACAACCAGGCCGCCACCCTGGTTGCGATGACGCTGAACGCCATTGAGACGCCCACCCAGGAGAACACAGCGCTTCCCACACCAACTCGGGCTGCTACCCAGGCAACCGGCACGCCTACCCCCACGATCACGCCCACCTATTCCGTGCCTATGCTGACGATCAATGAACCGACCAATTGCCGTACAGGGCCGGGACAGTCCTATGGCATATTGTTCACATTCAACGCAGGCGCAACGGCGGAGATTGTCGGGCAATTCCCGACGAACAACTACTGGGCAGTCAAAGTACAGGGACGCGACGATCCCTGCTGGGTATGGGGAGAGTACGCGACGGTTTCAGGCAGTGACTGGACAGTGCCAACGCTTAACGCACCTGCTACCGTTACCCCCAGTCCACCCGCCGCGCCAGGCATAGCGAATTGGGAATATCTTTGCGGATATAGTGGTTCGGGCCCCAATGTGACTGTCACATTGGAATGGACTGATCGCGCTGATGACGAAAGCGGGTACCGCATCTATCGCAACGGAGAACTTGCATCGGAACTGCCTCCCAATTCAGGTTCGTACTCCGAAGTTGTGGATATAGACTCAGGCGAGAATATGACCTATCTGATCGAGGTCTTCAACAGCGCAGGAGCAACTAGTTCTTCCCCCATCAAATTCTCGTGCCAGTAGAAGGGTAGGGATTATGCAAAATCCTGTTCTCGGTACATTTTTACGAACTGCATGAGTCCTGAAGAGGAATATAAATGAAAATCGAATCGAGCAACCGTTATGTAAACATCGGGGATACTCGCCTTTTCATTGTTGAACGTGGAGAGGGGCATCCCATCATCCTCCTTCATGGCGGACCGGGCCTGGATCATCATGAATTTGCCGATTATCTCGATCCGCTGTGCGATCAGTTCCGCCTTATCCTGGTGGACATGCGCGCGCAGGGAAAGTCTGACAAATGCCCAGAAGAAACCTGGACGCTGGAACAAATGGCGAAGGATGTGGTCTCGCTGGCAAGTGCCATAGAACTGGATAAATATGCCGTGCTCGGCCACTCATACGGGGCATTTGTCGCATTGCAAAACGCAGTTGACTTCCCCGGCGCGGCTGCGCAGACGATCGTCTCGGGTGGTGTGCCCTCATCCAGATTTTTGGAGGTGGTCGATAAAAACCTGGCAGAATTCGAACCAGAGTCGCTGCGAAAACAGGTGGCTGATTCGTGGGCACGTGAAGCGGACGCGAAAACGCAGGAAGATTTCGCCAGCCTGATGCATGCTCAGATGTCTTTTCACTTTGGAGATCCGCTCGACCCGCGCATTGCTGACTATGAAGAGCGCACAGCGGAAACGGTTTATTCACCTGCAATGCTGCGACATTTTGCAATTGCGAAATATGGGGGTATCGAAGTAGAGAATCGCTTGAAAAATGTGACCCAGCCAGTGCTGGTCTGCACCGGGCGATATGACCGCGCCTGTACAATTGTAGCATCCGAAGCGATGGCTCAGGGACTGCCCAATGCGGAACTGGTTATCTTTGAAAAGAGCGGTCATATGACATTCGTGGAAGAGAATGAGAGATATCTAGAAGTAGTGCGGGGATTTTTGAATGAATAATCCTCTCCCCATTATTTTCGGTAAGGCTGATTAACTTCATCCAACTTTTGTAACAATTCCTCCTGCATTTGTTGGGCAACAGCAGGCTGGGATGGATACAGGTCGTCTATTTCTTCCGCATCTTCATCCAGGTTATAAAACTCAAAGTTCTCATAGTGCGGATATTTGTAATAGATCAAGCGGTGCCGTGCCTTGGTGAGCGCAATCGAGAACGTATTCAAAGGGGAAAATGCCGCGTTTTGTTTTGCGTCGATCGTGTAGATAGAACGTTCAAAAACTTCCTGACCACCCAACCCCGGCATGAGAACTCCCTCTGTCCAGGACGGGACAGTACCCAGAATTTGATGAGCCAAAGAAGGTAGAATATCCACAGCGCTGGTAGGAGCATAAATATCTTCACGGGCCTTTTGCCCGGGGTTGGAAACGATCAAAGGGACATGGATTAATGGAGCATACATCAAGGGCGTGAAGTGACCCACTTCTCCGCGGTCGAACATCTCGCCGTGATCCGAGGTGATAATTAAATAGTTCTTTTCTAACAACCCGGAAGTGCGCAGAAAGTCCAGCAACCTTATCACCTCGGCATCCCACGACAACAGGTATTCGTCATAAGCTTGGCGATTACGGCGCATATAAACATATGAACCCTGCTCACTGGAAAGGGGATGGTTTGGCCTCTCTGGCGGCGCATAGATGCTAAAGAGCGAACCCGAATACTCTTCAGTTGGGCGATATGGATGATGCGGCGGATGGAAGTGCAAATAAGTAACAGAAGGTTCTGTGAGCCCAGCCAAAGTTTCTATCGCACCATCGACCAAATCCGAAAGCAGGAACGGCTCGGTGCTGTCGGGCAGTCCCTGTGGATACTCCGATTTGTACGCTCGGTCATTCACCCTTTCTCTGAAGAGATTGAACAAACGAAGAACTGGACCAAAAAACAAAGAAGCATCATATCCTTCGCCCGTTTGGAAAACATTATCATCCAGGCTGGAGAAAGCCACCTGCCCATCATTCTTAAACAGGGATAGATTGTAGAGCATGCGTCTTTCGTAATTAAAGGCGCTGGAAGAAATGTGTGTGTCTACATCTTTACCGAATTGATATAAGAAACTATCGGAATATTTATTTTGTGAATATCCCAGTGACCTGTGTGAATCATGGAACACGGAAAATATCTGATGATCGACATGCTCTTTGACAACACCACCAGCTCCCAATGTAAAAGCGCGATGAGACCATGGATACAACCCCGTCAATAGAGAGGCTGTACCCGGAATGGTGAAAGAGCCTGCGGAATAGTGATTATGGTAAACGGTCGTCTTCTCCACAAAGCGTTCGAAGTTCGGCATCGTTTGCAGGGGGTAGCCATAAAGGTTCATGTTTTTGGCTGACCATGCATCGAAAATCAACACGATCACGCTGGGCATGTCGTCAGAATAACGTTGAGGAGCAAGTAAGTTTCCGATTGGGTTGGAATAAGCAGTCAGCGGCAGCAAAGATGCCAGCTTTAAGAAATCACGACGAGAAATTAGATTTTTTTGATGATTCATTGCAGTCACACTAGAATAAATTCCTGAAAGCCACAACGACGAGGCCGATGATCCCAAGAGGAACGTATAGGTACAAAAAAACTGATACCCGATCCAGAATAAAATCCAATACAACTCTGAAGGGTTTCACTTTCGTCGCCAATATGAGTAAAACAATCCAAACAGCTAAGGGAATCGCCAAAAACAAAACCAGAGTGCGCACCGAGGGAAACCTGAAAGTCAGGATGGATTGAAGATAAATCATTGCTCCCCCAGCCACAAGAACTAACAAAGATGCCTTATAGCCAAACCCAGTCCTGAACCATCCTTTAGGCAATATTACAGCCAGGGACAGCAAAACCAACATAATGATTCCGCTTTCCAGCAATGCGATACCCATCATGTAAGAAAAAATACCAAAAATTTCCCCAAGGTCATCATATAACAAGAAGGCTGAAAGCTTGTACAGGAAACCCCGGATTGACCAACTGAACACCGCAAAAACGAGCAACCCAGATACGACTTGAATCTCGCCTCGAAGCGGCAATTTACGCTTGCTGATATTCATTTCTACCAACTCTCACCTGGATATATTTCGAGAAATTATATCAAACCCATTAATTTTGAGGCATTCGTATCGGCGATCATTTTGACCGCCGATGGTTTTACGATTCCAAAAGCTCTTTGGCTTTCTTCTGCTGTTTGCCACGCTCTTCGGTATTCAGAATGCGTTTGCGAATACGGAAAGCCTCTGGTGTCACTTCCAGCAATTCATCGTCCGCCAGATATTCGATGGCTTCATCCAGGCTCATCTGGCGTGGCGGCGTCAAGCGGATTTCCATGTCGCCACGTGCAGCACGCATGTTGGTCAGGTGCTTTTTCTTGCACACGTTGACAGCGATATCGCCAGAGCGCGCGTTCTCACCCACCACCATGCCTTCGTAGACTTCCACGCCAGGACCGATGAACAACACGCCGCGTTCTTCTGCGCCCTTCAAAGCATAGGTTGTGGATGTCCCCGCTTCCCAGGCAACCAGCGATCCGCTCGAACGCGAGATCATCGGGCCGGCCATTTCATCATAGCCGTGAAATACCGTGTTCATGATGCCCATGCCGCGCGTAGAAGTCAGGAATTGATAGCGGAACCCGAGCAGTCCACGCGTCGGGACGATATACACCAGGCGCGTCGTACTCTGACCCGTATCCCGCATGTCCATCATCTGGCCGCGTCTGCCACCCAGCATCTCCACCACAACACCGACCGTATCCGAGCTGGTCTCGATATGGACTTCCTCGTATGGCTCAAGCAAAGTTTCACCATCGGCGGCTTTGTGAAAGATGACTTCTGGGCGCGAAACCTGGAACTCGTAACCTTCACGGCGCATCGTCTCGATCAGGATGCCCAGGTGCAGTTCGCCGCGTCCGCTGACCAGGAAATTCTCCGCGGATTCGGTGTCTTCCACGCGCAGGGCTACGTTGGAGCGCAGTTCCTCGTACAGGCGTTCGCGCAATCGGCGAGAAGTGCTCCATTTGCCTTCATGTCCGGTAAAGGGCGAGGTATTGACTCCGAAAGTCATACGTACTGTCGGTTCTTCCACCTTGATGGTCGGCAAAGCGACCGGGTTCTCGGGGTCGGCCAGGGTCTCACCGATGCCGATGCCTTCCAGCCCGGCCAGCGAGACGATGTCACCTGCGGAGGCTTCGTCGACCTCGACCGTTTCCAAGCCCTGGAACTGGTAAAGGTAGCGGGCCGATTCCGATAATGTTTGCCTGTCGGTCGTCAGGCGCGCCAGGCGTTGCCCAACTTTGATTTTTCCGGCAAATATGCGTCCAACAGCGGTCACGCCGCGGTATTCGTTATAGCCTAGGGTAGTGACCAGCAGTTGCAGCGGTGCCTCGGCGTCCACTTTGGGGGCCGGGATATGGTTCAAGATGACGTCGAATAACGGTTGCAGGTCGGGGCCCAGGTCCGGACTTGTGCCGGCCTGTCCGG
Organism: Anaerolineales bacterium; assembly: GCA_050115035.1. Classification (GTDB taxonomy): domain Bacteria; phylum Chloroflexota; class Anaerolineae; order Anaerolineales; family Villigracilaceae; genus JAABUE01. The sequence goes on along the minus strand of JASFRG010000081.1, from coordinate 6,246 downwards.
TGGTGGCTTTGGCATAGATGACCGGGAAGTCGGCCTGCTCATCCGTGGCGCCCAGTTCGATGAATAAGTCAAAGGTTTCATTGAGCACACGGCTGGGTTCGGCATCCTTGCGGTCAACCTTGTTGATGACTACCACGGCCTTATGTCCGCGCTCGAGGGCTTTCTTGAGCACGAAGCGCGTCTGCGGCATGGGACCTTCGGCGGCGTCGACTAGCAATAACACGCCATCGACCATGTTCATGATGCGCTCGACCTCGCCGCCAAAATCGGCGTGCCCGGGCGTATCGACGATGTTGATCTTGACCATTTCGCCATTCTCATCGGGGATATGGATAGCAGTGTTCTTGGCCAAAATGGTGATGCCGCGCTCGCGTTCGAGGTCGTTGGAGTCCATCACGCGCTCGGCCACCTGCTGGTTCTCGCGGAAGATGTGTGCCTGGCGCAGCATGAAATCGACCAGGGTGGTCTTGCCGTGGTCGACGTGGGCGATGATGGCGATGTTGCGTAAGTCGGTTCGTTCTTGAAGCATGGTTACCTGTAATTATAGAATATAGTGTAGTTTACATTTTTTGACCGTACACGGTGGACCGAAGACCGAGAATTGTTTTTCGGCCCATCGTCCACCGTCTTCAATCGTCACGAAGGGACCCAACCAAAAACCCCGGCATGGGGACCGGGGCTTGCTATTGAAGTCTTTCCGGTTCTATTCTTATTATAAGCCTGTCCTTCGACTACGGGTCTCGATACGCTTCGCGCTCGACCCTCCGCTCAGGACAGGCGCTATCTTATCAGAGAGTGGGGGTTTTGGGTAGGTTGCGGGTTGCGTACGACGTGTTTATCATTCGATGTATGGCACAGGAATACGCGGGATTTGCGGGTTTCGGGCATGATATTTTCCCCTATAATGGGTTAAGGAATGATACGATATCTATCAAAAGACCAGACAGGTTTCACGATTCAATTTCATTGTGACGTGCACAATTAAAACCTGTCAGGTCTGCCCAAACCTATTGGTGATTGCCCCCGCTTTCAAAGTATGACATAATTAATCAGACCAAGTTCGTAAACTTTTCACCTTTACTCGGGAGAGCAATATGACTTTCAACAAAAAGATCCTTATCGTTGGCCTCGTTCTCATCCTGGGATTATCCGCCTGTAACCTGCCCTCCCAGGCACCAGGGACCGCTACGGCCGAATCGGATATCATGGCTACAGCTACTGCGCTGGCGTTGACATTCGCAGCCCAGGGCAGCCAACCAGCGGCTACGGAAATACCCAGCAGCACCCCCCTTCCAACGAACACGGCAACCCTGGCATTCACGTCCACACCAACGGTACCGATGGTCACAGTCAGCGTGAACACCAACTGTCGTACTGGTCCCGGCATTATTTATGACCTGATCGGAGGCTTGCTGGTTGGTGAGCAGGCCGTGGTGGTCGGCAAGTTTTCCGCGGGGAACTACTGGATCATCAACAACCCGGATTCATCCGGCACATGCTGGCTGTGGGGGCAATACGCAACTGTCACAGGCAATACCGCTGGATTGCCGGAATATGCTCAGCCGCCAACACCGACACCAACGTTCACACTAACTCCCTCTGTCACGCCGACACCCTCGGACACACCAACACCAACCGACACACCGTAATTGGCATCAAAGAAAGCGTTCGCTGCTTCCTCGTGCAGGTAACGGTCTAAAAAAACACAAATCCCGCAACCGGGTTGGTCGCGGGATTTGTTATTGCATGAAATGTCAGTTAAGGCTTATGTGCCTTCTTCCCAGGAATTCAGGTATTTGACCTGTTCTTCAGTCAGCACGTCGATGTTCACACCCATGGCCTCGAGCTTGATGCGGGCGATTTCGGCGTCGATCTCTTCGGGTACGGCATAGACCTTTTTTTCCAGCGCCTCTGCGTTCTTGACCATGTACTCGGCAGCCAGAGCCTGGTTGGCGAAGGACATGTCCATAACGGAGGCAGGATGACCCTCGGCGGAAGCGAGGTTGATCAGGCGTCCCTCACCAAGGACGTTGATCTTGCGTCCATCTTTGGTCTCGTATTGATCCACAAACGGGCGCACGAGTTTCGGCTCGCCTTTGCTCATCTCTTGCAAGCCGGGGATGTTAATCTCGACGTTGAAGTGACCGGAGTTGGCTACAATCGCGCCATCTTTCATGGCCTCGAAGTGGTGAGAGTCGATGACGTTGATGTCGCCGGTCAGGGTGCAGAAGATGTCGCCGATCTTGGCAGCCTGGGCCATGGGCATAACCTGGTATCCGTCCATGACCGCTTCGAGCGCCTTGAGCGGATCGACTTCCGTGACGATGACCTGGGCACCCATGCCGCGCGCGCGCATGGCAAGGCCGCGTCCGCACCAGCCGTAGCCAGCCACGATGAAGTTCTTACCAGCCAGCAAGACGTTGGTGGCACGGATGATACCGTCGATGGTGGATTGACCGGTGCCGTAGCGGTTGTCGAAGAAGTGCTTGGTCATGGCATCGTTGACGGCGATGACCGGGAACTGCAGCGCCTTGTCAGCGGCCATAGCGCGCAATCGGATGACGCCCGTAGTGGTCTCTTCGGTGCCGCCGATGATCTCGTCCAGCAGTTCACGGCGTTCCTTATGGATAGTGGAGACCAGGTCAGCGCCATCGTCCATGGTCATATGCGGTTTGTGATCGAGGGCTGCGCCGATATGTTTGTAATATGTAACGTTGTCTTCACCTTTAATCGCGTATGTGGGAATCTCCCACTGGTTGACTAGTGCAGCAGCCACATCGTCCTGTGTAGAAAGCGGGTTGGACGCAGTCAACACGACGTCCGCGCCGCCATCTTGCAGAGTGCGCATTAGGTTGGCGGTCTCTGTGGTGACGTGCAAGCAGGCTGAAACGCGAACGCCCTTGAGTGGTTTTTCTTTGGCGAAACGCTCTCGGATCTGGCGCAAGACAGGCATTTCACGCTCAGCCCAGTCTATGCGGCGGCGGCCACCCTCAGCCTGGTTGATGTCTTTGATATCGTAATTACTCATATTTTCTCCTTAATTTGGTCTTGCAAGTCTGACATATCGAAGTGTTGGACCTGTAAGACTTGTAAGACTACAATATAACATCCAACTTCCCCCCATCATCGAAATGTTTGCGGAAGCGTTCCACGAACGCTTCACGCGTATAGGCATGGCTCTGCGGGCCGTTCTGTTCCAAACAATAAACCGCGGCTAGCGAGCCAATTTCACCACATAATTTCCAGTCGAATTCGTGACTCAACCCGGCCAGGAAGCCGCCCCGGAAGGCATCACCCACGCCAGTGGGATCGACAATCTTATCTTCCGGCACAGTCGGGATATGCACAGTCGTGTTCTCGGCGTACAGGTCAGCGCCATCCTTACCACGCGTGATGACCAAAAAGTTGACGCGTTCCAGGATTTGATCCAGGCTCCAACCGGTTTTCTTGGAAATCAACCCGAATTCATAATCGTTGCAAAACAAGAAATGCGCCCCCTCCATATCGCGCGCCAGCTCCTTTCCATCTAGGCGCAGAACCTGCTGACTGGGATCGTACAAGTATGGAATCCCGAGTTCACGCGCTTCAGCAGCGAATTTGGTCATCGCGCCTGGTTCGTTCGGGGATACCAGAACCAGCTCTGGTTTCGAAGGCAGTTTCTTGAGCGATTGTGATCCGGCATGTCCCATTGCACCGGGGTAGAACGAAGCGATCTGCGCATTGTCCTGATCGGTGGTGGCAAAAAACGAGGCTGTGAATACCCCCGGGACGACTTTCATCAGAGTGGTGTCCACGCCCTTGGAATCAAGCCAGGCGCGGTATTCTTCGAAGTCCTCACCCACAGTCGCCATCACACGCGGACGGGCTCCCAGCAACGCCATTGTGTACGCAATGTTTGGCGCTACCCCACCGCGCTGGCGGGACATCGATTCGACCAGGAATGAAAGGCTGATCGACTCCAGTCTTTCAGGCAAAATCTGTTCTTTGAATAGACCGGGAAAGGTCATCAAGTAATCGTAAGCGACAGAACCGGTGAGGAGAATATCCAATGAGAACCTCCAGGATGATCGTTACGCAGGAAAAGGCGCTCTCTCGCGAGAGCGCCAGTGCGTCTGGGAAAAAGTTTATCATGTGATGCTTGTATTGTCTAGAAACAGAGCGCGAAATCCCCGTTATCGTGAAGTGTGAAATTATGGTGACACTACTTTTTTCAGGTTCACGTCAAACGGCGGATACACAACCCCGTTTTCCGTCACGATAGCGGTCACGAGGCGATTGGGCGTTACATCGAACGCAATATTGCGCGCCTGGGCCTCCACCGGTGCAACCTGCTCGCCCTGGTATTTCAAGTCCAGCACCTCAGCAGGATCACGCTCTTCGATGGGGATCAAACCGCCATGTGCCAGGGACATATCAATCGTAGAGGTTGGCACAACCGGGTAAAACGGTACCTCGTTGTCGTGTGCGGCCAGTGCCAGCATGTAGGTGCCGATCTTGTTGGCGACATCACCGTTGGCAGCCGTACGGTCGGAGCCAACGAAGCATTTTTGCGCCTCACCAGATTTCAAGAAGTGTCCGGCCATGTTATCCGAAATAATATCGTACGGAATACCGTACTGTTCCAGTTCCCAGGCTGTCAGACGGGCGCCCTGCAAGCGCGGACGGGTTTCATCGACCAGCACCTGGATCTTCTTACCCTGCTCCCAGGCAGTGTGAATGACACCTAGAGCGGTGCCCCAATCCACAGCGGCCAGTGCGCCCGTGTTGCAGTGATGAATAATAGTATCGCCATCGTCAATCAAGGCCGCGCCGTGCTCGGCCATGCGCTTGTTGATCTCTACATCCTCGTTGGCGATTTTCTGCGCTTCTTCCAGGATTTTTTGACGAATTACATCGGGTGTCTCATTCTCGCCCCAAATACCTCTCCCTACGATCGAGGGTGATACTGTTCCCATGATCCTGTCCAGGGCCCAGGCCAGGTTGATGGCCGTTGGACGGGCCGCTTTCAAAGTCGTGACGGCGGCTTCTAAATCGGCCAGCAGCCCCTGGGTCGAGGTCGAAGCGGACTCGCGTGCGGCCAACGCCAGCCCAAAGCCTGCTGCCGCGCCAATCGCCGGAGCGCCGCGGACAACCATGTCCGTGATCGCCTGCGCTACGGATTTATGGTCACGATAGGACAAAACCTCGAAAATTGCTGGCAGACGGCGCTGGTCGATCATCTTGAATTCGTCGGTCTCGTAATCCCAGAAAACGGTTCGCATGTTTACCTCTCATCCCTTCGTACAAACAAGCGCCCTCCTTTGAGAGCGCCGATGTGAACGAGGGTAGTTTAACATGTGAGAGAGAGGATGTCAAAGCTGCGATGACAAAGATCTCTTCAGAAAAACCCCATAAAAAAGACCCAAAGTCATGTGACAGCACGGCAAACTTGTGGAATAATAATGAAAATCACACTGCAAAAATCAATTCAGTTCCCTATGGAGTTTTATTATGTCAGAAGAATTATTCAAACAAATGGCACAGAGCATCATCGACGGCGAAGAAGAAATCGCTGCCGAACTGGCCCAAAAAGCGCTGGATGCAGGTATCGACCCGCTGGTGGCCATCACGGACGGCTATGTGCCCGGCGTCAATACGGTCGGCGATTCTTTCGCCTGCGGACAGGCTTTCCTGCCTGAACTGGTTATGGCCGGGGAAGCCATGAAAGCCGCCATCGCCGTGCTGGAACCGGCTATGCAGGCAGCCGGGACCGAGCGCAAGATGCTCGGCAAGGTCGTACTGGCGACCGTCGAAGGCGACATCCACGAGATCGGTAAGTCGTTAGTGGGCACCATGTTGACTTCGTCCGGGTTCGAAGTCCACGATCTGGGCGTGGACGTGCCTGCGGATGAGATCCTGGCTAAGGCCGCAGAAGTTGGCGCGGACATCGTTGGGTTGAGCGCGCTGTTGACGACCACCATGGTCAAGCAGAAGGAAGTCATCGATGAGGCTACTAGGCGCGGGATGAAGGTCAAGGTGATGGTAGGCGGTGCGCCTGTCACCCGTGAGTGGGTACAGCGCATCGAAGCGGACGGCTACTCGGAAGATGCCATCGGTGCCGTCAAAGTTGCGTTGGAGATAATGAAAGCAGAATAATCCTGGACCACGCTGGTAAATTCACAAAATCATAAGGGTTGTTTAGCTATACGCAGTATGCAACGAAAGTATACTGCGTATCCATTTAATCGGCCATTGACACCCCTTCAC
>JASFRG010000080.1:0-21936 GCA_050115035.1 Anaerolineales bacterium | reverse complement strand
AATGTGGTATTTCAAGTCATACACGGAATGGGCTGTCTTTCTATAACTCATGTGCCCATTATATACTTACCCAAGGTTGAAAACGGCCTGCCTGAAAGGCAGGGATTTTAGACCCTATTTACAGACAATAAATTGAATGAAACCTAACAGGGAATCCAGCGTATATCCTAATGAATGAAAAATGAAAGGATTTCGAAATGACCACCGATACAGAATCACCCAGACAAGAGCAGAAAAGAACGAAAGTCGTTTATAAAAGAGCCTCCTCGGCACCCGTCTACGGATTGGGCTTGATCGGCGCCTGGGTTTACTATATCAGCCAAGCCACCACCTTCTGGATGGGTGTTCTGGGCTTTTTGAAGGGTATCGTCTGGCCAGCCATGCTGGTCTATGAGTTAATGAAATACTTGAGTATGTAACAACCGACCTTGTTTGCTTACAGTTATTGAAGCGAAGCAAACGTAAAAATCTGGCGGACTTAACCGTGGTCTCGTCAGGTTTTTTTAGGAGAGCAATATTCTGCTTTAATTTTTCGTTCAAGTCATAATTTTTTTTCTCCCATACACCCCATACACGGATCTGATCCTCATACAAAAAAAAAACCGAAATGCAATCTTTCACATTCCGGTCAAAATCATTCATATAAGTTATTGCAAGTTATCTGCCAATAAACTCATCCGTGACCTGGTCTAATCGCAGGCTGATGACCTGGCTAGCTGAGTCGCGGCCCATTGTCACGCCGTAGATCACATCCGCGGCCTGGACCGTGTTGCGGTTGTGAGTGATGATGATGAACTGCGTATCCTGGCTGAGCTCCTCCAACAAGTCACGGAAGCGCGCTACGTTGGCTTCGTCCAGCATAGCGTCCACTTCATCCATCACGCACACCGGCGTAGGCGAGACGCGCAGTAACGCAAACACCAGCGCGATGGCCGTCAGGCTGCGCTCACCACCAGAGAGCAAAGCCAGTCCCTGCTCACGGCGACCGGGCAAACGGGCTTCGATCTCGATACCGGTGTTGACCAGGTCTTCCGGGTCAGTCAGCGCCAAACGCGCCGAGCCGCCCCCAAACAGGCGCACGAACACCTGACGGAACTCCCTGTCCACAGCTTCGAAGGTTTTGCTGAACTCCTGCTTGGTCAGTTCATCCAATTCAGCGATCACCTGGCGAAGGTCGTGCTCGGCCTTGTGCAAGTCTTCCACTTGCGTTTTCATGAACTCGTAGCGTTCGCTTTCCTTCTTGAATTCGGCATGCGCTTCAGGATTGATCGGCCCCATGCGACGTATTTGCGCGCGCTGGCGTTTCATTTGCTCTTCCAACTCGGGAGTGATCTCATTGACTACCGGTAGCTGCTGCACCATACCATCCAGCGGCAATGGAACCGGGCCGTCCACGTCATCTTCATACTCGAACATCACCAGCCCAAAATCATCCTGGATGCGGTTGCGCAACGAATCCAGCGCCTCCTGCTTGCGGATGACATCCACCTGCACCTGGTTATACATGCGGTCGGCCGAGGTCATCCCGCGCTGGGCGTTGCCTTCCTGCTGTTGCAGTTCGTGTTCCTGCGCTTCGGCAGTCGCCAGGTCCTTTTCGGCCGGGTCGATCTTTTTATGCAGTTCGGCAATTTCTCCGTTCAATTTGCCTTCGCGCTCATGCAACGCTTTCCGATCAGATTCCAGTTGTGACAGCCCCGTCTCGATCTCATCCAGCCGACCGGCAAAGTCGCTGCCTTGTTCTTCCAGGCGCTTCAAAGCCGCGATGCGTTCGTCCCTGCGTGTCCCGGCATCCTCCAGCGACTGTTCAGCCACCGCCGTGCGCGTCGTCCAATAGGAAACCTGTTCCTGCGCTTCGTCCAGCGACATGCCCGATAACTGTTGATTGAGGAGGCGCACATTTTCCTGAGCTCCGGCAGATTCGGTTTCGATCTGCTCCTGTATTTCGGTCAGTTCGGTCAACTCTGCTTCGGCGCCGGACATTTCGGATTGCAACGCTTCGAGCTGTTTCTTGCCCCACTCAAACTGTCGCTTTGCCGATTCCAGCTCGACGGCTGCTTCCCGTTCGTTCGCGCGGGCGTTTTCGAACCTTGCACGCGCCTCGCGCAGAGTCGCTTCAGCAGCGGATGAAGCCACTTGTGCAGCTAGCAGGTTCGAGGTCAGGCTTTGAAGCGCGGCTTCAAGCATCTCCAACCGTCCGCTGAGGGATGTCAATGATTCCCGCAATTCGCGGCGCTGGCGCGGTCTGCTTAGTGTCGAGCCGCGTGACGACTTGCCCGCCAACACAAGTCCGTCCCCGCGGAAGACCTCACCGCGCAGTGTCACCACTTTTACATGCTCCGGCTGACCAGCGATCAGGCGTCGAGCAGCGGCACGGTCACGAGCGACCAACACCTGCCCAAGCAACACGTCCACGGCAAATTTCAAGTCAGCGGGCGCATCCACAAGATCGGCAGCCACGCCTATGCAATCGCCGTTGGAGGGCGCCTTGAGTTTGGATGCCTTTGCCAGGCCAGTTAGCGGGAGCAGGGCGGCGCGGCCAGATTCATCGGATTCGAGGAGATTCAGGGCCTCGTCCAACTTTCCATCTGTGAGCAGGACAGCATCCAGGTGCTCGCCCAGCGCGGCGGCCACCGCGGTTTCCAGTTCGGCAGGCACTTCCAGTGAGGCGCTCAATGCACCGCGAGCCCCGGCCAACTTGGACTGGCGTGCGGCCTCCAACAAAAAGCGCGCACCTTCGGCATAGCCCTGCAGGGACCGCTCGGCCTGCTCTAGGACTTCAAGTTGCGCCGTCAGGCGCGATTGGTTGGCCTTGCCAGCAGCGATCTCTTCTGCCTTCTGGCGTTTCTCTTCTTCCAAACGCGCAACTTCAGTCTTCTGTTTCTCCAGGTCGGTCTCTGCCTCCTGGAGGGTTTTCTCAACCTTTTGCAGCGCCGACTGCGCCGAACGGTGCTCCCCCTCCGCATGCACAACTTCGTTGTCCGCTTCCTGGATACTTTCCTTTGTGGATTCCAGGCGCCCAGCCTGGGCAATCCTTCTTGCGTTGAGTTCATCCAGGCGTGCCTGCGTCTCCGCACTACGTGCGTTCAATGACTGGATCAGTGTCTGTGCAGCCTGCATCTTTTCCTGCACGCCAGACCGGTCCGACTGGCGCGATTCCAGGGTCTCTTGCGCGGCTTTTAGACGCTCGTTAGCCTCCTCAAACTCAGTTTTCACGCGTGTGACTTCGCTCTCAGCTTCGCCCATACGTTCACTTGCCAGGGTCTGCTCGTCCAATGCGCGATCGCGGTCAGTGGTCAGTAATTGACGCGAGTTGGTCAATGAGCGCTGGCGCTCGTCCAGCACGGCCAATTCCCGGCTGACGGCTTCGCGCTGGCCGTGTAACTCGGACAGCTCGCGATGCCAGCCGTTCAACTGTGTGCGCAGTCCTTGCAGGTTCTCGCGGAACGTTGAATATTCTTCCTGTACACTCTGATAACTGTCATGCGCTTCGCGCTGATGGGCCTCTTGTTGGCGTTGGACTTCACGGCTTTCAGCCAGTTCTTTCTGAGCCTTATGCCAGTGATAGCCATACCATTCGCGCAACACCACCTGCAAATCTTCTTGCAAGCGTGTATATTCCTGTGCCCTTTTGGACTGTCTGCTCAACGTGCGGATACGTGGCTCGAGTTCGGACATGATGTCGAGCACGCGTTCCAGATTGCGCTGTGTGTTTTCCAGGCGGCGCAAAGTCTCTTCACGGCGGGTGCGGTAGAGACCCACACCGGCAGCTTCCTCGAACAGCTTGCGACGCTCGTCAGCTTTCAAGGCCAGCGAAGCGTCCACCAAACCCTGACCAAGAATGGTATAGGTCCGTTCGCTCAAGCCAGATTGTGCCAGCAACTCGTTGATGTCTCGCAAGCGCACGCGCTGACTGTTCAACACATAGTCGTTGCGGCCGTCGCGGTATGCGCGCCGCCCCATGGAAACTTCGCTGAAGTCTAACGGCAGCCACTCCTCACTGTTATCGAATAGGATTAGAGCCGAAGCCATCCCTGCGCGCGTGCGGCTTTCGGAGCCGGCGAAGATCATATCTTCGGTCTTTTTGGCGCGCAGTAAACCGTAGGACTGCTCCCCCAACACCCAGCGCAGAGCATCCGCAATGTTCGATTTACCGGAACCGTTCGGCCCAACAATAGCAGTTATCCCCCCAGCGAATTCGAACATCGTCCGCGAGGCGAAGGTTTTGTATCCGCGTAATTCGAGAGATTTTAGTCGAAGAGGCATCGAGTTTGACTATTAGTTCAGAGTTAGATTAATCCAAGGGATTCCAGGGCTTCATGTGCAGCCGCTTGCGCCGCGGTCTGTTTACTGGTCCCTTCACTGCGGCCAAACACCTTCCCGTTTACATGAACTTCCACTATGAAAGTACGGGCATGGTCCGGACCGCTGGAACTTACCGTTACATATCTCGGCGTACCCAGTTTATTGAACTGGGCCCATTCCTGCAAGGTACTCTTGGGGTCATAGCTTTCGACATGACTGGCCACTTTTTCGCTGGCTTCCACAAGCAACGGCTCCATGAACGCCTCTACAGTCTGGATGCCGGCATCCAGATACATGGCCCCAATAACCGCTTCGAAGGTAGCACACAACAGGTTGTCGCGCCTACGTCCGCCCGAGGTGAGTTCTCCGCGTCCCAAACGGAGGGCAGGCCCGAATTCCAATTGACGCGCGAATTTAGCCAGGGTGTCGGTGCGCACAAGCGCGGATCGCATGCGCGTCAGGTTGCCTTCCTGCATCTCCGGGAAATGATTGTAGACCCAGGCTCCGACAACGAAGTCCAGGACCGCATCGCCTAAAAACTCAAGCCGTTCGTTGTCTTCGAGTGCGTTGGCGTTCTCGTTCACGTAGGAGCGATGTGTGAGCGCCCGTACCAGCAGATGCAGGTTGGTAAAGTGCAGGCTCAACCGTTCAGCCAGTTCGGCTGCGGATTCGGTCTCCACATGCGAATCCATTTGTTTTGACATGGGAACCTCCCTGGAACTCAGGGAGCGCTAGAACCCCTCCGGGGTGGGATGCTCGCGTTCCATCAGTTCCAAATTAGAATAAGAGCCCTGATTGTAATGCCACTTGGACAAAATGGCAAACCTGTGCAGAGATTGGGCATTTATCTGTTAGAATCGGCACAATTTGAGCACGGAGGGTCTCCCACATGAATGACACAGTTAGCAGCGAGACGCGTTTTCTACACGCAGTCGAATTCGGATTAGGGGCCTGGCAATGGGGAGATCGACTGATCTGGCAGTTTGGGCAAAACTATGGGGATGAAGATTGCCGTGCAGCGTTCGAAATTTCGCTTGAAGCCGGTATCCGTTTTGTGGATACTGCCGAAGTCTACGGTAATGGACGTTCCGAACGTATGTTGGGACACTTCCTGAAAGAGACTGAACAACCGGTACTGGTTGCGACGAAGTACTTTCCTTATCCCTGGAGATTTACAAAGAAAGCGCTGATCCGCGCGATAAAAGGCAGCCTGGAACGCATCGAGATCGAAGCCGTGGATCTGTATCAGATTCATCAGCCTTATTCACTTCTCCCGCTAGATTCATTAATGGAGGCCCTGGCTGAAACCGTGAAAGCAGGCTTGACCCGCACAGTAGGCGTTTCGAACTACAACCAGACTCAGATGATGCGTGCCTATTCTGCGCTGGCGCGCAATAATGTCCCATTGGGGGCAAACCAGGTAACATACAGCTTGCTTAACCGGAGTATCGAATACGAGGGCTTATTGGCACGCTGCAAAGAATTGGGAGTGCGCGTGATCGCATACAGCCCAATTGAGAAAGGCCTATTAACGGGAAAATATTCCACCGAAAATCCGCCGCCCGGCGTACGCGGTCGCCGCTATGGAGATCTGCTCCCCAAAATAGGTCCTTTGCTCAAGCTGATGACCGAAATCGGACAGGAACACGGCGGCAAATCCAAAGTGCAGGTAGCCCTGAACTGGTGTATCTGCAAAGGGACACTGCCCATCCCTGGCGCAAAGAATGCAGACCAAGCCGAAGAAAATGCTGGTGCATTAGGCTGGAAATTGACAGAGGAAGAAGTTCAAAAACTTGACGAAGCCAGCGATGCAATTCTGAAAGAAACTTAGAAGATTGTGCTATAATACGCCAACCCATGAAACAAATTTATCCCTTCGCCAACAATAATAATGACGATAATAATCGCCAACCACCCGTTGGGCGAAGCTTTGCTGATTAACAAAAAAGGTTCCGGAAAACAATCGCCCAACGCAATCGCGAAGGGCGATTTATTTTTATAAGCTCACCACAGAGCTCACGGAGAGCACAGAGCCTCTCCAAATGCTCACAGAGAAAAACTTTGTGATCTCTGTGTTCTCCGTGTCAAATTATTTTGGAGGTGCGGCATGTATAAAACGCATACCTGTGGCGAATTGAAAGCCTCCCATGTCGGTCAGACGGTCACACTGGCGGGCTGGGTCCATCGACGCCGCGACCATGGCGGGGTGGTTTTCCTTGATTTGCGCGACCGCTTTGGACTTGTTCAAGTTGTTATTAATCCCGATCTTCCCAAAGAGACCCTCGACCTGGTGGCCAACGTGCGTTCTGAGTGGGTGCTGCAAATCACCGGCACCGTTCAGAAGCGACCGGAAGGCATGGTCAACCCCAAGATGCCCACCGGCGAGATTGAGGTCATTGCCACGGATGTCAAGGCGCTGAATGCAGCCAAGGCATTACCGTTCGTACTGACCGATGAAAACAAATTACCAGACGAGCACATGCGCTTGAAATATCGCTACCTCGACCTACGCCGCGATAAGATGCGTTCCAACCTTGAATTGCGTCACAAAGTCATCAGGTTCATCCGTAATTATCTGGACAGCAAAGGTTTCCTCGAAATCGAAACTCCCATCCTGTTCAAGACCACACCCGAGGGTGCACGCGACTATCTCGTGCCTTCGCGTGTGCATCCCGGTCAGTTTTACGCACTGCCTCAGTCCCCACAGCAGCTCAAGCAGATGCTGATGGTGGCCGGTGTGGAGCGCTACTTTCAGATCGCGCGCTGCTTCCGCGACGAAGACCAGCGCGGCGACCGCCAACCCGAATTCACGCAACTTGATCTGGAAATGTCCTTTGTAGAGCGCGAAGACGTGATGGCGCTGATCGAGGAGATGTTCACCGCGATGGTTGCTGAAGTGGTCCCACACAAGCGACTGCTCCAGACACCCTGGCCACGCCTGACCTATCAAGAAGCTATGGAACGCTTCGGCAAGGACAACCCCGACATCCGCTTCGGACTGGAATTGAAGGATGCTACCGATTTAGCAGCCGGTTCCGGCTTCGGTGTGTTCGAGAACGTCGTTGCATCGGAAGGCCATGTACGTGGCATCAACGCTAAGGGTCTGGGCGACTACACCCGAAAGCAGATCGAAGAGCTGACGACCTTTGTCCAAGATTTGGGCGCGAAAGGGCTGGCCTACATTGCGCTGACAAGCGAAGGGGAAACGCGGTCTTCTTTTGCCAAGTTCCTGTCTGATGAACGGAAGCAGGCTATTTTGGAGAGAATGGAAGCGGAGGCAGGGGACTTGTTGTTGTTCGTAGCCGATAAACCGATGGTCGTCTTCGAATCGCTGGGGCGTTTGCGCGTCCTGATGGCTGACCGCCTCAACTTGCGCGACAAAGATGTGCTGGCCTTCTGTTGGGTGATCGACTTCCCGTTTGTGATGTACAACGAGGAGGAAGAACGCTGGGACCCCAGCCATCACCTGTTCACCGCGCCCATGCCAGAGGACATTCCATTATTGGATAAAGAGCCCGGCAAAGCGCGCGGCACGCAATATGATTTAGTATTAAACAATTACGAAGTCGGCGGCGGCTCGATCCGAATTCACAATCGTGAACTGCAGGAGCAGGTCTTTGAACTCATCGGTCTCGACCCGGATGTAGCCCGCGAACGTTTTGGTCACATGCTGGAAGCCTTCGAGTACGGGACACCGCCACATGGCGGCATCGCGCCCGGTATCGACCGTATCTGCATGCTGCTGGCCGACGAACCGAATATCCGCGAGGTGATCGCCTTCCCGAAGAATCAAGCCGCCAAAGATGTCATGGCCGACGCGCCATCGGTGGTAGATGAAGGGCAGTTGAAGGATTTACATATTAAGATCAGAGAGTAGAGAATGGATAATTAGAGAGTAGTAGAAGGTTATACAATAGCACTGTTCTCTACTCTCTTCTCTCTATTCACTCCAGGAGGAGAAATCATGCCAGAAATTATCAGCGTAAGCGATATTGCTAAATACGATGGTCAGGAAGTGACCGTGCAGGGTTGGGTTTACAACCGTACCCACAAGGGTAAGCTGGTCTTCCTGCTGGTGCGCGATGGCAGCGGCTTCGTCCAATGCGTGGCCTTCAAAGGGGACCTGGATGAGGAAACCTTCGATCAGCTTACACGTATTCCACAGGAATCATCCGTGATCATCACAGGTCCTGTCCGCGCGGATGAGCGCGCGCCTGGTGTTCCCGGCGGTTTCGAGGTTGGTGTGAGGCAGGTCGAAATTGTGCAGGAAGCGGACGAGGATTATCCCATGTCACTAAAAGAACATGGTGTGGACTTCTCGCTCGACAACCGGCACTTCTGGATCCGCATGCCCAGCCAATGGGCGATTCTGCGCATCCGTGCCACAGTCATGGCAGCCGTCCGCGAGTGGCTGGATGACAATGGCTTTGTCGCACTGGATACGCCCATCCTGACGCCGGCCGCCGCCGAGGGTACAACCACGCTATTTGAAACCGAATACTTTGACGAGGGCAAAGCTTACTTGGCTCAAACCGGCCAACTATATAATGAAGCCAACATCTTCGCATTTGGGAAAGTCTACTGTTACGGACCCACCTTCCGCGCCGAAAAGTCAAAGACGCGCCGTCACCTGACCGAATTCTGGATGGTGGAACCCGAAGCCGCTTTCACCGATCTGGACGGGTTGATGGAAATCGAAGAACAATTCGTCAGCCATATTGTCCAGCGGGTATTGAAAGAACGTTCGGCGGAGTTGGAATCGTTAGGGCGTGATCTGTCTAAGCTCGAAAATGTCACAGCGCCTTTCCCGCGCATTTCCTATGATGATGCCGCCAAAATACTGGAAGAGTTGTACGAAAAAGAAACCCACCCCGAAAAAAAAGAACTGCTCGAGTTCGAATGGGGTATCGATTTCGGCGCACCACACGAGACAGCCATCACCCAGCAATTCGACAAGCCGGTATTCGTCTATGGCTACCCGACCAAAGTCAAAGCCTTTTACATGGAACCCTGGCCCGGCAGACCAGAAGTCTGCAAGAGTGTGGATTTACTCGCTCCCGAAGGCTACGGCGAAATCTGCGGCGGCTCTGAACGTATTTCCGACCCCGACTTACTGCTGAAACGCATCCATGATGAAAACCTGCCTGAAGAAGCTTTCAAGTGGTATCTGGAACTAAGAAAATACGGCTCGGTCCCCCACTCCGGTTTCGGGATGGGCACCGAGCGAGTGGTGGCCTGGCTGTGCGGCATAGAACACATCCGTGAGGCCATTCCCTTCCCGAGGACGATCAAGAGAGTGTATCCTTAAAAGTGTTACTAAACAAAGGCTCGGCCAGCAGATGATCTGCTGGCCGATTTCTTTTTCTACGGGATCTTGATCTCCTGTCCATCAAAGATGATATTCCGGTTTGTGATCTGGGGGTTGATTGCCATGATCGCATCCACTGTTGTCTCGTATTTGAGCGCGATGCTCGAGAGCGTGTCACCCATTTTTACGATATGAGTTTTTTGGGCTGTATCCCCTCCAGCAGTATCGCCTGGAGTTTCTATTGTCTCCGTTGGTGTGCTCGTTCCACTATCATCTGTCGGTATAGGAATTTCTACCTGCCCGGGAATTTTCAGCGTGGAGCCTACATTCAACAAAGATGGGTTGGCCTCCAGTAATTCGGTCAGGCTCAAGCCATGACTTTCCGCAATGCTATGGAAGGTATCTCCAGCTTTTACCGAATATGTCTTTTCTTCTGCGGGTTGAACATTTGCGAATTGGTACAACTCGGTCTCTGAGCCACGGAACCAGTTCAAGTCCACTTTCGTGGAGCGATTTAGGTCATCGGTCACACCTTCAACAATGGCATTCTCAGAGTACTGCCAGAACTTCCAATCTTTCCAGCCATTGGGCTGCCTGGGCATATTGATATTGGGCATTCCATTGGGATCAAACTCAAATGGATACTGCGCAATCCACAAATCATAATCCTTCGCCCAAACAGGAGCCTTCCCACTAATCGATACTCGTGGTTCCAGGTATGTTCGGCGTGAATACACCATCGGCTTACGATCAAATTCCTGCTCAATAATATCCAGGAAGGCCTTGCAGGTGGATATGAGTCTGCTGTTGGGCACATTCTCGTTATACGCGTCTTCAAGATCAACGATAAGCGGCAATTCGCCTTTGTCCGCGCCAACCGTCTTGAGAAAGGACTCCGCCTGTTTTTCGGCATCCTGTCCCCCAAACAGATAATGATAGGCGCCGCGTAAAATACCGGCACTACGAGCGCCAGCCCAATGCTCGTCAAATTTCGGATCTACATAAGTAAGGCTTGAAGTCGCACGCACTAGTGCGAATTTAAATCCCTGCGTTCGCAGAGCCCGCCAGTCTATGTTTGGTTCGTACACACTAACGTCCACACCATGAATGAGGTCCATTTCTACAACTCCTATGGTTTAAAAAGAAAGCTTAGAGAAATCACATATTAGTTTCTCCTAAGACAGTGATGCAAATATTCTGTTTATATATTTTTCGACAATGGCAATCTGCAATAAAAGAGTAGCACACAAAACGGACAAAGACAAGCAGATTCCTGTAACTTACGACTCCCTTAAAATATCAACTCCAGACACTATTCTTACAGAGTTGTATTTAATTTTTCCCTACCCACCCTTTTTGGTTTATGGTATAAGAAAGTTGGCCCTGCTATGTTTGTGATGTTGCACCCACGGTTTTGAGCCAACACCTTAAAAACGGGCTTCTGTCTCACAGAAATAACGCGATAGGCCTGAGCCAAGGCGGCGTTTCTGGGCCGGGGCCCACCTGCGAAAGCAGGTTCAAAACTTTGCGACACACGGCACTGGCGGGGTTCCCTTTACCAGGGACTAGACCTGATGGGTACAACCTGTCAGGTCTCTTTTTATCCACAACTTGACTACACATTGTGAACCGATTACAATCTGGCCGTTGTGGTTATCGCAACAAGTTAACAATTGAAAATGGAGAAACAAGCGGCTGGATCCTGATGTTGAGCTTTTCGAAGCACAGGATTACGAGGTGGAGGTTCCCCCGTGCGAACGGGGCGCTAACCCTGGGTTTCCAGGGAAAAATCGGATTGATCAGCGGATGCCTTCGGAGCCCGGTCACAGGCTCCCTTCTCCCTTCCATAGCAAGCACAGACTGAAAACTGCCCGGAGACGAGCAGGACAGGGTCAGCGCAGTGATAACGGGTAGCAAAGCCATACCTGTTTTCATATGGAAGGGCTGCTTTTTAGTGCAGGATTGCATTTAACAGGTATGCCCACGCATACCTGTTTTGTTTTATCAACACAAACACAAATGGAGCAAAGATGATCGTGAGAATGTGGCATGGTAGAGTTCCTACAGAAAAAGCGGATGCGTATCGCGAGTTCACCAACGGACGCGCTATCCCAGATTATCAATCTGTGAAAGGCAATCTTAGTGTTCACATCCTCGAACGCCGGGAAGGTGATGTCACGCATTTCATCACCTTGACTTTCTGGGAAAGCCTGGAAGCCATCAAAGGCTTTGCCGGTGAAGACGTGGAAGTGGCGAAGTATTACCCAGAAGATAAGGACTTCCTGCTCGAGTTCGAACCGACCGTGGTCCACTATGAAGTGGTGGGGCAGTCTGAATGACATAATAAAATGAGCAAGAATCGGGTGTATTTCGGTGACAGAGATTTGTAGAATGGGAACAATGATTAAACCGCAGATGAATACAGATAAACGGTTTGAATCCGATGAACAATTCGTTCATCGATATTTGTCTGTGATAAGTTTCCAAAGGAGTACCTTATGAACCTCCCTGTCACTGATTTCCACCAACTATCCAAAGATTACCTGCGTATCGAGCAGGCAATCGAGTACCTTGAAAAGAATGCCAGTTCGCAGCCCGAATTAAGCGAGATCGCCAGCGCGGTTGGATTGAGCGAATATCATTTCCAACGCATTTTCAGCCGCTGGGCGGGCATCAGCCCCAAGCGCTTTTTGCAATTTCTCACAAAAGAAAGCGCTAAGGATTTGTTGGAAAAGTCCGAAAACCTGCTAGATACCACTTATGGCGTTGGATTGTCCAGCCTGGGACGACTGCACGATTTGTTCGTGACAACCGAGGCCATGACACCGGGTCAGTATAAATCCGGCGGTGCGGGACTGACTATCCGTTATGGGTTGCATGACACTCCATTTGGAAAGGTTTTGATCGGCGCCACCGAACGCGGCATCTGCCATCTTGGATTTGTAGAAGGCAGCAGCGAAGGTAAAGCAATTGATGCATTGTTTGAGAATTGGCAACAAGCTGAAATGATTGAAGACCATAATGCAACAGTATCATTGGTCGAGCCGATATTTGATCTGGGTCAGCGCAATAAAAAACCTTTACATTTACACCTGCGGGGCACAAATTTCCAGCTCAAAGTCTGGGAGGCACTCCTGCGGATTCCGTCCGGTGCCGTGGTCAGCTATCAGGGTCTCGCCGAGCAGGCTGGACGTCCGCGTGCAAGCCGGGCGGTAGGGACAGCATTGGGACGCAATCCCATCGCAGTCCTGATCCCCTGCCATCGCGTCATCCGAAAATTAGGTGAGTTTGGAAATTACCGTTATGGAAGCACTCGCAAAAAGGCATTATTGGGATGGGAGGCGGCAAACCGCCAGATCATCTCTCAAATTTAAGTAGGAGAAAGGTTGATGGAAAATCCCCCTCGAAGCAAAGACAATTATAAACGGTATCACATCAAAACGGATACTACCCCTAACATCGTACGTTGGCCTAATCGATTCCTGGTTGAAGTCAATAAATTCCAACTGGCCAAATATATGCTCGGGGAGGTTTTCCATCAACGCGGCGATCTAAAAGCCATCACCAGTCGCCCGTGCATGTACGGCACTTTTTCCGGCCCGATCGGCGGTTTTGCGCCCCGGCCCCAGTACTGTGTGGGTTGCCTGCGCTGCACCGTCCAGCACCCGGAAATCCTGACGATCAGCCATAACCCGGCTTATCAGGGCATGGGCGACTCGTACTTCCACTTCTGGCATATCGGCGCTGTGGCGTATGAGGCTGAAACGGGCAGCATCCCCGTCAAGGGAGCCGGATACCGCGGCAAGTTTGGCGGCGAAGGCTGGGACGGCATGTGGACCGACATGTCTGAGATCGTACGACCTACGCGGGACGGCATTCATGGTCGTGAGTTCATTTCGACGGTTGTGGAAATCGGCGAGAAGCCCTCTTATCTGGTTTTCGACGATGATGGACAGCCCGTGGGAACAGCCCCGCGCACGCTGGCGATCCCGATTCCCTTCATTTACGACGTTCCGCATCATTCCGTGACTTCAAGCCTGGTCGCCGATATATTGAGCGCCTCAGCCTCCCAGGCAGAAACACTGGCAATCCTGCCAATTGGCCTGATTTCAAGTTCCGAGTTGAACCCTGAAATTATCGTACCCCTCATTAAAGTTGACGAGGCCAATCAGCTCTCGAACTTGCTGTTCACTCCAAAGATGATTGAAATAGAGATGGAAGACGAACAAATCTCAACTATCCAATCTCTAATCTCTAATCTCCAAACCTCTTTCCCCGATACCATCCTGGCTCTACGCCTGTCTTACACTGACGGCGAAACGCTCTTGAAATATGCAGGAGCCGGAATTCGAGTGTTCCACCTCATCGCCGATTATCACGGTCGTGGCTCCGACGAACGCTTTGTCTTCGACCTGATCCGCGAGGTACACCTGGCCTTTGTCGAAGCCAGGATGCGCGACGAGGTAACATTAATTGGCAGCGGCGGAATCGTGGCTGCAGAGCATGTTCCCAAGGCTATCATCGCCGGGTTGGACCTGGTCGCTTTAGACACGCCACTTCTAGCCGCGATGCAGGGTGAATTCGAAGGCGAGTGCCGGGATCGAGTTGAAAGCAAATTTATCCTGCCCAAAAATTTGAACCATGAATGGGGCACCCGGCGCATCCTGAACATGACCGCCGCCTGGCGTGACCAGTTGCTCGAAATCCTGGGCGCGATGGGCTTGCGCGAAGTCCGTCGTCTGCGTGGCGAGATGGGGCGAGCCATGTTCCAGGTCGACCTTGAGCGCGAAGCGTTTGCGGAGATTGATGGATATGAATAAGAAACAAATCTCTGCTCTAGCCGCCGTCCCCGGCGGCGAGGACGCCGCCTTGAGCATCTTTGATAAGGTGACATCATGACGACTGAAACAACAGTACATCTGCCTTCTGTCAAAAAACATAAAGAACATATTGAAAAAGGGTTCAAGTATTGGCCGACCCTGGATAACGGCCTTCCTCCTGCTATGGGAGACTCTCGCTGGCCGGCTGAATTGATATTATCGACCTGGCATCAAGCCACAACCGGTCGTCCACCGGAAAATGGATTGGAATACAAAGTTGGAAAATCCGGAGGCGGATTCGACCGGTTGGATTTCAAATTCCTGACTGAAGACGAATGGACACCCGAAGCAGAAACCATCAATCTTGCCGTTCCGTTGAACCGCCGTGGATTTGGAAAAGAGATCGAGATCGCAGTGCCCTGGTATGGCGGTGGAATGTCATATGGTTCCGTCAGTGAACAGGTTATGCTGGCCCGGGCCATGGCCGCGAAAGAATGGTCTACTTTCACGTCGACCGGAGAGGGCGGTTATCCTGATTCTCTGGTGAAATATAAAGACCAGATCATCACCCAGATCGCCACTGGCATGTTTGGTGTGCGCGAAGAGACCGTGCAACACGCACGCATCGTCGAGTTCAAATATGCGCAGGGAGCCAAGCCCGGCCTAGGTGGTCACTTGCTGGGGGATAAGACCACGGTGACAGTCGCCAAGATGCGTGAGAGCGTACCCTGGGTCAGCTTATTTTCGCCATTCCCGTTCCATTCGGTTTATTCGGTGGAAGATCATAAAAAGCATGTCGACTGGGCCAAGACCATCAACCCGACTGCGTTAGTGTCGGTGAAAGTTTCTACTCCTGTGGACGTCGATATGGTTGCCGTTGGTAGTTACTATGCGGGCGCACATATTGTACATCTGGATGGTTCCTACGGCGGCACGGGTGCGGCACCGGAGATTGCCAAGAAAAACATCGCTATGCCGATCGAATTTGCCATCCCCAAAGTCCACAAATATCTTGTGAATGAAAACATCCGCGATGAAGTGGTGGTTATGGCCAGCGGCGGCATACGCAGCGCTTATGATATCGCCAAAGCCATTGCCCTGGGTGCGGACGGCGTTATCCTGGGCACGGCAGACCTGATTGCACTGAGTTGCACGCGCTGCTCGAACTGCGAGCGCGGACGAGGTTGTCCTTTCGGGCTGACTACTACTGACCCCGAGCTTTCGCTGCTGGTCGATCCTGAAACCGGGGCAGAACGGATTGGAAAGATGTATGAGTCGTTTGCCTGGCAGTTGCGAGACGTACTGCGCCGGTTAGGTCTTAAAGATATCCGCGAACTCCGTGGTCGCACCGATTTGCTGGTCTACAGGAAGTGAGCTATGAAGAAGAAAATATCTATTGAAAAAATCCTGGCATCCAGAAAATCTCTGCCCAAAATCGAAGTCAGCCCGGAAGCGCGGGACGAAGCGGCAGAGGGCGGTTGCGGTGTCATCGGGATCGCCTGCTCGGAGAAGATCCCTGGGCGGCACTTATTGCAATCCCTGATCCAGATGCGGAACCGCGGTAACGGCAAAGGGGGCGGTATCGCTGCGGTCGGATTGGTCCCGGAAGAGTTTGGGGTCAGTCGGAAAGAGCTGGAAGAAGATTATCTCATCGCTGTAGCCTATCTCGAAGCGTCCGTTCGTGAAGAAGTCGAACAGACCTCCATCTACCCAACTTTTGACGTGGATCATATCCAGGAGCAGGCGCACATCGCTGATTTCACGGCCCTGGATGGATTGGATGTGCCTCCACCGGAAGTTGTCTACTATTTCGTGCGCATAAAGCCTGAAGTCGTGGATGTGTTTCGGTCTGAACACAACATGGAAGATGTGCCGCAATGCAAAGTGGAAGACGAGATCGTCTTCCAGAACACTTACAAGCTAAATACCCGGTTCTATGCCTCCACCGGCGAAACGCGCGCCTTTGTGCTTTCGCATGGCAAAAACCTGCTGGTGCTCAAGATGGTCGGCTACGGTGATGATGTGGTTAAGTATTACCAACTCGAAGATATGCACGCACATGTCTGGATCGGACATCACCGCTATCCCACCAAGGGGCGGGTCTGGCATCCGGGCGGCGCGCACCCGTTTGCGGGATTGAACGAAGCCCTGGTGCACAACGGCGACTTCGCAAACTACGCATCCATCTCGGAATATCTGGCACAGCGTAACATCTACCCGCTTTTCCTGACAGATACCGAAGTTTCGGTGCAGGTCTTCGATCTGCTGCACCGCATTTATGAATATCCCCTGGAATACGTGATCGAATCGTTAGCCCCGACCACGGAACGGGATTTCACCAAACTTCCGGATGACAAAAAGCAGCTTTATAAGATGTTACAGACCACGCACATGCACAGCTCGCCGGATGGGCCCTGGTTTTTCCTGATCGCACAGTCGGCTCCCGCTGAGATGAAATCGGAAGCCTATCGCCTGATCGGCATCACCGATACCAGTATGCTGCGCCCACAGGTCTTTGCCCTGCAGGAAGCTGGTGAGAACGGTCCTTCCATCGGTTTTGCTGCTTCCGAGAAACAGGCTATCGATGCCGCCCTGGAAAGTCTCGCTGCGGAAGACACCTGCTTCTGGTCGCGCGCCGATCGCTATTGGAACGCCCGCGGTGGCAGCCACACGGACGGAGGCGCTTTCATTTTTTCCGTAACCCCAAACGGTGATTATGCGGAGATGGTTTGCACCGACAAATTTGGCCGTGAGGTCGGCGTTGATTCTTCTAAAGCTCCCTATCGAACAAACAGCAATGGTTCTAAAACTGGGGATGTCAATTTACCTGTGTTGAATGCAGAAGAACTGTCAGATTGGTTCAAGACACAAATCCCGACATGGGATTATGGTAACTTCAAAGCGGCCCTGGATGCGTTGGATCAGGATGCGAATTCGGATGTTGGCAGACAACGCGCAATTCAGGTGTTGACCTACCTCATCGACCGGCGTTATCCAACCGGAAACATGCGCAGGAGCAGTCTGGTTTCTTTATGCGATCAGGTTTTGAAACAGATTTTTGAACACGTCAAAGAATCGCCGTCTGAATCGTACGAATTCGTGTTCCCGGATCAACCACTGCCCAAACCTGCTCAATCCGAACAGGTTGCAGTCATTGATGCGCGCGGGTACAAGCCCGAAGGAGAACACTCGGTCGCGATGTTGCTGGTGGAACTGCACAAACGCGGCTTCAACAATTTCATCGTTGCAAACGCGCGTGGACACCGTTTTATCGGTAACGGTTTCGGCGCAAACTCGAGTGACATTCGCATTGACGTGTATGGCTCATCTGGCGATTATCTGGCATCTGGTCTGGACGGGATGGAAATCCATGTGCACGGCAACGCGCAGGACCAACTCTGCCAGATCATGAAGTCAGGCAAGCTTGTAGTACATGGCGATGTCGGTCAGACCTTCGGCTACGCAGCCAAAGGGGGGCAGGTCTACATCCTGGGGAATGCAGCCGGACGACCGATGATCAATGCCGTAGGCAAACCGCGCGTGGTCATCAACGGCACCTGTCTTGACTATCTGGCTGAATCGTTCATGGCCGGGGATCCACACCACGAAGGCGGTTTCATCATTCTGAACGGACTGCGTGTGACCGACCAGGGCGAGATCGTCGATCTGGATGAACCATATCCAGGCGGCAATCTGTTCTCGTTGGCCTCGGGTGGATGTATCTACATTCGCGATCCCAAGGGTATCGTCGGTGAGGATCAACTCAATGGTGGGGAATTTACCCCGCTGGAAGAGCGCGACTGGGAGTTGATCAAACCGTATCTCGAAGAGAATCATTGTCAATTCGGCATTTCGATTGATGATCTGTTGAAAGGTAAAGAACCCGCCGAAGTCTATCGCAAGATCCAACCACATGCGGTGCGGGCTTTGCAGGCGGAAGAGAGTTGGGTAAAGCATTAATTTCAAAGGAGAAAATATGGACGCCAAAGATTTACTTAAACGTGTGAAGGAAGATGAAATTAAATTTATTTCGCTGCAATTCTCAGATGTGACCGGCGCGGTCAAGTCGGTGGACATGCCCATCAAAGGGCTGGAAGAAGCGCTAGACGGTGGCGTATGGTTCGACGGTTCATCGGTGGAGGGCTTTGCTCGCATCCAGGAATCGGACATGCGTCTGGTGCTCGACCCCGACACATATGCAGTGTTGCCCTGGGCTGCTGATGACCGCAAACGCGGGCGTGTATTCTGTAACATCTACACACCTGACGGCGAGCCATTCGGTGGCGATCCGCGCGGGACCCTGAAACGGCTGCGTGACAAAATCGCCGAACGCGGCTGGACCTTGAACGTGGGCCCCGAGCCGGAATTCTTCCTGTTCAAACGCAGCGAGAACAACAGCGCGAGCATGCATCCGGTGCCACATGACGTGGGTGGCTATTTCGACTTCTCGCCCAGCGACGAGGCCGTGCGCGTGCGCACCGAACTGATGGATGCACTCAACAATATGGGCCTGGAGATCGAGGTCGGGCATCACGAGGTGGCGTTGGGTCAACACGAGATCGACTTCCGTTTCGCGGACGTGCTGCGGGCTGCTGATAACGTCATGACGCTAAAGTACACTGTCAAGGCCATTGCCGCCAAGCACGGCCTGGTGGCCTCGTTCATGCCCAAGCCCATTTTCGGCATTAATGGCTCCGGCATGCACTGCCATCAATCCTTGTTCGACGCAAACGGTGATAACTTGTTCTTTGACGAGGCAGATGAATTCAAAATTTCGAAAATTGCCTATGGCTTCATCGCAGGGCAACTGAAACATGCTCGCGCACTGGCTGCCGTGGTCGCCCCAACAGTCAACTCTTACAAACGACTGGTGCCTGGCTACGAAGCACCAGTCTACATCGGTTGGGCGCAGATCAACCGCTCGGCGTTGGTTCGCATCCCGCGCTTCATGGAAGGGCGCGTCAAATCCATGCGGGCTGAGTTGCGCTTCCCAGACCCGTCTTCGAACGCCTATCTGGCCTTTGCCGCCATGTTAGCTGCCGGGCTGGATGGGGTCGACGGTGAAATGACCCCGCCTGCGCCGCTCAACAACGTTAACCTCTATCATTTGACGAAAGAGGAAAGAACAAAGATGGGCGTAGGCGAACTGCCCGGCTCGTTAGCTGAAGCGTTAAGCGAATTCGATCAAGACGAAGTTCTTAAAAACGCTTTAGGCTCGACCATTTATGAGGCTTTCACACGCGCCAAGTGGGAGGAGTGGGATGCCTTCCGCACATCAGTCTCTGATTGGGAAGTGGAGCGGTATTTGGAAACGGCTTAGCTGTTAGCTCTCAGCAATTAACAATCAGCCTTCCCAATCAAATATGAGGGAGGCTGATTGTTTTTATAGTATACAGAGATCTAAGTATGCAATGTCTTAAGGGATTTTCTTTGCGAGCTTTGCGGTTTGTTACAACACTGCTGGGAGAGCAGCACCATAATGATAACCCTCGTTAGCCAACTCGATGCGTACAATTTGCACTGGTTTTGAGATCCCACCAGGCAGGGTCTTTTGGGGATCCTTGGGGGTGACCTTGACCACTTCTGCAAAACGGAGCCGCTGACTGCTCTTAAAACCAATTCCAGCTTCATTTACATCAACAGTGATACCCGCAATCATCTCTCCAGTTTCTCTGGTGATGATGATTTCTTCGTTAGCCTGGATACGCGGACTCATGCGGACATCATCATTGGATGTGTGCTTTTCCATAGCTGCCTGGACTGCCCGCATCTTGACTTCCATTAGTGCGTCAATTTCTGATTTGCTGATCTGTTCGTCCGGAAATCCCAAACCAATTGTATGGTGCAATTCCCTGATCGTTTTGGCCTGCACATTTAAAAACCCGAGAGACATTTCAAGTTCATCTGCACCTGTCAGTTTATCGAGTAGAGCAATCAATTTTTTGCGAAGGCTGATCACAACGATTGCAATCAATAAGGTCCAGACTATTGTTTGAAATAAAGGTACGAGTTGCCCAATCACTTCTCCGTCCATTCTTCCCTCCTTTTTATATAAATTCTATTTTCATTAATAGAACATTTCGCGTGAACACAAGTATCAGAATTGACTATTTTTGTTCAATAAAAATTCTTCACAATTTTCATACAAGTTTCTTACGCTGGTTTAAGCCGTCTTTAATCGTGAAGGATAGAATTAATGATTAGATAGTCGGTAATAGTAAAAACAGGAAAATTGTATGAACTGGAAACGAGTACTTTATATTCTCTTTGTCGGCGTTGTTGCAATTACCAGCGCAACAGCAGGGGCTGTGGTGGGCGGACGGGTCATTTGGCTGATGACCAAGCCTGGGACGACCAATTCGGTCCCATTGAGTGAGCCTGCCACCACTGTTCCGGTATCAAATCTGCAAGTCTCGAATACGGACATTGAAACCGCCATTACACAGACGGTCGAGAAAGTCGGTCCAGCGGTGGTAACTGTCACGGGCACAGTGCCCGGACAGGTCACCTTCTTCGGGCGCCTGCCGGATGGGCAATCCAGCGGCAGTGGAGTCATTGTCTCGTCTGAGGGATATATCGTCACCAACAACCACGTGGTCGAGAGCGCCAGCGACCTTTCGGTGATCCTGTCAGATGGTACGCAGCTACCGGCCGAGGTCATTGGCACCGATATTTACGCGGACCTGGCTGTGCTCAAAGCGGACGGAGATATGCCTGCCGTGGCCACCATCGGTAACTCTGACAATTTGAAATCCGGTGAGACAGTCATCGCCATCGGGTCACCGCTGGGTGAGTTCCGCAATACGGTCACGGTGGGCGTGATCAGCGCAACAGGCCGCACGCTGGACACCAGCAATGGCTATTTTATGGAAGATCTATTGCAAACAGACGCGGCCATTAATCAGGGCAACTCCGGTGGTCCGCTGGTCAATCTGAATGGCGAAGTGGTTGGCATCAACACGCTGATCGTGCGCGGAGGCAACGGGGGCAGCGCGGTGGCAGAGGGATTGGGATTCGCGATCCCGGCCAATATAATGCGTTTCATTACGGAGCGCATCATCGACCAGGGCTATTTTGCCCGTCCCTATCTGGGTATCAGTTATCAATCTATTTCCCCCTCGATCGCCCGCCGCTACAGCCTGCCAGCCCAATGGGGCGCATACGTGACTGACGTCGACTCCGGCAGTCCGGCCGCCAATGCAGGCTTGCAACGCGGAGACATTATCGTCAGCATCGGTGAGCAGGCTATCGACGATCAGAATTCCTATATCAACACGTTATTCGAATATCAGCCTGGGGCTCAGGTCAGCCTCAAAGCCCTGCGAGACGGCCAGGAAGTGACCTTCAATGTCATTTTGGGAGAGGCGAGTACGAATTAGCTGTCAGTAATCAGCGTTTAGCATTTAGCAAAAATGACTTTCGAGGATATCCTCGAAAGTCATTTTATTGATCAGCAAGGTTGGGTCAATCAACGAGTTTCAATGCTACGAAGGTGGTGTCGTCTTC
>JASFRG010000079.1:0-22702 GCA_050115035.1 Anaerolineales bacterium | reverse complement strand
TATATGGGCAGGCTTCCTGATGAAAATTTGTGCAGTTCTAAACCTTTGTGTAGTTCTCAATCAAATTAACCGCCATATATGGTGGTTTGAAGAAATTTCTAACCATATTTAAGCCTGAATAGATACCTTTTAACAAGATGTTAACCTGTTATTCCAATGCCATTAAAAGCCGCTTGATATTATCGCAGCATATGAAAATCACAATTAGGAGAAGAGAAAAAATGCGTAAAAATTTGTACGTTCTATTTGCCGCCTTCCTACTTGCCAGCATGGTCCTGGCTGCCTGCGGCGGTGGTACGATCCAGACCGCTGCACCAGCAGAAGAACCCGCTGCAGAGCCCACCGAGGCTCCAGCTGAAGAACCAGTTTCTTCTGACGATCCAATGGCGATGTATGCTCCGGATGCAGTATCCGGCGATATTGTGATCGCTGGCTCATCCACCGTTTTCCCGCTGGCTGAGCGCATGATCGAACGCTTCTCAGAAGAAGGCTTCGACGGCAACGCCACCTACGACAGCATCGGCTCAGGCGCCGGTTTTGAACGCTTCTGCGTCACCGGCGAATCCGACATTTCCGGCGCTTCCCGTGCCATCAAGGACAGCGAGATCGAGTCATGCCGCTCTATCGGTCGCGAGCCCATCGAGTTCCGTCTCGGCACCGACGCCCTGTCTGTAGTCGTCAGTCAGGAAAACGACTTCGTCACCAACGTCACTACTGAAGAACTGGCTCAGATCTTCGGCCCAGCCGAAACCTGGAGCGACGTCCGCCCCGAGTGGCCCGATGAACCCATCCTGCGCTTCATCCCCGGCACCGATTCCGGCACCTTCGACTACTTTGTCGAACACGTCTTCGATGAGGACGAAACCGCCATCCTGGCTGCCTCCAACACCCAGCTCTCCGAAGATGACAACATCCTCGTCCAGGGCGTGCTCGGTAGCCCTTATGCCATCGGCTTCTTCGGCTACGCTTACTACGCCGAGAACACTGATGTCCTGACCGTGCTTTCAGTCGATACCGTCGAGCCCACCCAGGAGAGCGTGGACAGCAACGAATACCCGCTTTCCCGCCCGCTGTTCCACTACTCGGATGCCAACATCATCAAAGAGAAACCCCAGGTAGCTGCTTACCTGTACTTCTTCCTGACCCACGTCAATGATGAGATCGGCGATGTCGGTTACTTTCCCGCCAATGAGGCTGCCCTCTCCGGCGCTATGGACGCCTTGATGGCCGCCTTACAGTAAGACTTGAAAGGGATAGAGAGATATACAAATCCCTTTCCCTTCAGATTTCCTTCTCCCCTCAACAATGAGGGGAGAAGGAAAATTTGCGTAAAATGCAACAAGTCTTTACGGGAGAGTATCGATGCAGCTGAATTTTCTAAACAACTCAAAGTCAAATAATGGCTTGAAGCGCCGCATCCGCTGGGGGGAAACTGTTATTCAAACAATCCTTTTCTTGAGCGGTTTCTTTTCGATCTTTATCACGGTCGGCATTGTCTACGAACTGGGCAAAGAGTCGATGTTGTTCTTTACCAAGCGCCAGTGGGAAAACACCAACAAGCCCCTTGCCGCAGATATCACCCCGGACACAACTGAGTTTTTACTGGAACCTGAGGGGCGTCCCATTCAGGAAGGCGAAATCATCCGATTGGGTCTAACAGGCAAGGAGATCATGCGAGTAGTTTCCGTCGATGGGAACACTGTTGTGGTAGAACGCGGGCTGGAAGGCACCCAACCACAAGGACATGAAGCTGGTATACAACTGTACTCAGCCACCCGGGTAAGTTTATTAGAGTTTTTCACCGGCACAAAATGGCAGCCTCAAATCCAGGAGTTCGGCATATGGGCTTTGCTAAACGCTACTTTAATGACCACCTTGATCGCTATGTTGGTTGCCATTCCATTGGGAATCGGTGTGGCAATTTATTTGAGTGAATATGCTTCAACACGTGTGCGCAATACGCTTAAGCCGATTCTGGAAGTGCTGGCAGGTATTCCAACCATTGTGTATGGATATTTTGCCTTGACGTTTATGACTCCGCTTCTGCGAGCCATCTTCGGTCAGGATGTTGTGCAAATCTATAACACGGCTTCTGCGGGTCTGGTAATGGGCATTTTGATCCTGCCTTTGATCAGTTCTATGACGGAGGATGCTTTGAGCGCCGTCCCACGTGCATTGAGGGAAGCAGCCTACGGGCTGGGTGCGACGCGTCTCGAAACGGCTATCAAGGTGGTCGTCCCGGCTGCGATTTCAGGCATTTCTGCCGCCGTCATCGTGGGCATCTCGCGCGCCATCGGTGAGACCATGATCGTCGCTGTAGCCGCGGGCGCCGGACCGAATTTCACCTTCAATCCCTTTGAGGGCGCAGAGACGATGACCGGGCATATTGTGCGAATTTCGGGTGGGGACCTATCCTATGACTCGATCGATTACAACAGCATCTTCTCTATCGGTCTGATGCTTTTCCTTATCACACTGGCGCTCAACATCATTAGCCAGCAGATTGTGCGGCGCTTCCGTGAGGTGTATGAATGACCCAATCAGAAGAGATAAAAATCCAACCTGCACAAGGCGAATTCAAAGATAACATCCAGGCGCGGCACCGCACCGGCCTGATCTGGACAATTCTATTCCAGTTCTCGACCATCGTGGGCATCATCGCCCTGGCGACCTTGCTGGCTAACATTATTAACCAAACCAGCGGGATCGTGGTGTATGAGGCCAAAGTAGAACCTGTTACCTTGGCAGTCGATGGCGTTCCGCTGGAAGATCAGACCAAAGAACAACTGATGAGTGTCCTCCAAGCCAACCTATCTGAGGGGGCATACAACAAGATCAACAGAGAAACCCCTTTCGATGAACAAAGCCGCGCTGATGTGTACGACCTGGTGATCGAAAGAATTGTCAAATACCAGGTGGTCGATTCCTGGCTGTTGTGGGACTCGTTAACCAAAAGAGACGAGATCAATCAGATCATTGCAACAGAATACCCGAACAATCTGGTACGTTTCGAGGTCTGGTTCAACTGGGATTTCCTGACCAGCAAGCAATCCAGTAATCCGGTGATTGCAGGCGTTCGTTCTGCTATACTGGGTTCTCTGTGGACAATTTTCATAACGATCCTGTTTGCCTTTCCAATCGGGGTGATGGCAGCTATCTATCTGGAAGAATATGCCACCACAGATAATTGGTTGAATCGTTTGATACAGACAAATATCAACAACCTGGCAGGGGTGCCCTCCATCATTTATGGCATCCTGGGGTTGGCTATTTTCGTACGTGCACTGGAACCGATCACCAGCGGCTCGATCTTCGGTGTGGTGGATCCTACGACGGCAAGCGGGCGCACCATCCTCTCAGCCGGGTTGACGCTGGGGTTACTTGTCCTACCGTTGATCATCATCAACTCGCAAGAAGCCATTCGTGCTGTACCCGGATCGCTGCGAAATGCGAGCTATGGGATTGGCGCTACCAAATGGCAGACAGTTTGGTCCCACGTTTTACCAAGCTCCATTCCCGGCATCCTGACCGGCACCATTCTGGCTATCTCGCGCGCCCTGGGTGAGACAGCGCCTCTGGTGGTGATTGGTGCTTCCACAGTGGTTTTGTTTGACCCAGAGGGACCTTTTTCCAAGTTCACCACGCTCCCTATTCAAATCTATCAATGGACCACGCGTCCACAGGATGAATTTCGTTTCATTGCGGCTGCCGCGATCATCACATTACTTATCCTTTTGCTCAGTCTGAACGCAACTGCTATCTTGCTGCGCAATCGCTTCAGCCGGAGGTACTAAATCATGACTCAACCCAATTCCAACGGAACAGAATACGTTCTTGAAACCAAAGACCTGAGCATTTTCTACGGTGATTTCAAAGCTGTTACCAATGTCAATATGAAAGTTCAGCGTAACAAGATCACTGCTATCATCGGGCCTTCTGGCTGTGGAAAATCCACGCTGTTGCGCGCGTTCAACCGCATGAACGAACTGGTGCCCGGCTCCACGATCAATGGCGAAGTCATCTTCCAGGGACAGAACCTGTATGCCCCCGATGTGGACCCGGTTGAAGTCCGTCATCGCATCGGGATGGTTTTCCAAAAACCCAATCCGTTCCCGAAGTCGATCTACGAAAACATCGCCTGGGGAGCCCGCATTCATGGCTTCAAAGGCGATATTGACGAACTGGTTGTGTATTCACTTAAACAGGCAGCCTTGTGGGATGAGGTTAAGGATGTTTTGGATCAGTCTGGTCTGGCACTTTCCGGTGGACAGCAGCAGCGTCTGTGCATTGCACGCGCGCTGGCCGTACAACCGGAAGTGATATTGATGGATGAACCTGCATCCGCGCTCGACCCGATCGCCACCCTCAAAATCGAAGAATTGATGCAAGAGTTGAAGAAGGATTACACTATCGTCATTGTGACCCACAACATGCAACAGGCCGCCCGCGCATCTGACTACACCGCCATGATGATGTTAGAAAAAGAAGGGGTGCGTACTGGAACAGTGATAGAATTCGATGACACCAACGTCATCTTCACAAACCCCAGTGACAAGCGCACGGAAGACTACGTTACCGGGCGATTTGGATAAACCTGATAAATTTTTAATTGGTTGCGAAATGAGGTTCTAATGGCAACAACCCGACAAACATTTGACAATGAATTAAAAGAATTGAAAGATGAAATCCTGGTGCTTGGAAGTATGGTCGAACAAGCCATTCTGGCTTCTGTCGAAACGTTGAAGAAACGAGACATCGAGGCAGCCAGGGAAATCCTGAAAGATGACCGCAAAATCAACGAAAAACGCTTTGAGCTTGAAAACAAACTCATGGTTCTGATTGCCACGCAACAACCTATGGCTCATGACTTGCGTTTGCTGGCATCCTCCATGGAAATCATCGGCGAGTTGGAACGTATGGGCGATTATGCCAAGGGCATTGCCAATATCAACATCCGCATGGGCGATGCACCGCTGTTGAAACCCTTGATTGATGTCCCGCGCATGGCAAACAAAGATGTGGATATGTTGCACCGCGCACTGACGGCTTTTGTAGAAGAAGATGTGGAAGCTGCCGAGACAATACCTATCGAAGACGATGAAGTGGATGCGCTTTACAATCAAGTCTATCGTGAGTTGATGACATTCGTCATTTCCGACCCTAGGACGATGGAACGTGCCAACTGGTTGTTATGGGTCGCCCACAACCTGGAGCGTGTTGCCGACCGCGTCACCAACATCTGCGAGCGCACGATCTTTATTGTCACCGGTGAATTGATGGAGATCAAGAACAGCGATGATGAGTTCTGGAAACAGCAAAAATCGTAGCGTTCTATTCCTGTGCACCGGCAACTCCTGCCGCTCACAGATGGCCGAAGCCATTGTCAATGCCCGCCTGTCAGATGACTGGCGGGCGTTTTCTGCCGGGACCGAGCCGTCTGGCTACATACACCCGAAGGCAATTCAAGTCCTGGAGGAGATCGGCATCTCGCATCAGGGCGAGTCCAAATCCACGGACCAGTTCCGTAAGATGGAGTTCGACCTGGTGGTCACCGTTTGTGATGATGCGGCGGAGAATTGCCCGGTCTGGTTGGGAAAGGGGAAACGCGTCCACCTGGGATTCCCGGACCCAGCCAGGGCCCAGGGAACCGATGATGAAGTGCTGGCAGTATTCCGGTCGGTGCGCGATGCGATCGCAGACCAGGTTCCAGCGCTGCTTAGGGAGCAAGACTAAACCCAGGAAATTCGACCATTGACGGGGGAGACGGAGCGGGTATCATATCCCCATCCCAATCCAAAGGAATAGAAGTATGCCCACGCCTTACGACATTCTCTTCGAGCCAGTTCAAATCGGGCCGGTGACTGCTCCCAACCGCTTTTATCAGGTTCCGCACTGTAACGGATTCGGCTACCGCATGCCGCGTGCGCTGGCTGCCATGCGCGGGGTCAAGGCCGAGGGCGGCTGGGGCGTGGTTTGCACCGAGGAGGTGGAGATCCACCACAGCACTGACCTGTCGCCGTACATTGAGGGGCGTCTGTGGAACGATGATGACATCCCGGCATTAGCCCTGATGGCTGAGAAAGTGCATGAGCATGGCGTGCTGGCCGGTATCGAGCTTTTATATAACGGGTTGTCCGCCAGCAATATGTATTCCCGCGCAACCATGCTGGGACCGACGTCGATCGGCACACACGGTGGTTCGGGCTACGACCCCATCCAAACCCGCCGCATGGACAAAGAAGACATCCGCAACTTGCGCAAATGGCATCGCGCCGCTGCGCTGCGCGCCAAACGAGCCGGTTTCGACATTATCTATACCTACGCCGGGCACGAGTTAGGGATCGCCATGCAATTTCTCATGCGCCGCTACAATGACCGCAGCGATGAGTATGGCGGCTCGTTGGAAAACCGCGTTCGTCTATTCCGTGAATTGCTGGAGGATACCAAGGAAGCCGTTGGGGATACCTGCGCGGTGGCCGTCCGTTTTGCTGTAGATGAACTGCTGGGGGAAGAGGGTATCACCCACCAGGGCGAGGGTCATGACGTAGTCGCTATGCTGGCTGAAATCCCCGACCTGTGGGATGTCAATGTCAGTGATTGGGATAATGACTCGGCTACATCGCGCTTCGAAAAAGAAGGCTATCAGGAAAAATATACATCCTTCGTAAAATCTTTGACGAGTAAACCGGTGGCCGGTGTGGGACGCTACACCTCGCCCGACTCGATGGTCTCCGCCGTGCGGCGTGGGGTGATGGACCTGATCGGCGCGGCGCGCCCATCCATCGCCGACCCGTTCCTGCCTAACAAGATTAGGGAAGGCCGGCTGGATGAAATCCGCGAGTGCATCGGCTGCAACATCTGCGTCACCGGAGACACACGCTTTGTGCCCATCCGCTGCACCCAGAATCCCACCATGGGTGAGGAGTGGCGGCGTGGCTGGCATCCCGAGATCATCGCGCCCAAAAAGAGCGAAGCCGAGATCATGATCGTGGGTGCCGGCCCAGCCGGGCTGGAATGCGCTACCTCACTTGGAGCGCGTGGATACAACGTCACCCTGCTAGATGCGCGCCGCGAACTGGGGGGGCGTGTGCTCCGTGAGTCAGCGCTACCAGGCCTGTCCGAATGGAGGCGCGTGGCCGAGTGGCGGCTGACCCGGTTGGCAAAAATGCCTAATGTGGGTCTGTACCCTTCCAGCCCAATGACTGCTGCCGAGATCCTAGATACCGGCATCCCGCACGTTATTCTCGCCACTGGCGCAGCATTTCGCCGCAATGGTCGGGGACGCAGCCAGCCGCATCCCATCTCCGGGCATGACCAACCCAACGTGTTCACGCCCGACGATATCATGGGGGGGAATATGCCAAAGGGCCGCATTATCCTATACGACGATGACCATTACTACTTGGGCGGAGTGCTGGCCGAACTGCTGACTCAGAATGGCAGTGAAGTGACGCTGGTCACGCCCGCGCCGCTGGTTTCCTACTGGACGCAATACACGTTAGAACAGGAAAAAATCCAGGAACGCCTGATGAAGTTGGGCGTCAAATTATTCCCCCAAACGCTTCTTACGGACATCCAGCCTGAGTCCGTTACCCTGACACATTTAATAAATGGAGAAACCACCACCCTGCCTCGCGAAGCCATGCTGTTGGTCACCGACCGTATCTCCAATGATAGCTTGTACTACGAACTCAAACCTGAATTGGCTGATGGAAAGCTAAAATCCCTGCGCCTGATCGGCGATGCCGAAGCGCCAAATATCATTGCACAGGCGGTGTTTTCAGGTCATCTTGCTGCGAGAGAGTTTGATGAAGAGCCGGTGGAAGAAACACCGTTCAAGATTGAAAGGCCGTTATAAATAGAGATTG
The DNA here is from genome assembly GCA_050115035.1 of Anaerolineales bacterium. Classification (GTDB taxonomy): domain Bacteria; phylum Chloroflexota; class Anaerolineae; order Anaerolineales; family Villigracilaceae; genus JAABUE01. Next base: position 14,834 of record JASFRG010000079.1, on the reverse strand, counting down.
GATTCAAGATTTGGGAAATTCGATGAAATCTACTGGAATGGCCTTTGCCAGAAAATGTTCCGGTTCTGGGTTGTAGAACGATATCCCAGACCGATATGCCTCACAAGCCCTGATCTTCAGCAGAATGGCCCGTTCCGTGCGGCGTCCCCCCACTTTGATAGCCCGCTCAATTGTTCGGGACAGGTGGACATATTGCCGTTTCATCGACTGCAATCCCTGCCGGCGAATAGATTCCAAAGCCTGTGGGTGTGTACCATGATACAAAATATCCGGCGGCTCTACTGGCGGATATTCAATCTGACTGACCTTGCTATGCCCGTATAAAGCACGAATGCGGCCTTCGACCACTTCGAAGCGTTTTTTTCCGTCCGTCTGACCGTCCAATACAGCCTGCCAGTCTTCATCAGAATATGCTTCGGATGAACGCTGTTTCACAACATCACGGACTGCTTCGAAATCGGTAAATCCTTCTGAATCCAGAGCTAATCCAAAATCCTGAGCGCGATGCCGCAAAATAAGAGACAAAAATTTGGACAGGGTTCTTCGATCAGCCATCCTATTTGTCGAAATCAGCCCAACTCGAAACCGGGTCAGTGGAACGCACCAGATGCATGCCAGCTTTCTCAAATCTGGCAAAGGCCTTATCAGCCTGCTCAGTGTAGTCCGCTCCTGGGACGACCACCGGCGAAGTACAATCTTCGAGCAGGTAGATTTTCTTCGCCAGGGTGGGGTCATCCTGTTGCAAATCGCTCAACAGGTCAGCAATTGTCCAGGCTACGCAGTGACTTTTGGCCTGCCCGGCGATGATAAGACGGTCTACATCCCTGAGCATTTCTATGAACTTATTATTATGCTCACCCAGCACCTCGCCCTTAGGGCCCTTCTCCACTTCCGGGCCGATGACCGAGTAATGTTCGGTAAACGAGCGATCGCCTTTGACTTCAAAATCCGGGGGCGACAAGCGCGCAATAGAATGGAAGAACAGCGCCTCCTCGACTGACGATACCAGCGCGTGCCCAATGCCCCCCAGCATAGCATGATAGGGCCAGATTGTCAGTGAGTATTTTTCGACTTCCTCCAGCCTGTTTGTGTAATGTTGAATCCGCTGCTGACCCTCGTCCACAGAAATGCCAAAATGGCTCGCCAAGGCGGGGTTGAACTTCCACTTGTCTGTGCGGACATCTTCCGCGCTCACAAGGGTATATGGAGCAGGGTGTTCTCCATTTTCGTCCACCAAAAAGATAGAATGGAAGATCTGCACGGCGTGATGGGTGTCCATCGTGGCGCTGACCCGGGTGATGGTTCCCAGGTTGCGGTAGATGAATTCACACAGGCGGCGGCTGTCGTCCACGGCGCCGGTGCCGCTGCGACCGGCCACATACAGTTCGAAATCTGGAAGGCAAAACGTATTTTGCACATCGATCAACATCAGCCAGATTTTGGACTGATCAGCGGAGGCAGGTTGAAGTCCGTGCTGAAGCGCCCAGTCCTTTGCATCTTTGGCGCGTTGTTCGTAAGGCACGCGCCAGACCTGGTCAAGTTTTTCCGCATCAAAAAATGTGGGGACGGGTAAATTACTCATTAAATCTCCTGAGATATTGCTTTGACGAAAAGAATGGGCGCTCAGTTGCAGCACCCATATTTATTGCATCGTACAAATTATATCAGTCTGGAATCAAACAGGCCCCACATCCCAAAAGACGCGTAGCCTGTTTTCGTCAGGGAATTGATTATTTATTGCCTGTTAGAGAAGAAGTTGAGGGTGGATAGTTTGGTATCTCGCGCCGGAATTCGTAGGCGTCCATCATTTTTTCAATGGTAGCTTTTTGTTCCGGAGTGACGTCTAAAAATTCAAATCCAATGTTATAGAAGGCAGGGTTGATATCCGGCTCGCAATGGGCCACACGCGCAGCAATATCCAATTGACCGATACTGAAGAGCTGTAAATCGGGAAGGTCAAAACGCAGTGGGAGCACACTGTTCACAGTCTGCGCCTGCTCACTGATGATCATCGCACCCGATAAACTAAGATCACCAAGATATCCTAACATTTTGCCCAGGTTTCGTTCAAACACACGCGAATAGACAATCAAATATTTTCGATCGAGTTTTCGTCTTTCTTCCATCGTAGCCTCCGTATCTACCTCCGTTCTATGTAGTGTACCTGACTTAGATATGGAAATCAATTTTTGAATCTATTTTACAATGTTTTTTAAGGGCATATTTAGCGTATCGCGATTATTTTTCGTGCAGCCAGGGTATCGATCTCTTCATTTTTGACACCGATCTCGTGCAATAGTGAACGCGTATCGGCACCCAGTTTTGGAGCCGGTGAACGTTCCCCACGCGCGAACACAAACGGGGACTTCATCCCAACCGGCTTTCCAGCCTCCATGCGGACGTGACCCCGCGCCTGCACCTGCGGGTCAGCCAGCATCTCCTCGACAGTATTAACCGGTTCCACACAGGCATCCTTGTCCGCAAACAGGGCCAGCCATTCAGCGCGCGTTTTCTCTTTGAAGATAGCTGCCATTTCCGGTTCAAGGACGGGATCGTACTGAAGCTCGATCAAATCTGATCGGTCAATTGTTTTGCAAAAATCGCCCCAGAAATGTGGTTCGATGGCCGCCAGGGTGAGATATTTTCCATCAGAGCTTTCGTAGATATTAAAAAAGGCTCGCCCTCCCAACAAGGGATGTGTTCCCGCGCCCACCTCCAATCCGCTGAAATAAGCGCTCATTGCCAGTGGGGTCATCCACGAGATAACGCCATCCAGCAGGGCCATATCCAGATACATGCCCCGGCCGCTCCGCTCCCGACCGACGAGCGCCCCCAGGATAGCGATGGCCGCCAGCATTCCACCACTCAAATCTGCTACGGGCAAACCATATGGGATGGGTCGTTCGCCAGGCCGTCCGTTGAGCGCGAAAGCCCCGCCGATGGATAAATAGTTGAAATCGTGCCCGGCGCGCTGCTGGTAGGGACCCTCCTGCCCGTACCCGGACAGCGAACAATAGACGATATCCGGCTTCACCTTGCGGACATCTTCGTATCCAATGCCATATTTGTTGGCGATTGTGGGACGGAAGCCCTCTAACACCACGTCGGCGGTTTTGGCCAGTTCGAGGAAGAGTACCCGTCCTCGCGCGTTGCGGTAGTTGAGCGCCAGGCTCTTTTTACCCCGGTTGATCGTTCCATACATATCCCCCAGGCCCATTTCCGGCGGCGCCAGACGCGCATGGTCCCCAGCCAGTGGTGTTTCAACTTTTATGACTTCTGCGCCCAGATCAGCCATCAATTGGGTCAGATAAGGACCTGGCAGTAAACGCGACAGGTCCAGAACGCGGATTCCTTGCAGTGGCAATATAGACATAATTCCTCCGTGGATATTATATTCGGCTTCTACAACCCTGGCGGCGAGGATGCCATTTTGAGCACTATCAACCTTTATTCGCATCGTTTGGGCATCTGTGGTTAAATTAGCACCATGCGCTGGATATATATTTCCCCCCACCTGGATGACGCCGTCCTGTCGGCTGGCGGCTGCATTTATGAGCAAACCAAGGCCGGAATCCCGGTTGAAATCTGGACCATTGTTTGCGGATACCCACCGCCGGGCGAACTGACGCCCCTGGCGCAGGTAATACACTTCCAATGGGGTACCGGAACAGCTGAAGAGACTACCAATCTACGTCGCGCAGAAGATCTGAAGGCAGCGGATATCGTGGGGGCAAAAACTGTCCACTTCAATATACCGGACTGTATCTACCGTCGTGGACCGGATGGCGAACCGCTTTATCTCAAAATATTTACCCAGCCGCACCCGGCAGAGGCACATTTACCCGATGAGATCGCATCAGCCATCGCCCCAGGCCTGGAAGCGGATGACCAGGTTATCTGCCAACTGGGGATCGGCGGTCATGCGGACCATATCCTTGTGCGGCAGGCAGCTGAACAGTTAAACCGTCCATTGTGGTATACAGCCGATGTGCCTTATGTCTTCAACCAGCCCGGAGAACTGGCGTCGAAAGTGGCCGGGATGAAAGAATCCCATTACAACATAACGGAAGCAGGCCTCAGGGCGTGGATCGAAGCGTCGTTAGCCTATGAATCCCAATTGAGCTCTTTGTTCGACAGTACCGAAGATTTGGATGAAAAAATCCATTCTTATTATTCAAAATCAGCGGGTTTCACGATGTGGTATAAAAATTAGTCCAAATGTAACTTGATTCTGACCTGGAAACATGATATATTATGCCCGTTTATTGGGAAAAACCGAAATGTAAGCCTTTGTAGCCTTATTTTTCTGAGAAACGCCCTCTATTGCATCTCTTTCTAAGAGATGCAAATTCTATTCGTAGGACAATATTATGACAAGCACATTCCTGACCAAGGAAGGTTTCGAAAAACTACAAGATGAGCTCGATTACCTGCGCAAAGTTAAGCGACAGGAAGTTGCCGACCGTCTGCACGAGGCGATGGAAGGCGGCGAACTGATCGAGAACGCGGAATATGAAGCCGCCAAGAACGAACAGGCCTTCGTTGAAGGCCGTATTCAGGAATTGGAAATGCTGCTTGCGACCGCACGTGTGATCGAGGATAACAAGAAGAAAAGGGGTGAATCGATTCAGGTTGGCGCAACAGTGACAATTCAGGAAGACGGCTCCGAAGAAGAAACGTATACCATCGTAGGCGCGGCGGAAGCCAACCCGCGTGAAGGAAAAATCTCTAACGAATCCCCGATGGGTAGAGCACTTTTGAACCGTCGCGCTGGAGACGAAGTGCAGGTAGAAACGCCTGACGGATCTTACACTATCCGTGTTGTTAAGATCGGATAACCAAGGGCTTTCATTCATTGCCCCGCGCACCTGCCCAGGAAAGCGCGGGGCTTTTTATACCCAAAGCCCCCGGCCTCCCCCATTTTCCGCTGAAGTTTAGCGGAAAATGGGGGAGGGAGAAAGATTGGAATATGCCAGAATACACATCGCTTGAAAAAATCCGCTTGGAAAAAATCGATGAACTGCGTGCTGAAGGTATCGAACCCTATCCCACCCGTGCTGAACGTACCCATACCAGTGGGCAGATTATCGCTGAATTTGAAGCTGCTGAAAAAGAAGCTGCAGAAGGTGAAACACCGAAAGTAGCGGCTACACTGGCTGGACGTATCCGCGCCTCCCGCCCGATGGGCAAGCTGACCTTTGCGCACATCGAAGACGGCGATGGCAAGATCCAGTTGTTCTTCCGCGTCAACGAACTCGGGCAGGATAGGATCGATTTCTTCAACGAGATGTTCGACCTAGGCGATTTTATCCAGGCGAGCGGCACAATGATGCGCACCCGCACCGGGGAGGTCACGCTACTGGTCCAGGATTTCAAGCTGCTCGCCAAAGCTGTGACGCCGCTCCCGGCTGCGAAAGATGAAACCCTGGAAGACGGCACCGTCGTCCGGCATGCAGCCCTGGAAGACGCGGAACTGCGTGCTCGCCAACGCTACGCGGACCTGGCGGTCAATCCCCATGTGCGCGAGGTGTTCCGTAAGCGTGCCGCACTCGTCAAAGCCCTGCGCACCTTTCTTGACGATCACGGCTTCCTCGAAGTAGAAACCCCCATCTTGCAACCCTTGTACGGCGGCGCGGCAGCCAAACCCTTTGTGACCCATCACAACGAACTCGAACAGGATATGTACCTGCGCATCTCGTTCGAGTTGTATCTAAAACGGCTGCTGGTCGGCAACCTGGAAAAAGTCTACGAGATCGGACGCGACTTCCGCAACGAGGGTGTGTCTTACAAGCACAACCCGGAGTTTACCCAGTTGGAATTCTACTGGGCCTATGCCGATTATCTGCAAGTGATGGAACTGACCGAGCAAATGGTCTCTTATGCCGCCAAAGAAGTAACTGGAAGTTACAAAGTCACCTATCAGGGCCAGGAACTGGACTTCACGCCTCCTTGGCGGCGGTTGGAGATGCGACAGGGCATCCTGGAAACCAGCGGCATTGACATCGACGAGTATAAAGATGCTGAGTCCCTTTTCAAAGCCATCGTTGCCAAACACAAGGATAAAACTCCCGATGCGGATGCCACGCGTGGAAAGTTAATTGACTTCTTGTTGAGTGAGTTCCTGGAACCAACTCTGATCCAGCCAACCTTTCTTTATGATTATCCACGCGATATTTCGCCATTGGCCAAATCCAAACCCGGCAACCCGCTGACCGTGGAACGCTTCGAAGGGTACGTATCCGGTTTTGAGTTGTGTAATGCCTTTACCGAATTGAACGATCCACTCGACCAGGAGCAGCGCTTCCTCGAAATGGGGCGCGATTATGAAGCAGACGATGAGGAACGCCATCCGCTGGACGAAGACTACCTGCGTGCCATGCGTTACGGTATGCCGCCCAACGGTGGCTTCGGCATGGGCGTCGACCGGCTGGCGATGGTCTTCACCGACAAACACTCCATTCGCGATGTGCTGCTCTTCCCGGCATTGCGCAAGGAATTGAAAGACGAGTAGAAGTCTCTCAGGGCAGGAATTTTCCCGCCCTGCTTTTTTATCAGGTTGAGGAGCTCACGATGTACAGTCTATCCACCGAACAAGAACGCCAGATCAGAGAACTGATTGCCAGGGACCAAAAAATCGCCGCCATCAAGCTGTATCGCGAAGCGACCGGTTCCAGCCTGAGAGATGCGAAAGAGGCGGTAGAGGCTATAGAAAGGGGCACAGCAGATTATTTCCCGAAATCAGAGCAAGTCGACATGCCAGATACATCCCTGGACAATCGCATCAAACGCTTACTCGCCGAACGCAAGAAGATCGAGGCGGTCAAGGTCTATCGGGATGCTCACAACTGCGGGTTGAGAGAAGCCAAAGATGCGGTGGATGCCATCGAAATGCAAATGCGCATGGTAGCATCTTCCAGGATGCCATCAACACCTGTGATCAGTAACGATCCCTTCGCAGAAGATACGCAACGGAATCGAAGCTATCTGGCACTCATTGCCGCACTTCTGGTCCTTTTGCTTGGAGCCGCAGCTTTTCTTTTCCTGTCGGGAAACGGATTCTAAAAGACATCCCCTTTTATCTCCGTTTATCCCGGTGAACCCCATTCTGTAATGATAAAATACCCCCAATGGACGAACCCGCCCTCATCCAGGATGCCCAGCGCGGTAGCCTGGACTCCTTCAACACACTCGTCCTGAACTACCAGGACATGCTCTTCAACACCGCCCTGCGTATCATGGGCGATCAGGAAGCAGCCGCCGACGCCACACAGGAAGCCTTTCTCTCGGCCTTCCGCGCCATCAGATCTTTCCGCGGCGGTTCGTTCAAGTCTTGGTTGCTGCGCACTGTTACCAACGCCTGCTATGATGAACTGCGCCGCCAAAAACGCCGCCCCACCACTCCGCTTGAGCCAGAGATGGAAGATGGTGAGGAGATGGATACGCCACGCTGGCTGGCTGACCCGTCAATGGGCCCCGAAGAAGAAGCCGAAATTGATGAACTCGAACACGCCATCCAACATTGTCTGGACGAACTTCCCACCGAATTCCGCGCGGTGGTTGTGTTGACCGACATCCAAGGTATGGACTACAAAGAAGTAGCAGCTTCCGTCCGCGCGCCGTTGGGCACCATCAAAAGCCGACTGGCGCGCGCCCGACTGCGAATGCGCGAATGTTTGCAAGGTTTCTGGGAACTTTTACCCACTGCTTTTCGTCTGGAAGATGAGGGCATCCGCACATGACCCAAACACCTTCCTTCCGTGACGTAGAAAAACTCTCCGCTTATTTGGATGGACAACTCAAACCGTCCGAAGTAGCGCGCCTCGAAACGCGCCTCCAAACTGACTCCCAGCTTGCCTCCATTTTGCAAGACTTGCGCCAGACCCGTGGACTTCTCCGCCGGCTCCCCCAGCGGCGCGCCCCGCGCAACTTCACGCTGACCCCGAAAATGGTCGGCCAAAAACCGCCTCTGCCGCGCACCTATCCGATATTCCGATTTGCAACTGCGCTGGCTACTTTGCTGCTCTTCTTCACCTTTGCGACCAACTTCATGGCGCCCCGTATGAGCCGCATGGCAGTTCCTTATACCAATGGCCTTGGCGGATATGGAGGCGGTGGCGGCGGAGATGGGGAACCCGAAATGCAAATGGAAGCACCGCTTCCTCCCGAAGGATCACCGCAGCCAGCTGCGGAAGAACCGGCGATGGAAGAGTCTGCTGGTTCCGATGCACCGGCTACCCCAGCAGAAATCCCCCAACCGGCACCGACTGAAATGCCATCTGCTGCCAATGACAGCGCCCGCGCTGAACCAACCTTGGAAGGATACGAAAAAAGCGGCGTGCAGCCTATTCCCACGGGTGAAGGCCTTGCCCAACAAACCACACCCTTGGAAACTCCAGAGAAACAAGCAGCCCGGCCTATCAGTTCCACGATACAGATTGCGCTGGCCGTTATCGCCCTATTGAGTGGACTGGTTGCCCTCGCTTTACGATACTTCGCAATTCGCAAATGGCGCGCGAAAGCCAGGTAAAGTTCTGCCCCCGTTGCGGGACTCCCGTCATTCGCGAAGAACGCTTTGGCAATATCCATCCGGTCTGCCCGCAATGCGAGTGGATCCATTTTGAAGACCCGAAAGTGGCTGCGGCTGTCCTGATTGAACGGGATGGCCGTATTTTGCTGGTGCGGCGTGTCAATGAGCCCTATCGTGGATTTTGGACTTTGCCTGCCGGTTTTGTGGATGCGGGCGAAGACCCGGCCCGGGCTGCCGAGCGGGAATGTTTAGAGGAAACAGGCCTATCGGTGCGTGTGACGCGTGTGTTGGACGTCATCGCAGGAAGGGAACATGATCGCGGTGCGGATATCGTCATTGCTTATCAGGGGGATGTCATCACAGGACATTTATCCCCGGGGGATGATGCGGATGCGGCAGATTGGTTCACACGGGAGGAATTACCGCCACTGGCGTTTGCAGCCACCCAGAAAATCCTTAGAATGAAAATCCAATAACCGGGTTGGGCCATTTTAAGTCACCCTTCAGATACATCGGCGTGCTATACTTCGGCATCAATCTTTATCCGATTTTATCAATTTTGTTTGGAGGAAAATATCATGTCCGTCAAAGCTCTAAAGCCCCTTGTATTTCTTGTTCTAGTTACAGCCATTGTCAGCCTGGCCTGCCAGGCAATATCAGGTTCTCCTGAACCCACGCCAATTCAAAATCCGCCTACTCAACAACCAGCGCCGCAAGAACCTACACCGCAGGAAGTCATAGAAGAAGAACCGACCCAACAGCTAGAAAGTGAGGGCGGCGGTTTTGTCATTTTTACCGACCAGAACGATCTTTACTCGATTGAAGTGCCTGCTGATTGGGAGTACGAACAAACCTACGATGCGGAAAATAATTACTATTATATTGATACCTTCTCATCTCCAGATGGCGGTGCTGTTATCGAGAATATCGTTTATGACGACGGCACCCGCTTCACCGGCAACCAAAAAGGAAAGTTTGCCCTGTACTTACTGAACACATTTTATAGTTCAACCGGGAGAGAGGGAGATATCAGAGTCAGCGATGATAAAATCATGCCCGACGGAAGTGAGCGGCTGACCTGGACTTCACAGGGAGGCGGCTACTCAGGCATATCCTTCCTTGAACTGCGCAGCAACGGCACAACCTTTTTGCTGTTTACCGTAGACTGGGGAAATAGCGTTGAGGATGAATATATCGATACGCTTAATTATGTCATTGAAAGTTACTCAAGCCCCTAGAATAACAAGATATAACTTGTAATTGAAGGCCACCCTGAACGGTGGCTTTTTTCATCTTGTGAATATGCTACAATAAATTTAATCATGAACAGCATATCTAACTTACGTCCTTCTCCCATTGCCGGAACCTGGTATGAGGGAAATCCCGAAGTCCTAAAGCAGAATGTCGACGCTTATCTCGACAACGCAAAACTGCCTGATGTGCAGGGGGATGTGATCGCCGTCATCGCGCCGCATGCCGGGCACCGTTATTCGGGAGCAATTGCAGGATATGCCTTCGCCGCGCTTCGGAACCAGGCTCCGGACCTGGTGGCCGTTATCTCACCCATGCACCATCCCTATGCACAGCCGTTAATTACCTCCAGCCATGATGCTTACTCCACACCCCTGGGCACGATTCCCATCGACAAATCCGCAATTGAAGAGCTTGACACTGTACTGAACGCAGACCTGGACATCGGTCTTTCCGCCGTGCCGCGTGACCCCGAACATTCTCTGGAAATCGAATTGCCATTCCTGCAGCGTGCGCTGGCATCAGACTTCGAACTTCTGCCTGTGATGGTAAGCGCCCAGGATCCGCGCATCTCCGAAGGATTGGGGAAAGCTCTGGCAAACGTAATGCGTGACAAAAACTACGCCCTGGTTGCCAGCACGGACCTGTCACATTTCTACGATCAGAAAACCGCCAACCGATTGGACAACGAAATGCTGCGTCAAATCGAAGCCTTCTCACCTGAAGGCGTCTTCGAAGCCGAGCGCACCGGCAAAGGCTATGCCTGCGGACACGCCGCCGTTGCGGCCGTGTTATGGGCTGCCAGGGAATTAGGAGGGGACACGGTCAAATTGCTGAATTACGCTACTTCTGGCGATGTGACCGGCGATTACTCCGGTGTGGTGGGATATGGGGCGGCGGCTATCTTGAAACAATAATAATCAATGAACTCGTTTGAAGTTGTTGCCCATCGAGGGGTAGCCACTGCACATCCTGAAAACACCCTGCCAGCCTTCGAAAGAGCGATAGATCTTGGCGCTGATGCAATCGAACTCGATGTACGGCTTACAAAAGACAAGATCCCGGTCGTCTATCACTACTATTATCTGGACGAAACAACCTCCCTCACAGGGCCGATTTTCAATTACACCTGCCAGCAATTACAACAAGCCAGATTCTTAAACACAAGTGCGGATTCGCCAAAAATTTCCACGCTTGGAGAAGTTCTTGAAGCAGTTGGCGGTAAGATCGGATTGGAAATTGAAATCAAAGGGCCTGAGCCCGAAGCGATAACCATTATCGGAGATGTACTTCGGAAATTCCAAAACTTGTGGAAGACATTTGAAATCACATCATATGAAATCTCTTTGTTGTTGAGCATTAAGGATCAATGCCCGGGCATCACCACAGATTTGCTCTATCCGCGCTCCGAACCCTGGATGAACCTGGACGTTGTTGGGTATGAAGCTTTACACAAGGCAAAATTGGCTCAAGCGAGAGCAGTGCACCTACATCCGAGCCAACTTTCTGATGGTGTTGTCCAGCTTATTCGAAATTCCGGGATTGAAATTCACGCCTGGGATGTCAACGATGAGCATGCCTTAAAGACAATTGTGAAATACAATATCCCCAAAATCTGCACAGACCGTTTCGAGTTGGCCGCGAATTTTCGTAACAGCATTTTTGTATGAGGCCTCATGAAACCCTTTGCCCAAATCGCTGTTAACGACCCATCTGTGGTGGGCGTTTTTTACAAAGGAACCCTGGGTTTAAAGTTAAGATGTCAATTAGAGAACATAAAATGTTAATGGAAACACCAGTATCCAGGAATATTTAGCCAGGTCACTGTTTATGAACGCCAAACCCACCGAAGCGAGAAAGACAACCGAAACGCTCAAGGGTCTCAACAATTCCTGCCAGAGTTCCTTCTTTTCCACATTGTTATTCACCAAGCGATAATTACGTGCTGCATACCACCAGACCAGCGCCGAAAACAGTCCTGCAACGGCAATTGAAAGCGCATAGAAGATCGTAGCAGTAACAAGGTTGCCGTATTCGCTGATCACCGATGTTGAAAACGGTATAAAAGCGACGCTCATCAATAAGATGAGATTCAAAAACAAGAGACGTCGGTCATGGGATTTGATCAACAAGAACTTGCGATGATGTCCCATCCACAGGCTACCGATTACCAGGAAACTGACTGCATACCCGAGATACTTTGGCCAGATAGCCAACAAATTATTCAGCAACTCTTCATTACTGTCAGTTCCATCAACAGCCGGAAGACGAATTTCCAACGCCAATAACGTAACCGCAATGGCAAAGACCGCATCGCTAAAGAAAATCAGGCGCTCCAGGCCAAGATTATGAATTTGGCTGTTATGAACCCGGGGGGGGAATCGGATTTGAGGTCATAATAATGCGTTCTCGATACTCGTTACGATGAAACCGCCGTCACACCGAACCTGGGTTCATCTGGCTCCCATTTACGGGTCAAATGAGCGACCCCTTCAAAACGTACGATCAGAAGCCCCAGGATCCACGTAACAATCACAAACAACCAGAAGAGTCTAATGTCACCTGTCAGGACACCCAGGTAAACAACGGTTGCATCGTAAAATCCATGGAAAAGCCCAGCTATCAAAACACTGCCTTTGGTGTGGTTGAAAATCCAGGTGAACAGAATGCTCGTAGGCAGGATAAGCAAGATAAATCCGATGAAGGGATATGCTTCCTGGGCACTGCCAGGGATCAGGAACAACGGAATATGCCATAATCCCCAAAGCAATCCTAAAATCAAACTGGCAGATAAGGCGCTGTGGTTCTTTTGCAGGCGAGGCAGTGCAAACCCTCGCCAGGCTGTTTCTTCAGTAAATATCATAAAAATGGTTTCTGTCAATGAAAAAATCAAGAAACTCTGGAAGGACAAATCCCTTCCAATCTGATGCTTTCCACCCATTAGGATGAACAGACCAAATGTTACGAAGCCGAGAACAGCTGTCAGCAGGATTGCAACAAAGTACCAGGAAGTACCCACTTTCCAGCGATAAACCCGGCTAAAGGTGTCTTTCACCGCCGACCAGCCACCTGTAACAAATGCAGTGATATAGGTAGCAAAAATCAAACTCCAGAAAGCGAGCGTCTGGGGGATGTGGAAGGAAAGTTTGCCATATGCCTGGGCGATCGATGTACCCCAAACAATCCATGAGAAAAGATACGCAAGCGCGAAGAAAACTATTAAGGGATGACGTTTTAATGTAGCCATCTTTTTTCTCCATTTAAGACTAATAGAATGTAACCATTCTTAACCCTTGGCTGCGTTCAATAAAAACTCGATAGGTTTAGGAAAAGATAGGTTAATTTGGATAAATATCGGCGGATTATAAACAAATTATCGGTTTGGTAGTTAAAGGTTTCCTCATGAAAACTTTAAGAAATCTTAAAATTAGAGTGTCCGTTTACGAATCCGCGCCAATAACTCTGAGAGATAAAACAGCAAAGTATAATCAACCTGATGTCCTCATTTGTCCAGGTTGTCGTTAACATTCCCACGATACAAAATGTTTTTGATTATTCCGTTCCTACTGATCTGGTAGGGCATATTAACACTGCCTCTCTGGTTGTAGTTTCCTTTGGCAGGCAAAGAGTTCAGGGAATTGTCCTTCGATTCGTTGATCAACCCTCAGTGCCTGATACAAAAGAAGTTCTAGAAATCCTTGATCCTGATCCAGTCCTGACCCCCTCTCAAATCGCGCTGGCAGAGTGGATGGCGGAAGCAACCCTTTCCCCGCTAGCTGCGATTGTCAATCTGATGGTGCCAACTGGGATAAGCCAAAAAGCGGATATACGCTACGCGTTGCGGACGGTAGACCCCCTATCTGGGGCAGGCAGTGGATACCCAAGGGGCACAATGCCGAGGACCGAAAACGGTCAATCGTCTACCGTCGACGGTCTATCCAAAATCAATACCCGCATCATCAAGTTGCTCTCTGAGCGCGGCCCTCTGCGCGGACGCCAGCTTGATACGCACTTCCGCAACGTGGACTGGCGCAAGTCCGCCGAGTGGTTGGTGCGGCGCGGGATTCTCGAGAAGAAATCCGTGCTGCCCGAGCCGCGCGTGCGACCCAAACAAATCCGCGTAGCGCAGTTGGCGGTTCCCTTAGAAGAGGCCGAGGCCGCTTTGTCAGACCTTGGCAAGACCAAAGCCACGCAGGAACGACGAGCCGCCGCGCTGCGTTACCTGATGAAGGAGCTGGATGAAGTCAACGTATCGTGGATATACGCTGAGAGTGGCTGTAACCTGTCTGATCTGCGAATCCTGGCCGAGCGTGGCTTGATCGTATTTCGTGAGAGCGAAATCTGGCGGGATCCGTTGGAGAAAGTGGAGAAGAGATTAGAGAGCAGAGGCATAGAAAGTAGTAACATACCCACGTTGACGCCTGAGCAAGAACGGGCATGGGAGAAAATATACGCAGCTTATGCTAATTCAAATTCCACACCTTTCTTGCTCCATGGCGTGACCGGCTCCGGCAAAACCGAACTATACATCCGCGCGGCGGAGGAAGCAGTACGGCGCGGAAAACAAGCCATCATCCTCGTGCCAGAGATCGCCCTCACCCCACAAACAGTGCGGCGTTTCCTGGCGCGTTTTCCCGGTCAGGTGGGGCTGATCCATTCCAAACTGTCCGAAGGCGAGCGCTACGACACCTGGCGGCGTGCGCGTGCCGGCCTGCTCAAGGTGGTCATCGGGCCACGCAGCGCCCTGTTCGCTCCTCTCTCCAACATCGGGTTTATTGCCATAGACGAATGCCATGACGGCTCGTACTACCAGTCCGAGCCGCCCTTCTATCATGCGGTGGAGTCGGCCAAAGCCTATGCCCGACTCGCGGGTGCAGTCCTTGTTATGGGATCAGCCACACCCAGCATCGTACAGCGCTGGGAGGCGGGTGTCGGAAACAGCGCCTTATTGGAACTCCCCAATCGCATCGCCTCCGCGCAAGAATCAAAACCGCATCAAACCCTGGACCTGCCACCTGTCTCCGTGATCGACATGCGCGAGGAACTCAAGGCCGGC
>JASFRG010000078.1:0-22772 GCA_050115035.1 Anaerolineales bacterium | reverse complement strand
AATTAACGTAACAGCCGATAGACCCTCGGTTACCAATCCGAGACGGTTGGGAATGAAAAGAAATCCCAACGCGATCAAAGAGAGGGTAAGGGTGGATAAAAATCTGAATATATTCTCAAATCTACGGAATGAAGTTGGCATACTTCGTTTAAATTTACTACAAATATTTAGAATGTTGAATGGAATTAGTGCATTTGGGTCAACACTTTTGTTAGACAGCGCTTGGGCGATGGCATAGATTATCATCGAGTTATGCCCAAACCCTTTGCGACCTGTCGAAGATCCGAAAAAATTCTCTGATATAATTTTCTGAAAGTAGGCGCGTGGCGGGGATTATCTGAAAACCGTTGCGCGTACAATCTTTAAACCCAGGTGGTATATGGAAACCTATTTTACGCTTGAACAAATCGACGAAGTTGCTGATGCAGTCCGCGTCAAGATAAACGTTGAACCCCGCGTGGGGATTATACTCGGTTCGGGTCTGAACGATCTGGCTGCTTCCGTTAAAAGTGCTGTAATAATCCCGTACGGCGACTTGCCTCATTGGCCCGTGTCCACGGTGGAAGGGCATGCTGGACGGCTGGTTGTGGGAACGTTGGAAGGAAAACCTGGCCTGGTGATGCAAGGCCGCGTGCATTTTTACGAAGGGTATAGCATGGGGCAGGTGACCCTGCCTGTGCGCGTTATGCAGCGCCTGGGTTTGGAAATGATGATCGTCACCAATGCAGCCGGTGGCGTCAATCCCGACTTTGTGCCCGGCGATTTGATGCTCATTACCGACAACTTGAATTTGATGGGCATGAGTGGCCTTAATCCGCTCATGGGTCCCAATCTGGATGAATTAGGACCTCGGTTTCCCGATATGAGCCGAGTTTACGACAGGGAGCTGATGAATATTGCCCGTGAAGTCGCTGAGAACGCCAACATCAATTTGCAAGAAGGTGTTTATTGCGGATTGAGTGGACCCTCCTTCGAATCTCCTGCGGATTTGCGTTTCCTCCGGCTGGCTGGCACCGATGCAGTAGGAATGTCCACAGTTCCAGAAGTCATCGTTGCAAACCATGGAGGGCTGCGCTCATTGGGGCTATCAGGCATCAGCAACAAGGCTAATCTAGACGGTTCAACAATTACAACGCATCAAGAGGTGATTGAAGCAGGAAAAGTGATTACGCCTAAAATTGAAACGATTATCCGGGGCGTTTTGCAGGCTATCTAACAAATTCCTTCAAGTATGGAATCTCTTTATCGATTTCTGGCCTCTTATGAAGGGCTGATCTATATCTTGCTGTCTTTGGGCGGTTTGTTTGCATTTCGCTGGTTATGGAAGTCGTGGCGCGAGTGGCATGATTCTGTCTTTGGGTTGGAGCGCGAGTTTGCTATGCGCCGCTTGAGTCAGGCGTTGATCGTCTCGGTGTTGATTTTGGTTTTGTTTTTTGGGGAATTGTTTCTGGCTTCATTCGTTGTGCCTGCCTTGCCAGCTTCAGATGTACCTGCAACCCCTACGATAGATATCCTTAACCAAACGGAGGGGGCACTTTCTGGCAATCCCACGGACTTGTTAGATGCTACAACTGCACCATCCGAATCTCAGTCGGCTTCTGCCAGTGGTTGTGTTCCCGACGAGATTATCTTGACTTCACCAGAACCCGGGCAGGAGGTCAGTGGTACTGTAACCCTGGTTGGGACGGTGAATGTGGATAATTTTGGATTTTATAAATATGAGTTTTCACCACAGGGCTCTGAAACCTGGACTACGGTCTCTGCAGGCAGGGATGCATTGATTAATGACGATTTAGGTCTCTGGGATACATCTTCGCTGATGCCGGGTGATTACCAACTTCGGCTTGAAGTCACGGATAATCAGGGACAGGTTTATCCGGCCTGTGTTATTCCCGTTCGTGTGCGGGCGCCTTAGTCATATTGGAGGGTTTGTATTTTGATAAGTGTAAACGTTCGACCAGCTGTTGCCACAGATTTACTTCAACTCATGAGCCTTGATCATTCCGTTACCAGCGATTACGTCTGGCAACTGGATTTACGAAAGGAAAACGGTCAGATATCGGCTGGTTTCCGGGAAGTGCGCTTACCGCGTCCGATCAGTGTAAGTTATCCCCGAGACCCGTTTGCGCTGGCAGATGAGTGGACGCAACGTTCCGTCACTTTCGTTGCCCTGGCTGGGGATATGCCGGTTGGCTATGCCTGTATTCTGGAGCACAGCCATGCCACCACGGCCTGGATTACAGATCTTGTTGTCGATGCAGGGAGCAGGCGCCAGGGAGTGGGCAGTGCCCTGATAAACGCCGCGCATGATTGGGCTAAGTCCCGAGGCGCTAGGGATATTTTTCTCGAAATGTCATCGAAAAATTACCCGGCTATCCGTCTGGCGCTCAGGTTCGGTTTTGAATTCTGCGGGTATAATGACCATTATTACGTCACACAGGACGTAGCCCTGTTTTTCGGGAGAACCTTACTGTAGCACGGGAAAGATTTATGTTTAACGGTTGGACCGACAGTTTACTGGCGGGGATACAAACGATCAATCAAATTTTGACGGCGGGGATTGCCATCACCGCCTTTTCGCTGTTTCTGTATGCCCTGTCATTTAACTTACGTGACCGCGTTGCACGCTCTTTTGCAGTTATTCTGCTGTGCGTAGTGGTCGTGTTTACTACCGACGCGTTACAGGATAAGGATATGCCAAGTTGGGGGATTGAACTGCTGCTCCGATTGCAGTGGATCGGCATTGTTTTTCTACCTGCTGCCTATTTGCATTTATC
This sequence comes from Anaerolineales bacterium, assembly GCA_050115035.1. Taxonomy (GTDB): domain Bacteria; phylum Chloroflexota; class Anaerolineae; order Anaerolineales; family Villigracilaceae; genus JAABUE01. Next base: position 19,995 of record JASFRG010000078.1, on the reverse strand, counting down.
AGATGCCCTTCTGGTGACGGCCGGTCGCCCCTCGCGCGGACGTCGCCGGATGGTTGTGCGTTTGATGTACCTGGTTTCGGCGTTGTTCCTGATCCTTTTGAGTACGGGAAATTTGCTTGGGGGCTTCGTACCCGAGGGTCAGCCTGCTCCGTACCTCGAACGTACCTTCTGGACCGAAGTATTCACCTTCTATTATGTCAGCACAATGTTGTTGGCCGGGATAAATTTTGCGCGTGCTTATGCCCGCATGTTGACCCGTTCTGGGCAACGCCGCATGTTGTATCTGATGGCTGGGGCCACTGCGCCTGCCCTGGGTTCGTATCCTTATTTATTGTATGGCTATGAACTGGCAGGCCGATTTCCGCTCTTGTTCTGGAGCGCAGCTACAGTCATCAACCTGCTGGTAGGTGGGCTAGTGGTCGTCATGGCTTATGCAGTGGCCTTCTTTGGCGTTTCGTGGCCAGACCGTTTGGTAAAGAGTCGTCTGTTCAAGTGGATCATGCGTGGTCCAGTGACCGCTTCAATTACGTTAGGTTTTATGACTGTCGTCCGTCGGGGTGGCGGCCTTTTCTTTGGCCAGGAATATTCTGCTTTTGTGCCCCTGGCTGTTGTGGTATCGGTGTTGTTGCTGGAACACCTGATAACTCTGGTCTCCCCATTGTGGGAACGCTGGCTGTTTTTTGGGCGTGACCGGGCGGAGTTGCAGTTGCTCCAAAACATCGAGGAGCGTTTGTTGACACGCGGAGATATGCAGCAATTTCTGGAAACAGTGCTGGCTGCAGTGCGTGACCACATGCAATCTCCAAGCTCGTTTGTGGCTGCTTTAGACGGGAACAATCTCTCTCTGATTGTTATCGCGGGAAATCGGAAATTGATCGACCAACAGGATTTATCCGAGGCGCTTCAAGAGGCGGAATACGAGAACGGTGATGAACGTCGCGAGTTTGTCTGGGGAGATTTTTGGATACTCCCGTTACGTCAAAGACGCCAAAATGACATGGACCTTGATGCGATACCTTCCCTGCTTGGGCTTCTGGGAGTAGCGCGGCGAGAGGACCAACCCCCCGAAATCGACGGAGATCAACGCGATGCGCTCTGGTTGCTGGCGGAACGGGCGGCCTTTGCTCTGGAAGACCGCAAGCTGCAGCAGCGGGTATTTCGCTCTTTGGAAGACTTACAGCCACAGATGGATATGCTGCAACGTTTGCGTGCTGTCGGTCGCTATGACTCGCGTACAAATTTGCTTTCGGATGATGTACCGCCGGAAGCAGACCTGGCGAACTGGGTCAAGGATGCGTTAACACATTATTGGGGTGGGCCTAAATTGACCAATAATCCACTGATGGGTTTGCGCGTGGTGCGTGCTTTGGAGCGTGAACATGAGGGCAATACGTCCAATGCGCTCAGAGCACTTCTGCGCAAGGCGGTCGATCAGGTCAAACCGGAAGGAGAACGTAGATTTACGACGGAATGGATCTTATACAATATACTTGAAATGAAATTTATTGAGGGACGTAAAGTACGGGAGGTCGCAGCCCGCCTGGCGATGTCGGAGGCGGATTTATATCGGAAGCAACGTGTAGCGGTGGAAGCTGTTGCGCGGGCTATTATTGAAATGGAGACTGAGTCTCAAAGTATGAGGTAGGGAAGGAGGCCTTAATGGTTACCTATCGAAAAGAAAATGAACAAATGCCGGAAATCGATGATGGGTGGTGGGATTCTGTTTTGGCGGAAGAGGAACGTTACGTTGCTCCGGGCAGCAAACAGGTAAAAGCAGACCTGCCCGCCAGAGCCGAAGAAGAAAAACTTAATCCAGATTGGAATGAAGTCCGGGATTTGTATCACCAGGATCGTATTGTGAATCTGACGGTCACCGGACACAACCGGGGCGGTGTGCTGGTGGAGGGCGATGGTTTGTACGGGTTTGTCCCGTATTCTCATCTGATAGAGATGGCTGCTAATCCGGAAAAACAGGATCGTGAGAGCAGCCTTGAGTCCTATGTAGGGCAGACCTTACGTCTCAAGGTGATCGAGTGTGCCCCCGAGGATGGACGTGTTGTCTTTTCGGAACGCGCGGCACTGGCTGAGCCTGGGAAACGAGTGGATTTGTTCAACACCTTGGAACCCGGGCAGACCATCAAAGGGACAGTTACAAACATAACCGATTTTGGTGTTTTCATAGACCTTGGTGGCGTAGAAGGGTTGATCCACATTTCTGAGCTTTCCTGGGGCCGTGTTTCTCACCCAAGCCAAATTGTGGACTTAGGGCAAGATATCGATGCGCAGGTGTTGGAGATTTCTCCGGAACGCTGTCGTGTGGCACTCAGCTTAAAACGTTTGCTCCCCAACCCCTGGGAAAAGGCGGATACTGATTTCGCCGAAGGTCAGATTGTTTCAGCAGTGATTACCAGTATCGTTTCTTACGGTGCTTTTGCTCGCCTGGAAGCCGGAGTGGAGGGTTTGATCCATGCCTCGGAGATGCCACTGGAGGGTGGCAAAACCGTCCACGATGTGGTTCGTGAAGATCAAGAAGTTCAGGTCCGCATCCTGCACGTTGACGCGGCGCACCAGCGTATGGGGCTCAGCCTCAACCTGGATGGAGTAGATGCCTGAGAAAAAATCTAAGGCGCGGAAAACGGAAGCAGATTTGAAGATGCGCCGTGAACCGTTTTATCAAATGGAAGAGCCCGGAAATGACTGGCTCGACCGTCTGGTAGGGTTTAATCAACATTTTGGACGCTTTGCCCGGGATGCCGTGGGTGTGATTCTGCTGGCGTCTGCTCTCATGATTGTGCTGGGCCTGATGGAGCTCAGTCAGGGAAGCGTTCTCAATTTCGTAACCGATCAACTTTCATACTGGCTCGGTTGGGGGAGCTATCTGGCTGCTATTTCGATTGGATTGGCGGGATTCGCCATTATGCGCTGGGACGAGGGGACGATTTCATTCGGTCGATTTTTGGCCTTTGAATTCGTTCTTCTCCTGACCCTTAGCCTGTTGGCCGTTATGGGAGGAAATTCCCTCGACCGGGCCACAACCGGCATGGACGGTGGCCGTGTTGGCTGGGGATTGACCTTCCTGATATGGCGTTTGGCAGGCAATATATGGGGTACGGTTTTCCTGGTATTTTTGTGGTTATTGGCCGGGATGAGCGCCTTTGGTTTGTGGGTGCGTCTGGAACACTGGTTGCTGCAAATTGCGGACACCTCCCCAACTGTTGAGCAGGCTCCTGAAACCGTTCAAGAGAAGGTCGTTGAGCCCGAGCTTGTTCCAGAAAAATCCAAGGCAAAGAAGAAATCGAAACCACTGCCCCCGGAATTCCGCAAATCTTTGCGCGTGCCTGAGTCGCAGGATGACCACCTGGCCGAACCACCGCCGCGCAGTGAGGACTTGCCGCCGCTGACGATTTTGTCCAGTGAGCGCTCTTCGCGCCCGGATGAACGCACGATCAATCAAACCGCAGGCATGATCGAAAAGACCCTGTCCGAATTCGGAATCCCAGCTACCGTGATCGGCTTCCGGATTGGACCCACCGTGACGCAGTTTGCCGTACAACCCGGTTTCATCAAAAAAACGGGTTCCGCTGAAGAAGATGCCCGGCAGATGAAGGTGCGTGTGGCGCAGATCGCTGCGCTAAAGAAGGATCTGGCGCTGGCGCTTTCGGCGCAACGATTGCGTATTCAGGCGCCTGTGCCAGGGAAACCATATGTGGGCATCGAGGTTCCAAATCCGAGTTCCTCGGTGGTGCGTTTGCGTCCGATTTTGAAGACGGATGATTTTTATAAAGTCAATTCACCTTTGGCCATTGCACTGGGGCGGGATGTTTCGGGTCAGGCATTGGTGGCTGATCTTTCCCGGATGCCGCACCTGTTGATCGCCGGTGCGACAGGTTCCGGGAAATCTGTGTGCATCACTTCCATTGCGGCCTGCCTGGCGATGAACAATACCCCCGAAGAACTGCGATTGGTCTTGATCGATTCCAAGATGGTTGAGTTGCTGCGTTACAATGGGTTGCCACATCTGTACGGTAAAGTGGAAACCGATATCGACCGTATCATGGGGGTCTTGCGCTGGGTCGTGGTGGAAATGGAGCACCGTTACCGCTTGTTAGAAGGCGCTAAGTCTCGTGATTTGGACAGTTACAACCGAAAATTAGCCCGCCGCGGAGAAGGGAAACCATTACCGCGAATCGTGGTTATTATTGATGAGTTGGCTGACTTGATGATGTCCTCTCCCGACCAGACGGAGCACAACTTAGTGCGCCTGGCGCAGATGGCGCGCGCTACAGGGATTCACCTGGTGGTCGCGACCCAACGTCCCAGCACGGATGTGGTGACGGGGCTTATCAAGGCCAATTTCCCGGCTCGTCTGGCTTTTGCCGTCTCGTCCGGGATTGACTCGCGTGTTATTCTGGATGCAACCGGCGCAGAGACTTTATTGGGCCGCGGTGATATGCTTTTCCTTAACCCAGAGGTGGGCAACCCCATGCGTGCCCAAGGTGTTATGGTTACAGATCAGGAAATTGAAAAGCTCATCACACATTGGCAAAAGGTCACTGACCTGACCTTGGACGATGAACCTCCCTGGGAAAAGGTTTTGCAGGAATCAGCTGATGACGGAGAGGATGACCTTTTAGACGAAGCAATTTCACTGGTTCAGGGCACGCAGCGGGCTTCAGCTTCTTTGCTGCAACGTCGCTTACGTATTGGTTATCCGCGCGCGGCACGCTTGTTGGATCAGTTGGAAGAGATGGGTATCGTTGGTCCATCACAGGGCGGAGGCCGTGAGCGAGATGTCCTCCTTGATCCGGAAGATAACGATTATGAGGATGACTAACGAAAAATGAAGGCAACAAAAAATTACATTGGGAGTGACTTCCGTGGAAAATAATGGTGTGCGCGCGCCTGTGACTTTAACTGATCGGATGCGCGTCTGGTTCAAATGGGTGGTCGATCCGCTGGGGAGGTTCTTCCTCGGCCTTGGCATGACACCAAATATGATGACCACCCTGGGTCTGGCCGGAAATTTTGTGGGTGCCTACTTTATCTCACAGGGACGGCTTGCACTGGGTGGTTCGCTGATGTTGATCATGACACCCATCGATGCGTTGGATGGCACCATGGCACGCCTGCGCGGTGATCCCAGCGATTTTGGTGCCTTTGTCGATTCGGTCAGCGACCGGTATTCTGAGTTGGCGATTCTGGGTGGCTTGCTTTATTATTTTGCCATGCAAGGGAACGCGCTTGGGAGTACGCTGGCCTTTGCCGCCGCGGCCGGTTCGGTGCTTGTCTCTTATGTTCGAGCGCGGGCTGAAAGTCTACACTATGAAGCCAAGGTTGGCATACTGACGCGTGTGGAACGATATCTTGTATTGGCGCCGTTGCTGGTTTTCAATCAACCTATTATTGCCCTGTGGATTCTCGCGATCCTGGGGAATTTTACTGCTTTGCAGCGCATCTGGTTTGTCCGCAAACAGGCGCATGCGCAGATGAAGTAGTTCTTATTAAGGTGATTTTTCATGCCACAGGGTTTTGATATCGGCCCGCTTTTTATCCGTTTTTACGGGATTATTCTCATGACCGGGGCTTTAGCCGGTGGTTGGTTGGCATCCCGTGAAGCCAAACGTCGAGGGCATGACCCGGAGGTTGTCTGGGATATGCTCATTTGGCTGATCGTTGGTGGTGTCGTCGGGGCGCGCTTATGGCATGTCTTTACACCCTCACCATCGGCTATCGCTGAAGGTAGGACAACCATGTTCTACCTGACCCATCCGTTCGATTTGATCAACCTGCGCAATGGCGGACTGGGTATTCCTGGTGCGGTTATCGGAGGGGTAATCACGCTTTTTTTCTATGCACGCCGGAACGATTTGAACTTTGCCGAATGGACTGATATCTCTGCTCCTGCGCTGGCTTTAGGTCAGGCCATCGGGCGTTGGGGAAATTTTTTCAATCAGGAATTATATGGCGCGCCGACGAGTTTGCCTTGGAAAATCTATATCGAGCCTCAATACAGGTTGCCAGGTTTCGAGACGCAGGAATATTACCATCCTTTGTTCTTGTACGAATCCCTGTGGAATCTGGCGAACATGGCTTTGTTGCTATGGTTGGCGCGTCGTTATAGTGACCAGCTTAAGCAAGGGGATATTTTTCTGGTCTACTTGATCGTCTACCCCATAGGGCGCTTCTTACTGGACTTCCTTAGGCTGGATGCCGCTATGGTGGGTGGAATCAACGCCAATCAGACTGTCATGGCAGTTGTCGCGGTTCTTTCAGGGTTGGTGTTGTTTTGGCGCCATCGGGAACAGTTCAGTCAAGATTAGCATCTGATAATAAGCAAAATATCTGGGTAACTCTTGGATTATTGACAAAGGAATTCTCTTCCACTATGCTGCTGCGTTTAAAATTTCAACGTTCTGGTTAGAACAAAGTGATTTTTAGATTTCTTTACGAAATTGCAAGTTCTAACTGCTAATTTACGTAGTACCCTGTAATCAATGATAGAAACAAACGATCTTTCCAAACATTTTGATGACTTTGTAGCCGTTGACGGCGTTACATTGAAGGTCAAACCCGGTCAGATTTTGGCTTTGCTGGGCCAGAACGGGGCTGGTAAGACCACCACAGTTCGCATGTTGACGGCTTTACTTAATCCTACACGCGGAAGCGCAACGGTCAACGGGTATGATGTTGTTAAGCAGGCTTCGAGCGTACGCGCTTCAGTAGGTGTGTTAACTGAGCAACATGGTCTGTATGTACGTATGACTGCTCAGGAATACCTCGACTTCTTTGGGGAAGTATATCGTCTGGATTCTGCAGCACGGGATAGAAGAAAAAAATACTTGTTGGAATATTTTGGGTTGGCGGAAGTAGCGAACAAGCGAGTGGGTGAGTATTCCAAAGGCATGCGACAGAAATTAGCGCTGGCGCGCGCCTTGATGCACGAACCCCCCGTATTATTGTTGGATGAGCCGACTTCGGCGATGGACCCTGAGTCCGCGCGGCTGGTACGAGATGAGATCGCTCGTTTGAAATCATCACAGCGGACGATTGTTATCTGCACGCATAACCTGGCGGAAGCGGAAGCGCTCGCGGATGAGATTGCCATCATTTATCGCGGAAAGATACTGCGTAATGGCACTATGGCTGAACTTAAACAACAAGTCCTGGGGCCTGTAGAATATGAAGCAAAATTATCTCGGCCCTGGATGGTAGATGGGTTGAGATTACCAAAAGGTGTAACGCTTAGTGAAAATAACGGAAACAGGCTCAAGTTCCGTGTAGAGCGTCCGGGGGAATCCAATCCGTTACTTTTACGTGAATTGGCTGATGTGCAGGCTCCGGTGATGACCTTGCAGGAAGTCCCACATAGTCTCGAACAAGTTTATCTCAAAGTAATGGCAGATGCGCAAGCGCCACTTGACGGTCAACTCACCACTGCTGATTCAATACACTAAAAGGGATACCTTATGAAATGGTTTGCGCCTGTCTGGCTTGTGACCAAACGCGAGTTGCGAGATCAACTTCGCGATTGGCGTATCTTGTTCCCTTTAATTGTGTTGACTTTACTTTTTCCGCTTTTGATGAACGGAGTGGCACGCTCGGCAGTGGAGTTTGTGGGCCGCTATGGAGGTACGTTACTAGTTGATCGGCTTGTTCCTTTTTCAGTATTGATAATTGGATTTTTCCCGATCACAATCTCGTTAGTGGTGGCCCTAGAATCTTTTGTGGGTGAAAAGGAACGCGGCACGATTGAACCATTGCTCAGCACACCACTGAAGGATTGGCACATGTACCTGGGTAAGTTATTAATTGGTGTGCTCACACCATTGCTTGCCAGCTTGCTTGGGATAAGCCTTTATTTGGTCATCGTTTCGCGCCAGGCAATTCAAATGCCTGAACTGCCTGTATTGCTTCAGTTGTTCGCGCTGACAATTGGGCATGCAGTCTTGATGGTCAGTGCAGCGATTGTGATATCGGTGCAATCTACTTCAGTGAAGGCGGCCAATCTGTTGGCCTCTTTCGTTGTCATACCGGTTGCAATCTTGATGCAGGGTGAGAGCGCCCTGTTATTCTGGGGAAACAATCAGGTACTTTGGCTGGCCGTTGTGGGTGTGTTGATTTTAGCAGGGTTGTTGATTCGTGTTGGACTTTCGCACTTTCATCGGGAATATCTTCTGGGCCGTGAGATAGATGTATTGAACATCCGTTGGGCCTGGCGTACATTTTGGGGATACTTCAAAGGTGAGGCCTCTTCACTTTGGGGGTGGTACAGGGTAGAGATTCGAACAGCACTGCGGCAATTATGGGTTCCGGTTTGTGTTCTGACATTTTTGGCAGTGATAACTTTGTGGGTAGGTTATCAATGGACAGTTACCAACGTGCCTGAACTTGTGGATATGACATCTCCTAATGCCGTAGAGAGATTATCGAAGCAGTTTGAACAAACAACAACTTTGACCAATTTAGGCCAAAATTTATCTGCTCCCTTTATTTTTTCCCATAACGTACGTGCAGTTGGCATTATATTGCTTGCGGGGTTGGTTTCCTTCAGCGTGCTTGGAATGTTAGTTTATATTGTCAATTTGAGTACTATCGGTGCTTTGCTGGGATTATTTCAATTATTAGGATATTCTCCAATTACATTGACAATTAATGGTCTGTTACCACATGGCGTTTTTGAAGTACCAGCATTGATATTGGCCAGTGCTGCTATGTTGCGGATTGGGGTTGTATTGGTCACACCACAGATGGGTAGGTCTTTGGGAGAAGTTGTTTTGGAATTACTGGCAGATTGGACCAAGGTGGTAATTGGTGCTGTCATTCCCCTGTTGCTAATTGCGTCGATTATAGAAACCTACATCACTCCTATATTACTGGCGTCCGCTTTTTAGGGGAAAATCCTATGACGAAAATAATTATTTTGGGGTCATCTAACGCGTTATCATCCATAGAAAGTGAAAATACTCATATGCTGCTGATAGGGGAAGAGCGTATTGTTATGGTTGACTGCGTTAACAGCTCCATTCATCGTTTAGGTCAGGCCGGGGTAGATTTCATGAACGTTACGGATTTGATCCTGACCCATTTTCATCCCGATCATGTTTCTGGTGCTCCGCTTTTGTTAATGGATATGTGGCTGAGAGGCCGCAAAAAGTTGATCAATATTTATGGTTTACATGATACGCTCGACCGCATGGAAAAAATGATGGAATTGTATTCCTGGGAAAGATGGCCGAATTTTTTTCCGGTGGCTTTTCACCACCTGCCTTCAAGCGAACAAACACAACTCCTGGATTGCCCGGAGTTTAAGATCACTTCCTCGCCTGTGCGGCATTTGATTCCAACGATTGGTTTGCGCTTTGACTTTAAAGCCAGTCAAAAGGCGCTGGCTTATTCTTGTGATACCGAGCCTTGCGTGGAAGTTGTTCGTCTGGCACAAGGGGCTGATATTCTAATTCACGAGGCTACTGGAGCATCCATGGGACATTCGTCAGCCGAACAGGCTGGGGAGATCGCTGCCAGGGCGGGCGTGAGCCAATTGTACCTGATCCATTACCCAACGGGTGAATACGCCAAGGGTGATCTTGCTGCGAAAGCAAAACAACATTTTCAAGGTAAAGTCGATCTCGCAACCGATTTTATGACCCTGGATTTCTCATAAAAGAAACCTTTCCATTAATTTCAATGGAGAGGGGTGCTTTAAAAAGTTTATTCCTACCATCCGCTGATGTACGGTTCCCATTCCCCATTTTCGTCCAAATGATGTCCAAACAAATATACCGCACTGGCTGACGGCTCTTTGGGGAACTGTCGCAGATGCATATGCACCTCTTCCAATCGCCGCCCACCTTTACGATGATTGCAACTTGGGCAGGCCGCAACTACGTTGGTCCATATATGTTTCCCGCCCAGGCGTTTAGGGAGAATGTGATCTACGGTTAGAGGGGGATCGTGGCGCCCGCAGTACTGACAGGTATAATTATCACGTCGGAAGACTTCACGACGAGTCAGCTTCACGCGCGGGTGTGGCCGATGGATCATGTGCTCTAGGCGGATCACGGATGGTCGCGGCAATAGCTGGTTGATGGTGTGGATGTGTCCGCGTCCATTGACCACCATCGCCGCCTTTTCTGCCAGAATCAGCCCGATAGCGCGTCGTGTTGTGCACACATTGATTGGCTCAAAGTTTGCATTTAAGACCAGTACTGGCTCATACATGGAGCCTCCACAAGCGCTGATTATAGCACAACCAATCATATGGAGAATTTAAGATGAAAGTACTGATTGCAGGTGGATCTGGCTTTATGGGAAAGCACCTGATTGAATCGTTGATTGCGGATAGTCATCAGGTGTGGGTGTTGTCCCGAAACCCAAATCAAACTATTAACGGTGTCCAAGTTGTCGGTTGGGATGGAAAAACAACGGATGACTGGGGACATCTCGTGGAAGAAATGGAAGCGGTAGTGAATTTGTCGGGATTAAGCCTCTACAACTGGCCGTGGACAAAAAGTAAAAAACAACAATTTTTAGACTCGCGCGTCGAACCCGGACGTGCGCTTGCTACCGCTATAAAGAATGCCTCTCACCGCCCTGATGTTTTTATCCAGATATCCGGCATCAACTACTATGGCTTGCGAGGGGAGGGCGTTGCGGACGAATCCGCTCCACCCGGAGATGATTACCTGTCACAACTAACAGTTGCCTGGGAGGAATCCACTCGATCGGTGGAGGAGGTTGGTGTCCGTCATGTTGTTTGTCGTACGGCGGTTGTGCTCGCCAGGGATGCTATCCTGCTGTGGCTGATGGCTTTACCTGTGCGCTTATTCATCGGGGGACCGATTGGGCGTGGGGATCAGGCCTTGCCTTGGATCCATATAGACGATCAGATTGGCGCGATCCGATTTCTGATGGAAAATCCAAATGCAAAAGGTCCGTTTAATCTGATTGCACCACAAACGACCACTAACGCCGAATTCATGCACACTCTGGCCAAAGTTTTGCGGCGTCCGTATTGGTTCCACACCCCGGAATTTTTGATGCGCCTGGCCTTAGGAGAAATGAGCCTTTTGGTGACCGAAGGTCACTTTTCGAGTCCAGAACATCTGTTCGAAATAGGGTATAATATGCGTTATACAGATTTAGCAGAAGCTCTTAGAGATATCTTCAAAAAGTAGTATATTTGGATTTTGTGGTAGATTCCAACTTCGAATCCTAATAGATCAAAAAGATATTTGAAAGGATGAAAAATGCACCCACGTATTTTTCTTGTACCACTCGTTTTATTGTTTGCCGTTATAGCCTGTGCCTCCCCGATCTCACTTGGTCCTTCTGAACCAGTATCCGGGCAAGGGCAGCCTATTCCGGCTTTGCCTTCAGCTACACCCTTCATTGCTGATTCCTATCCTACGGCTGGGGCGGAGGCTATTTCACCCAACCAGCTTGTCAGCGGGATCGATGTCCGTGTAGACCGTGCCTGGCAGGAGGGCAAGCAGGTTTATGCAGACGTGTGTTTTACCCTGCCAGACGATTCAGATTGGACGATTTGGAGTGCCACGTTGAAGTATGCGGATGTTGAATTGCAGGAATATGGAGCCACATTCCTGAGTTTGCAGGAACCAACCGGAGACGGACAGCCTGGACAGCGATGTGATACGCTGGAATTCTATGTTCCGCCGGATGCGGATTTGTCGGCAGTTACTGTCAGTATCGGTGCGTTAGCCTCTCTTCCACGCCAGGAGGATTACTGCACCATTTATATGCCCAAGATCCAGCAGGCACTCAATGAGCGTGGCGTTGCAATTTCGTTGGCTTGCAATGATGTCAATGGTGCTGCTACCATGCAAATTGTTGAAAAGCCAGAGAATATGAGTCAGGAAGAGGCTGAGCAACTTGTCTATAGCGATGAATTTTTTACAATCACAGGCCCCTGGGAGTTCACCTTCAATTTGACTCAATAAGCTTTATTCGAGTGCGCGAAAAAGAACAGGTGAATGGATGTGTGTTTTCCACGCTTCCATTCACCTGGCTTCTTAATACGGAGATGCTTACAAAGCTGTTGTATAATACCCCCAATGTCTGAGACTGAGAAAGGTGAATTCCGACCCGAACTGATATCCCGCCGGGGTGAATGGACCGCCTGGGGCTTGGCGCTGGCTGCCAGCCTGGGGATGTGGATCTTGAACCGTAGTGGTTATATCCCTGTTTGGGCCTGGGTTTTCTGGGCATTCCTGCTCTTTTCTGGTGTGAGCATTTCGCTGGGAAACTGGCTGGACCGGAATTCTGTCATCCGGTTGGAGGCAGACGGAATCCGCTTTGAGAACGGATTGCGTAAGGTGTGGTTGAGCTGGCCTAAGGTCCAGAGGGTGGCGGTCTTGCCCTCTCGTTGGGGCAAGTCGGTGCAGGTCATCGGTGAGAATTCCCATTTTAACTTCAAGACCCTGGGCAAGGTTGAATTCCAAGGTGAAATACGTGGACGTACAGGATTTCCCGATGGTCAGAAAATCCTGGATGTCATTTTACGCGAAGCCGGTCTGGAGTTGGTTGAGGAGTCGAATAACGCATATTATTATGCGCGGGGTTGAAGACGTTTTACGTTTCGATTGACGCATCACGCAAACGTAAAACGTGATGCGTATTTTTTTCGGGAGGTTCCCATGAACATTGACGAACAAGTTGAGCTTTTGATGCAGGGCACCGAGTATGGCGATGAAGATTTAAAAAATGCCATGACGAAGGAATTGCGCGAGCGACTGATAGAGGCCCAAAAGGATGGCCGCCCTCTGCGTGTGTATTGTGGATTTGACCCAACTCACGTCGACCTGCACCTGGGACACACGATCCCGATGCGCAAGATGCGACAATTCCAGGATTTGGGTCACGAAGTGACTTTCTTAATTGGGAGCTACACCGCGCTGGTAGGCGACCCCTCGGACAAGAACAAAGCGCGTCCTGTCCTGACCGAGGAACAGGTTTCCGAAAATGCTAGAACCTACACCGACCAAGCTTTTCGTGTGCTGGACCCTGAGAAAACTAAAGTTCGTTATAACGGCGAATGGTTGTCAAAACTCACCCTGTTAGATATGATTCGCTTAGGGCAAAATTTTACAGTGCAACAATTTTTAGCAAGAGATAATTTTTCGAATCGTCTGGAAAACGGTGAACCAATTTACTTGCACGAAACATACTATTCACTTATGCAGGGATATGATGCTGTTGCACAAGAAACCGATGTACAGATCGGTGGCACGGATCAGCTTTTTAACATTATCGTCGCTGGACGAAAACTGCAAGAAGCGCTGGGCCAGAAACCTTTGGTAGGCGTGATTTGTGGTATTTTGCCAGGAACTGATGGTACACAACGTATGTCCAAGTCGACGGGGAACATTGTCCCAATCAACAGTGGGGCGGAAGATATGTATGGCAAAGTGATGAGCGTACCGGATTTTGCTATGGGCACTTATTCGCGGCTTGTCTCTCGTTGGACGCCGGCAGAAATCGAAGAAATGGAAAAAGCTGTACAAACTGGAAGGCTGCATCCGCGTGATGCCAAGATGAAACTGGCGCGTGAAATTGTCAGCATCTTTTATAGCGATGAAGAGGCGCAGGATGCAGAAGAAGCCTTCGTACGTCTATTCCAGCAGAAGGAAACTCCAGATGATATGCCCGAATACGAGCTTTCTGATGGGGCCACTGTATTGGATGTTTTGACGGGGGCAGGCCTGGTTTCCAGCAAGAGCGAGGCGCGCAGGATGATCGATCAGAAGGGAGTGCGGCTGGATGGTGAAACTCTGGAACGTGCCGATGAGGCTTTCCCGCATCCGGGTGTGTTGCAAGTGGGAAAACGGCGTTTTGTGCGTGTGAAATAGAAAACAATATGACAAAAATCAGGCTGAGTTATTCAGCCTGATTTTTATATTTTTCATCTTGGAGCATTTCGAGGAAGATTTCAACGATATCGGGGTCAAGCTCGATCCCGGCAGCGTTTTTCAGATATTCCAGTACCTTCTCCTCTGGCCAGGCTTCGCGATAGACACGATTGTTTTTGAGCGCATCCCAGATATCAACCACCGCAAAAATTCGGGCGGCTAGAGGAATGTCTTCTTCCTTCAAGCCACGCGGATAGCCACTGCCATCCCAGCGCTCGTGATGTGCAAAGGGGATGTCTAGAGCTGGGCGAAGATAAGGGATAGGATAAATCAAGTTACAAGCGTATTGCGGATGTTGGCGCATAATCTCCCACTCTTCTTCAGTAAGAGGCCCGGGTTTATGCAAAATATGATCGGGAATGCCCATCTTGCCGATATCATGTAACAATGTGCCACGCATGATATTGGTAAGCTCATCTCCCTTAATCCCAAGACGACGCGCCAAATCGATAGTCATTTCTCCGACGCGATCTGTATGCCCCTGTGTTTCTTTGTCGCGTAACTCTAGTGCCCGTCCCCAGCCTGCGAGTGTGGTATCGTACGCCAGGATGAGTTCCCGGTTGCTGCGTTGTAAGTTTTTGAACATCTGCACATTGTCGATTGCAATTGCCGCCTGGCCTGCCAACATATGCAAGAAATTGAGCCAATCAGGATCGGGGTAACTTTCCTCCCGCGTATAAAGTTCCAGGACTCCCTTGATTTGGCCTTTTGCGATGAGTGGTACACCAAAATAACTTTTAAAACTTTCGAAGTTAGTGTATTCGCCAAGTGTGAACTCCGTTGATTTATCCAAGTCAGTGATATGGATAAGTTTCCTATTCAACACGACTTGCCCTGCCAACCCCTCTCCGATTCGAATATAAGAAGACGTATTATTGTGTTTTCTGGTAAAACCTATCTCTGTAAATAGGGAAAGAGACTTGAGATCTGAATCAAATAGAAGGACTGCGCCGGCATCGGCTTTCAGTTCCTTGGTAGCATAACCGATCAGCAGATTTAGCGTAACTCGAAGGTCAAAGCTTGATGAAATGGCGCTGTCGATATCCCTTAGCACGGTAAGCTGACGGATTTGGCTTTCCCCTCTCGCGTACAGACGTGCGTTTTCGATTGCGACCGCGGCTTGATGAGCAAACGTCATGGCGATATTCGCATCATGCTCACTGTAGGCGCCAACTTTTTGGCTGTCAATCGTAAAGTAACCGATGATTACTCCTCGGGCTATCAATGGAATGCCTAGCCAGCCACGGGCTTTGTCCGTAACCCATTTTTTGAATCGGGCATCATTCTCGGCATCTTTGAGTATAAGTGGCAACCTGGTTCGCGTTATTTCCTGCAACAAGGTATCATCGGCTGGAAACAGTCTACCAATGCTTTCTTCGTTATCCGGCATTCCCTTAACAGCAGTCAAGCGTACTTTATCGTCTTCGATGAGGAAAACTCCTGCGCTGTCAAAAGGAACGACTCGATTTAGATTCTCTAGAGTCGATGTAAGCACTTCTTGGATGTCAAGCGTTGATGTGATTGCTTCGGATGTCTGACGAAGAGTCTCGGCTTCTTGAAGGCGACGTTGTTCGATCTCGAACAGACGTGCATTTTCGATGGCTACGGCGGCTTGTTGTGCTAAGCTACTGAGAAAATCTAACTCAAATGGCTTGAATTCTTCACCTTCGCCAGTACGCCAGACGGCCAACAACCCAGTCAATTGATCTTTTGATAATACCGGTACTCCCATGAGATGCTCGTTTGGATGCATTTCGGTACCTTTAACTACGATGGCACGGTTATCGCCCACTGTGTCATTCACGATTTCCCCAGACTTTTGCAAAGCGATGTTGCCCAAAATACCGGTTCCAATTGTAAGAGGATCATTTTTAATTTCTTTCGCATCCTTTCCAATTGCCGCAATAGCCCGAAGCAAAGTATCCTCCGGACTCGATAGATAGACCGCGCTGGTTTCGGCCATCAACAGCTCTTTTGCATACTTCGCAATCCTTTCCAATACAATATCGAGCTGGAGTGTAGAAGATATATCCCTGCCAACTTCTGCAATAGCATGGGCCTCTTGGGCACGTCTAGCTGTTTCTTGGAAAAGACGAATCGACTCAATCAATATCGAGGTTTGGTTTGCAATCGTAACCAGGAAGTTAAGTTCAGACTCGTTGAACAGACCACTTGAACGTTTCCTCCATGCGTTAATAGCACCGATGGATTTTCCGCGCAGGACTAATGGTGCAGACATGATTGTGTCGCGTTGTGCATCATCTGCCGGTGTACCTGGAACCTTCTTGCGGCGAGGATCATTAGACATGTCATCAACGATCTCTGGCTTGCCAGTGGTAATTATGTTACCTGTGATACCAGTGCCGATTTTAAGCGTGTGAGAAATCAATTGTTCTCGGTGTGCTCCCAATGCTGTGACAACCTTTATTGTTTCATTGTCATCTTGAAGCATATAGATTGCCACTGTAGATGCGCGTAAAAGCTCCAATGAACGTTTAGTAATTTTTTCGAGGGCCGGCATGGTTTCATGAGCAGTTGCAAACTCATTGGTAATTTTTGCCATAGCCTCAATAATTTGAGTGCGCTGGTTTTCCTCATGGAATAGACGTGCATTTTCAATAACGATTGCTGCCTGATGACCAAAAGTTTGAGCCAAAGAAGCATGTTCTTTTGTGAAAAAATTTGGTTGAGAACTATTGAAATTCAAGAAGCCGATCAATTGATCTTGCACAACCATTGGTACTCCCATCCATCCGCGAATATATTTAGTGTCTTCAAGTTTCTCAAACTGATCATCATTGCGTACATCAGGGATAATGATTGGGTCTCGTAGCGATTCTGGGTTTTCCAATTGGGTGGAATCAAAATGATATCTTGTGTTGCTGCCAATCTTATTGTCTTTCAAATTTCGACCCGCGACAATTTTTATATATCCCTGGTCAAAAATTCCTATTGAAGCACTGTCAAAGGGAACAAACTTTGTAACGGAATCGAGTATGAGCTCGTAGAGAGATTCGAGTTCTATAGATGTTGTCAATGCTGCGGTTGCTTCACGTAGCGCTTCTGCTTCCTGGCGTCGTTTTCTTTCTTCTTCAAGTAAACGCAGTTTTTCCATTGCGGTTGCGAGCGTATTGGCTATGGTTGAGAGTAATTGTTCGTCATCTTTTGTAAAAGCATTTATCTTGACGCTCTCTGCATTGATTACACCCAATATTTGATCCACATGTTTTATTGGAATACACAACTCAGATTGTACCTGCGATGTAACCTCAATATATTTCTTATGTGTTCTTACATTCGCAACTCGTTTGGGAAGTCCGGTAGCGGCGACCTCTCCACTAACTCCTTGGCTTAATGATAATGGGTTCGGAAATTTCCCCGTTGTGATGCCACGATATGAAGGGTGTGGTGTGAGATGAGAACCTTCTTTATTAAGCAGGAGCACACCAAAATTGTCCGGATAGATCGTATCGCCAATAACTCGAGTTACTTTGTCAATTAGCTCATCCACATTCGTCGCATCTGTGCTTGCCTGTCCAACCGCATTTAAAATTGTCAGCTCTTGCAAACGTCGTTGAGATGTTTTGAAAAGACGCAATTGTTCAATAGCTGTGGCCATGGTTCCGGCAACGGTATTAAGTAGGTGTTCATCAGCCTCGTTATATGCATTCGGCTCTTTGGATTCGACATTGAGAACACCAATAACCCGGTCCTGTATCTTGATCGGTACACACAATTCTGATTGGATGTCCGGAGTTCCCTCAATGTATACTGGCTCCTGCTTGATATCCACGAGGCGGAGCGACTGTCCGGTCCTGACCACTTTCCCGCAGACTCCCTTATCGAGAGTTAAGGTTTGCTTTTCAAGGGCTTGCTGGTACCTTCGGTAAGATGGGTGTGACAAGATTTTGTCACCGCTTTCAGAAACTAGTTTTACTCCAAAATTGTCCGGATGGAGGGTGTCCTCGATGATATCCGTAATTCGCTGGATCAAATCATCCTCATCGGTTGAAGAAGATGCAGCTAAAGCAACGCTGTGCAGTATAGTTAATTCTTCTAATTGATGACCAAGAGTTTCCTCATCCTCCTTTCGTTCGGTGATGTCACGTGCAAAAACTTGCATCGCTTTTTTACCGCTGTAACTGATCGGTTGTGAAGTGATTTCCACATCAATTACATCACCATTTAATTTTAAGAATTTTTCCTCGGTCAAAGGCAGAGTTTCACCTGTCTCTATTGCACGTTGGACTCTTTCATTAACGTAATCCCTGAAGTCTGGATGTACTACATCCAACACCGATTTACCGATAAATTCCTTCGCGCTGGTTGCGCCCAACAACTTCATAGCTGCGGTGTTGGCAAATATAATCTTGCCTTCTGCATGTATTAAAATCGCTTCTGGTGATAATTCAACCAGTGAGCGATAACGTTCTTCACTTTCCTGTAGTGCTCGTAGTGCTGTTACCCTTCCTGTGATATCGTGAAAAGTAGCTAAGATGTGATCTTTATCTCTTAATCGGATTGTCTCGTAAAATTCGAGCGTGTTCAGAACTACTCCATCTTTTGTCACGAGGCGTCCCTCAACTCCTTTAATAGACTTTTTACTCCTCAATTTTTTGGTAAATTTTTTCCTTTTTGTCTTTGTGATAAACCCGAGATCTACAGCACTTCGACCGATGAGATCATCCGCTTGATATCCTGAGAGATCATAATAAGCTTGATTGGCATCGATGTATTCCCCTTCATCAAAGGTTGTAATTGTAGATGCGACTGGATTGGAGCGGAAGATTTTTGTGAATTGTTTTTCACTTCTCAGGATAGTTTCCTCAGCCGTTTTCTGATCAGTGATGTCTAGAAAGAATCCCTGCCAAAAGAGGGGCATTCCCTGCGCATCGAAAATGAGGGATGACTCTTCTCTTATCCAAATATAACCGCCTTCTTTGTTTAGAAGGCGATATTCCCGTCGGAATGGATCGCCAGTTTCATTTGCGTGCTTGTTCTCGGTAAAGACAAAATCACGGTCATCAGGATGGATACAATCTTTCCATAGTACGGTTGAAAGCCATTCATCTTGGGAATATCCTAGAAGATCCTTGATTTTTTGACTGATGTAAATCGATTTTTCTAAATCATCGGGCTCACTGAGAAAAACTGCTCCGGGTAGGCGATCCACCAACGACCGATATCGTTCCTCGCTTTCGCGTAAAGCAAGGGTCGCATCCTTCTCTGCTGTAATATCTGTCAAAAATCCTTCAAAATATGAAATGTCCCCATTTTTGTCACGAACTGTGCGGGCGTTTGTTCGGGTCCAGATGATGCTCTGATCCTTCCTAAAATTTCGGGCTTCGAACCCCTTTACCTGGCCGTAAGCAGAAATTTTTTCGAGAAACTTTTTTCGAGACACTTCATTTACATGGATTTGTTTTGAAATATCGGTAATGGATTTGACCATGTCATCAGGAGAGTCGTACCCGAAGATTCGGGCCATCGCAGGATTAACTTTTAGGAAACGCCCATCGAGTGTTGATTGGAATATCCCTTCCGTAGCATTTTCAAATATGCCTTTGTATTTTTCAACCTCTCGATAATCCCGAATCTTCAATCTAAATCTCCTAATAATACTGTCTAACTGTTTGCTGTTCGCGGTAAATACTATTCAAATACGATTTCCACTGGAAGGAAACGCGTTTACATTATAGATACATTCGTAGCTTGAAATCTTATAACTTCAAAACAATTTATCTACATGCGTCAAAACTAATAATAACTAAATGGGTTTAACCCCAAACAGAAAAGTTTCTCAAATGAGATCAGCACACAAAAAGGAACGGGCTCCTCTACAGAGGAACCCGTTGTTGTGCCCTAGAGGCGTCGACAGGACTCGAACCCGTGATCAGGGTTTTGCAGACCCTTGCCTTAGGATTTTGGAAAAATTTAATGACCTCACGGATGTGAACCGTGAGGTGTTGAGTTTATTGTCTGTAAATAGGGTCTAAAACCCCTGCCTTTCAGGCAGGCCGTTTTCAACCTTGGGTAAGTATATAATGGGCACATGAGTTATAGAAAGACA